>NZ_KB906164.1:0-370000 GCF_000381205.1 Thioalkalivibrio sp. ALE11 | reverse complement strand
CATAGGGAAACCGAGTCTTAATAGGGCGTTCAGTCGCTGGAAGTAGACCCGAAACCGGGCGATCTATCCATGGCCAGGGTGAAGGTGGGGTAACACCCACTGGAGGCCCGAACCCACTAATGTTGAAAAATTAGGGGATGAGCTGTGGATCGGAGTGAAAGGCTAATCAAGCTCGGAGATAGCTGGTTCTCCTCGAAAGCTATTTAGGTAGCGCCTCATGTATCACTTCCGGGGGTAGAGCACTGTTATGGCTAGGGGGCCATCCCGGCTTACCAAACCATTGCAAACTCCGAATACCGGAAAGTGCGAGCATGGGAGACACACGGCGGGTGCTAACGTCCGTCGTGGAAAGGGAAACAACCCAGACCGCCAGCTAAGGTCCCCAAATCATGGCTCAGTGGGAAACGATGTGGGAAGGCAGAGACAGCCAGGAGGTTGGCTTAGAAGCAGCCATCCTTTAAAGAAAGCGTAATAGCTCACTGGTCGAGTCGGCCTGCGCGGAAGATTTAACGGGGCTAAAGCCATGTACCGAAGCTGCGGACCTGCTTTGCAGGTGGTAGAGGAGCGTTCTGTAAGCCTGCGAAGGTGTGTCGAGAGGCATGCTGGAGGTATCAGAAGTGCGAATGCTGACATGAGTAACGATAAGATGGGTGAAAAACCCATCCGCCGAAAGCCCAAGGTTTCCTGCGCAACGTTAATCGGCGCAGGGTTAGTCGGCCCCTAAGGCGAGGCAGAAATGCGTAGTCGATGGGAAACAGGTTAATATTCCTGTACCTCGCGTTAATGCGATGGGGGGACGGAGAAGGCTAAGTGATCCGGCTGTTGGTGCCCGGTTCAAGCATGTAGGGAGTACTCCTAGGCAAATCCGGGGGTACATATCCTGAGATGTGATGACGAGCTCCCAAGGGAGCGAAGTCACTGATGCCCTGCTTCCAGGAAAAGCCTCTAAGCTTCAGTTAACGTGAGACCGTACTCCAAACCGACACAGGTGGGCAGGGTGAGAATCCCAAGGCGCTTGAGGAAACTCGGGTGAAGGAACTAGGCAAAATGGTACCGTAACTTCGGGAGAAGGTACGCCTCGGATGGTGACGGGACTCGCTCCCCGAGCTGTTCGAGGTCGCAGAGACCAGGCCGCTGCGACTGTTTACTAAAAACACAGCACTCTGCTAACTCGAAAGAGGACGTATAGGGTGTGACGCCTGCCCGGTGCCGGAAGGTTAATTGATGGGGTTAGCTTCGGCGAAGCCCTTGATCGAAGCCCCGGTAAACGGCGGCCGTAACTATAACGGTCCTAAGGTAGCGAAATTCCTTGTCGGGTAAGTTCCGACCTGCACGAATGGCGTAACGATGGCGGCGCTGTCTCCACCCGAGACTCAGTGAAATTGAAATCGCAGTGAAGATGCTGTGTACCCGCGGCCAGACGGAAAGACCCCGTGAACCTTTACTACAGCTTCACACTGAACTTTGAGCTTGTTTGTGTAGGATAGGTGGGAGGCTTTGAAACCGGGACGCCAGTCTCGGTGGAGCCATCCTTGAAATACCACCCTTGCAAGTTTGGGGTTCTAACTCAGGCCCGTTATCCGGGTCGAGGACCGTGTGTGGTGGGTAGTTTGACTGGGGCGGTCTCCTCCCAAAGAGTAACGGAGGAGTGCGAAGGTACCCTCAGCGCGGTCGGAAATCGCGCGACGAGTGCAAAGGCATAAGGGTGCTTGACTGCGAGACAGACACGTCGAGCAGGTGCGAAAGCAGGTCTTAGTGATCCGGTGGTTCTGTATGGAAGGGCCATCGCTCAACGGATAAAAGGTACTCCGGGGATAACAGGCTGATACTGCCCAAGAGTCCATATCGACGGCAGTGTTTGGCACCTCGATGTCGGCTCATCACATCCTGGGGCTGAAGCAGGTCCCAAGGGTATGGCTGTTCGCCATTTAAAGTGGTACGCGAGCTGGGTTTAGAACGTCGTGAGACAGTTCGGTCCCTATCTGCCGTGGGCGTCGGAGATTTGACAGGATCTGTCCCTAGTACGAGAGGACCGGGATGGACGCACCTCTGGTGTTCCGGTTGTCACGCCAGTGGCATTGCCGGGTAGCTAAGTGCGGAAGGGATAACCGCTGAAAGCATCTAAGCGGGAAACCCACCTGGAGATGAGATCTCCCTGGAGCTTCGAGCTCCCTGAAGGGCCGTTGAAGACGACAACGTTGATAGGCTGGGTGTGGAAGCGCGGTAACGCGTGAAGCTAACCAGTACTAATTGCCCGTGCGGCTTGACCATATAACACCCAAATGGTTGTTGGTCTCTTCTGACACATCACCTAGTTGCATTCCGAATTTGGACAGTGAGCGCTGTCCAGCCAGTTTGCCTGGCGGCTATAGCGAGCAGGAACCACCCGATCCCATCCCGAACTCGGAAGTGAAACTGCTCTGCGCCGATGGTAGTTAGGGGCCTCCCCTCGTGAGAGTAGGTCACCGCCAGGCATTTACACCGAAAGCCCGATTCCTCTTGCGAGGTGTCGGGCTTTTTTTATGCCTGATTTTGTGCCCGTGTGACGCCGGACGATCGGCGGGAGGTGGCTGTGGCGAACAAGCGGACGGATGGTGGCCTGGTGGTCGTGGGCCTGGTGCTTATTGCCGTGGGGGCGTATGCGCTGCTGGGGCAGCAGGTCCATTTCTCGCCGATCGCCCCCCGTGAGGATGGCGGGTTTGGCGGGTGGTTCGCGACCGTGGTGGGCGTTGTGATGATCCTTGGCGGGCTGTATTTCCTGCGCGAATCGCGGAAGTAGCCATCGGCAGCCAGGGGGCGGCTCCCTAGAGCTCGCGCCAGCTGAACCCTTCTTCCTGGGTGGCGAGTTCCATCTCGGTCGGGGCCGCGCCGACGCCCTCTGCAAGCGCTTTCCGGGCGTGGTCGGGATGGTTGTTGTCGCTGGACAGGTGCATCCCGATCAGGGAGCGCAGCTTTCGGTTGTCGGCCCGCCGGAGCAGGTCACGCGCCGCGTGATTGGGGAGGTGGCCCCATCCTCCGCGAATGCGCTCCTTGAGACGCTCGGGGTACGGGCCGGCCTGGAGCATATCCGGCTCGTGGTTGCATTCGAGCAGGAGGCCGTCGGCCCGGGCGGCGATCTCGACCATGTGGGGCGTGACATGGCCGGCATCGGTCATTAGTGCCAGCTCGCGGTCGCCATCGGACAACGTGAACTGCGTGGGTTCCCGCGAGTCATGCGGGACGGTGAACGGAATCACCCGCAGGTCGCGGATCTCGATCGGCGAGTCGCTGGTGATTTCCAGGGTGCTGGGGAAGCGATTGTCACGGGCGGCACGGATGGTGCCGTGGGAAGCGTATACGGGGATTCCGTGGCGTCGGGAGAACGCCCCGGCGGCACCGATATGGTCACCGTGCTCGTGCGTGATCAGGAGCGCGTCCAGCTTGTCCGGCTGCAGGCCGGCGCGCGCGAGTCGACGTTCGGCCTCCTGCGCGGAGAAGCCGCAGTCGATCATGATGCAGGTGTGGCGGGCCCGAACGACCAGTGCGTTCCCGCCGCTTCCGCTTCCAAGAGAACAGTATTGCAGCATGCCGACAGCGCCGGTGCTCGGTGATCAGCGGCGAAAGCCTTCCTCGATCCGTTCGAGGAGGAATCGGGTGTCGTCCTCGTCCAGCGGTTCGCCGTCGATGTCCCGTGCACGCAGGAGGGACTGGCCGTTGTCCGCGGAGAGTTCGAGCCGGTAGCGCGTGTCTGCGCGGCGGTCACCGCGACCGAACAGGCGGCTGAAGAAGCCACCTTCGTCTTCGTCGGCGCTGTCGGGGCGATAGGTGACTTCGTGCACGCCGCTGCGGCGGTCGCGTTCGTCGACGAGGAGGCCGGAACGGTCGAGGCGCGTGCCGAGGTGCCGCCATACCTGGTCCGTTTCGCTGTCAAAGCGAAGAACCAGTTCGTCGCCGACATTCTCGATGCGAGCGCCCGGCACCCGCTGGACCTCGGATTCGTCGGCGCGCTGACCGCCTTCGCCGGGGTCGCCGGTGAGCAGGAACAGGCGCAGACGATTGAGCATTTCCGCCTCCAGTTCCGGATCGGAGGGGCGGGAAACCCAGAGGAAGCGTTCTTCGCCCACGGGCTGTTCTTCGGCCCCGCGATGGGTGATGTAGACTGCGGTGCGACCGTCGTCCTCGCGTTCGACGCGCAGGCGGTACCGGTCACGGGTGTTCGAATCGTAGAGACCGCCAATGGTCCGGGCGATGAAACCGCGGGTGCCGCTGAACGGGATACCGGCGCGGTCTTCGGCCCACTGGGTTTCCATGATGCCGACTTCCGGCTCGTTGCGTTCCAGCGGCAGGTTCTGGCTGTCCCAGAACGCGGCCAGGCGATTCCACAGGTCGTCCGGGTCGGTATCGACCGTCAGCCAGCGCGTATCGCCGTCACGCCAGATCTGTACATCGCTGTCTTCGGGCAGGACCCGGACCTCGCCGGCTCGCGGCGCCAGGGTGCCCGTTCCGCCGGGTGTGCCGGTCTGTCGGGTATCGGGCTGCTGCATCTCGCGGGCGCTGACGCGTTCTCCCGGCGCGTCGGGGACGCGGTAGCCGTCGCGGCTGTCGGGGGCACTGAGCTCGGGCGGAACCTCGAGGTCAGGGGCCTGACGGGATTCCTGATATACCGGGCCACGGTCATCGGTACCGGCGCAGCCGGCGGTACCCAGTGCGAGGGCGACGGCCAGCGGCAGCGCCGCGGGCAGGTAAGCGCGTACGGTCGTACGAGCGGAAAAGGACGAAAAACGGGTCATGAACGGTTCATACCTCGATGCCGGCCTGGCGCATGGCGTCCAGAACCGGGGCGTGAAACGGAGCTGAAAGCGGTGTCAGCGGGAGGCGGATGCCTTCTTCCATCATGCCCATCTGCTGAAGTGCCCATTTGACCGGGATCGGGTTGGCCTCCAGGAACAGGGCCGAGTGCAGCCCGTCCAGCTGGCGGTTGATCTCGCGGGCTCGTTCGGCATCGCCTTCGCGCACTGCCCTGCACATCTCCGACATCAGACGCGGCGCGACGTTCGCCGTGACCGAGATGACGCCGTGGCCACCGGCCAGCATGAAGGCAAGTCCGTTGGCATCCTCGCCGCTGAACAGGTCCAGGCGGCTGCCGACGCGTTCGACCAGCTCGGCGGTGCGCTCGTTGCTTCCGGTGGCTTCCTTGATGCCCACGATGTTGGGCACCCCGGCCAGGCGTTCGACCGTTTCGGGCAGGATGTCGACCGCCGTCCGGCCGGGCACGTTGTACAGGATCTGCGGGATGTCCACCGCCTCGGCGATGGCCTTGTGATGCAGATACAGGCCTTCCTGGGTGGGCTTGTTGTAGTAGGGGGCGACCAGCAGGCAGGCATCGGCACCGGCTTCCTTCGCGCACCGGGTCAGGGCGATGGCCTCGCGGGTGGAGTTGGCTCCGGTTCCGGCAATGACCGGGAGCCGGCCATCGATGGTGCGCACGACGTGCGCGATGGCCTCGCAGTGTTCGTCGAAATCGAGGGTGGCCGATTCGCCGGTGGTGCCCACGGCGACGATGGCGTCGGTACCCGACTCGACATGGAATTCCAGCAGCCGATCCAGCGCTGGCCAGTCCAGGCTGCCATCGGCGTGCATCGGGGTCGCGAGCGCGACCATGCTGCCTTGAAACATCGCCCCCTCCAGGACAAGTAATGGTGCAGTCTAACGGGGGACTGACAGGGCATTCAAGAAAGCGCCGCGTTGGCCTGTACCCGGGGAGGTGATATGTTCCGGCATCATGATCCACGCGATGCGCCATTGCCGTTCGCCATCCTGCTCGCCGGTTGCAGGAGGCCGGGCCCGTGGCTGAGGTCGTCGGGGCCGGTACGCACACCGAGCTGGTGCTGAGTCTGCTGGGGCCGGACCGGCCGGGCCTGGTGACTCAGGTGACCCAGCACGTTGCCGAATCCGGTTGCAATCTGGAAGCCAGTCGCATGGTGGTGCTTTCCGGCTACGCCTGCATGGCGGTGACCGCCAGCGGAAACTGGAAGACCCTGGCGACCCTAGAAGGGCGGCTGGAACGTCTGGAACGCGAGAGCGGGCTGGTGGTGACCGCGCGTCGCGGGCCGCTGGCAGAGTCGGGCGAGGCCGCCATGGCCTATGCCGTGGACGTCATCGCCCTGGATGCCCCGGGGCTGCTGCACGGCCTGGCGAACTTCTTCGCCACGCGGGGCGTCAACCTGCGGGATGTACAAAGTCGCGTCTACACGGCGCAGCAGACAGGCGCCCGCATGTTCGCGGCGAACATCGTGATCGACATCCCGGCCGCGCAGCATCTGGCGACGCTGCGGGGCGAATTCATGGACTTCTGCGACGAACTCAATCTCGACGGGGTGCTGGAGCCGATCAAGGCCTGAATGCCGCCCCGTCCCCGACCGGAGACACGAAAATGACGGTTGCGATCGATCAGCCCGTACCTGCCGATATCCGCCTGCCGGCCACCGGCGACCAGGAGCTGGCGCTGGAGGATTTCCGCGGGCGCATGGTGGTCCTGTATTTCTACCCCAAGGACAACACGCCGGGGTGTACCAACGAGAGCCGTGACTTTGCCGAGCGTCTGGCCGATTACGAGGCAGCGGGGGCGGTGATCCTCGGGTGCTCGCGCGACAGCGTGAAGAGCCACGAGAATTTCCGCAGCAAGCAGGAGCTGCCGTTCGACCTGCTCAGCGATGCGGACGAGCGCCTGTGCGAGGCCTTCGACGTCATTGGCATGAAGAACATGTACGGCAAGCAGGTGCGCGGCATCGAGCGCTCCACGTTCCTGATCGACGCGGACGGCGTGCTGCGCCGGGAATGGCGCAAGGTGAAAGTCCCCGGCCACGTGGACGAGGTGCTCGCCGCGGTGCGTGAACTCTCGGGCTGACATCGAGCGCGTTTCTGCCCCTGCCCCTGCGCCCCGGAGGCCCGATGATCGAAGACCGCGAACCCGGCCGTCATCTGTTCGTGCTGGACACCAACGTCCTGATGCACGACCCCACCGCGCTGTTCCGTTTCAAGGAACACGACATCTTCCTGCCGATGGTGGTGCTGGAAGAGCTGGACCGGGGCAAGAAGGGGGTCTCCGAGGTGGCGCGCAACGTGCGTCAGGTGAGCCGGTTCATCGACGAGCTGATGACCGGGGCTACCCACGAGGCGATTGTCGCCGGGCTGTCGCTGACGGCGACGTCGCTGGAGGACTCGGATCTCGGCGGCCATGGCCGGCTGTTTTTCCAGACCCGCAGCCTGAATTCGCACTTGCCCGAGTCGCTGCCGGGCTCTTCGGCCGACAACGATATCCTCAGCACCGCACGGGCGCTGGAAGAGGAGCTCCCGGATGTCCGGGTGACCCTGGTGTCCAAGGACATCAACCTGCGCATCAAGGCTGCGGTGATCGGCCTGCATGCGGAGGATTATCACAACGACCAGGTGCTGGATGACGTTTCGCTGCTGTACTCGGGGATGCAGGAGCTGCCCGGGGACTTCTGGGACACCCACGGCGCGGCGATGGATTCCTGGCAGGAGGCCGGCCGGACCTATTACCGGGTGAAGGGGCCGCTGGTTGCGGAATGGCATCCCAACCAGTTCGTCTATCGCGAGGGCGAGCAGCCCCTGAGTGCCATCGTGCTGGAGGTGGATCGGCCGGCCGAGACCGCCGTGATCGAGCTGGTGGACGACTACATGAATCCCCGGCACACCGTCTGGGGCATCAATGCCCGCAACCGCGAGCAGAACCTGGCGCTCAATCTGCTGATGGATCCGGAGGTCGATTTCGTCTCGCTGGTGGGAGCGGCGGGGACGGGCAAGACCCTGCTGACCCTCGCGGCCGGCCTGGCGCAGACGCTCGAGGACGGGACCTACAAGGAAATCATCATGACCCGGGTGACGGTGCCGGTGGGCGAGGACATTGGCTTCCTGCCGGGTACCGAAGAGGAGAAGATGACTCCGTGGATGGGGGCCCTGATGGACAACCTCGAGGTCCTCGGCGGCAACACCGAAGGGGCCGGGGAATGGGGCCGGGCGGCCAGCGGGGACATCCTGACCAGCCGTATCAAGATTCGCTCGCTCAACTTCATGCGCGGGCGTACCTTCCTCAGCCGCTACATCATCCTGGACGAGGCGCAGAACCTCACCAGCAAGCAGATGAAGACGCTGATCACCCGTGCCGGGCCGGGGACCAAGATCGTCGCGCTGGGCAACATCGCGCAGATCGACACCCCGTATCTCACCGAGACCACCTCGGGGCTGACCTACGTGGTGGACCGCTTCCGTGAATGGACGCACAGCGGGCACATCACGCTCACCCGCGGCGAGCGTTCGCGGCTGGCGGATTACGCTTCCAACCACCTGTAGGTGGCGCAGGTCGCGCTGCAACAACCGCGAAGGAAAATCCGGCCCCGTCATTGCGAGGAGCCGCAGGCAACGCGGCAACCTTCCGAAGCTGGCGCCGAGTCAGATACGGGCTCAGATGGTCCCGGACGGAGATCGCCACGTCGCTTCGCTCCTCGCGATGACGATGCAGGCGATAACCCGTCGCGATGACGATGCGGGCGATAACCCGTCGCGATGACGATGCGCGCGACAACCTGAGCCCGGCCCCCTGCGGCCCTCCGCAATGACGGTGCTTGAGGCGGGGCGCGGGTGGAGCGGGTGGGGGTCTAGCCGTCCTCGCTGTAGCGCACGCAGGCGCGGTCGGTCTCCCACAGGGTCAGGGCGCTGACGCGCAGCCCGGGGCGGTTCAGGCGTTCCGCCATCTCGCGGAAGAACCAGCGGGCGATGTTCTCCGCGGTGGGATTGACCGTGTCGAACGGCGGCACGTCGTTGAGGTAACGATGGTCCAGCTGCCCGGCGATCTCGCGTGCGGCATTCTTGACCACCTTGAAATCCACCGCCATCCCGGTGTCGTCCAGGGTTTCGGCCTCCACCTCGGCTTCCACCTTCCAGTTGTGGCCGTGCATGTTCGCGCACTGCCCCGGATAATCGCGCAGGGTGTGCGCGGAGGCGAAGTCGGTCAGGACGCGCAGGGTATAGCGGGCACTCATGTTCGGATTCCGGAAGCGGTCGGCCGGCGGGCCGGGAGATGGCTGTCAGCCTGCAAAGCCTAGCCGGCCGCCCGGTGCGGCGCAATTCTCCTGCCCGGCCGCGTGGCGAATCGCTGCCAGCACGCCGGCGGTATCGAGACCGCATTCGGCGAGGATGGTCTCGCGCGGGCCGTGTTCGGTGAAGCGGTCGGGGATGCCGAGGGTCTGGCAGGGGATGTCCAGCCCCTCGGCCGAAAGCCACTCCAGGACCGCGCTGCCGGCGCCGCCGGCGCGGGCATGATCCTCCAGCGTCACCAGGCGGTCGTGTTCCGCCGCCAGGCGGGCCAGGCAGGCGGTATCCAGCGGCTTGACGAAGCGCATGTTGACGACCGTCGCATCCAGGGCTTCGCCGGCCTCCAGCGCCGTATCCAGCAGGGCGCCGAAGGACAGGATGGCGATGCGTTCCCCCGCACCGTCCGGGCCCGCCTCGCGACGGATCTCGGCCTCGCCCACCGGCAGCGGATCCAGACGGTCGCCCGGCTCCGTGCCCGGGCCGCTGCCGCGCGGATAGCGCACCGCGGCCGGGCCGTTCCAGGCAAAGCCGGTCGCCAGCATGCGGCGGCATTCGGCCTCGTCGGCCGGGGCCATCAGCAGCAGGTTGGGTACGCTGCGCAACAGGGCGATGTCGAAGGTACCGGCATGGGTGGGGCCGTCGGCGCCGACGATGCCGGCCCGGTCGATGGCGAACAGCACCGGCAGATCCTGCAGGGCGACATCATGGATGACCTGGTCCATGGCCCGCTGCAGGAAGGTCGAGTAGATCGCGACCACCGGGTGCTGACCCTCGCAGGCCATGCCGGCCGCGAGGGTCACTGCGTGCTGCTCGGCGATGCCGACGTCGAAGTAGCGCTGCGGGTACTGTTCGGAGAAGGCGACCAGGCCCGAGCCCTCGCGCATCGCCGGGGTGATGCCCAGCAGGCGCTCGTCGGCCGCCGCCTGGTCGCACAGCCACTGGCTGAAGACGTCGGTGTAGGTCGGTGCCTTCGGACCGGAGGGGGCGAGACCGTTCTCCGGTTCGAACTTGGACACGCCGTGATAGCGGCAGGGGTCCTCTTCGGCCGGGGCATAGCCCTGGCCCTTGCGGGTGACCACGTGCAGCAGCTGCGGTCCGTGCCCGCCGCGCAGGTTCTTGAGGATGCCGGCCAGACCGCTGACATCGTGACCGTCGACCGGCCCGAAATAGCGAAAGCCCAGTTCCTCGAACAGCGTACCGGGCACCAGCATGCCCTTCATGTGCTCCTCGGCGCGCTGGGCGAACGCCTTCATCGGCGGCACGAACTCCAGCATGCGCTTGGAGCCCTCGCGCATCGAGCTGTACAGGCGCCCCGACAGCAGCCGGGTGAAGTACTGGTTCATCGCGCCCACGTTGGGCGAGATGGACATGTCGTTGTCGTTGAGGATGACCAGCAGGTTGCAGTCCAGCTCGCCGATGTGGTTGAGCGCCTCGAAGGCCATCCCGGCGGTCATCGCGCCGTCGCCGATCACCGCCACGTGGCGCCGGTCGAGGCCTGCGTGGCGGGCGGCCAGGGCCATGCCCGCGGCGGCGCTGATGGAGGTGCTGGAATGCCCGGCGCCGAAGGCGTCGTATTCGCTCTCCGCGCGCTTGGGGAAGCCCGCCAGTCCGCCGTGCTGGCGCAGGGTCGCCATGGCCTCGCGCCGTCCGGTCAGGATCTTGTGCGCATAGGCCTGGTGCCCCACGTCCCAGACGATCCGGTCGTCCGGGGTATCAAAGGCGTAGTGCAGGGCGATCGCCAGTTCCACCGTCCCGAGGTTGGCGGCCAGATGTCCGCCGGTGCGCGAGACACTGTCGATCAGAAAGGTGCGCAGCTCCCGGGCAATCTCCGGCAGTTCGGCGCCCGGTCGGGCGCGCAGATCGGATGGCCACTCGATGGCATCGAGGAGGGGGGTGGCTTGCATCGCGGAGGGCACCGGCTCAGTGGATGCGGTCGACAATGTAACGCGCGAGATGGCGAAGCAAATCGGCCTCCGCATCCAGGGGTTGCAGCGCCTCGAGTGCCTGGTCGACCAGCGCCACCGCGCGTTCGCGCGAGGCTTCCAGGCCCATCAGCGCGGGGAAGGTCGACTTGTCCAGGCGCGCATCCGCTCCGCAGGCCTTGCCCAGGGTCTCCGGGTCGCCCTCGACGTCCAGGATGTCGTCGCGGATCTGGAAGGCCAGGCCGATACATTCGGCGTAGTCGGTCAGGCGCGTCAGCAGGGCGTCGTCGGCGCCGCCGGCCAGCCCGCCCAGGCGAACCGAGGCGCGGATCAGGGCGCCGGTTTTCAGCCGGTGCATGCCCTCCAGACCCGGCAGGTCCAGGCGCCCGCCGCAGGCTCCCAGATCGATGGCCTGGCCCCCGGCCATGCCCTGCAGGCCGGCGGCGCGGGCCAGTTCCTGCAGCATGACCGGGGCGCGCCCGGCCGGCAGTGCCGCCGTCCCGCTCGACAGCGTGACAAAGGCCTGCGCCTGCAGGGCGTCGCCGGCGAGGATCGCGGTGGCTTCATCGTAGGCCCGATGACAGGTCGGGCGTCCGCGCCGCAGATCGTCGTCATCCATCGCCGGAAGGTCGTCGTGGATGAGCGAGTAGACGTGGATCATCTCCACCGCCGCGGCTGCGGCATCCAGCGCGTCCTGCGGGGCCCCCAGGGCCTCGCCGGTGGCATATACCAGCAGCGGGCGCAGGCGCTTGCCGCCGGAGAGGGTGGCATAGCGCATTGCCTCGATCAGCCGGGCGTCGGGCGCGCCGGCCGGATCGAGGGCTCGGTCCAGGACCCCCTCGATGCGTTCCTGATACGCGGGGATGGCCTGTTCGGGCGAGGTGGTGGCTGTCACGTCGGGCGTCCGCGGGTCCGGATCAGAAGGGCACCGGGTCATCGTCATCCGTCGCGGGCGGGGTCCCGCTGGCGGCTTCCGGGTTGCCGGAGGTTTCGGTGGTCAGGGCTTCCATGCGCCGCTGGGCCTCGTCGAGGGCCCGCTGGCAGCGATCGACCAGCTGCATGCCCTGCTGGAACTCCTCCAGCGACTGTTCCAGACCCAGCTCGCCCGACTCCATGCGGGCCACCAGGCTCTCCAGGGCCTCCAGGCTGGCTTCGAAGTCGGCCGGGGTTCCGGGTGCGGGATCGGGAGTCTCGTCGGACATGGCGATTGTCGGCTGCAAAAACGGCCAAAGTACCGGATCCGCGCGTGCGTGAAAAGCACGAGGGGGCAGGTTGACAGGGCCGGGGGCAGGGCATACATTTGCCGTACGGTTTAGACAGAGTCTAAATCACTGTCTGCACTCGATGCGACACTCGCTCGTTGTGTCTGTGTAGAACCCATACGAAGAAGGAGAGACATCATGGATCTGAAAGGCAGCAAGACCGAAGAAGCCCTGAAGGAAGCGTTTGCCGGCGAATCGATGGCGAACCGTCGCTATCTGTACTTCGCTTCGAAGGCGGACGTGGAAGGCTACAATGACGTGGCTACCGTGTTCCGCTCCACCGCGGAAGGTGAAACCGGCCACGCCCATGGGCATCTCGAGTACCTCGAGGACTGTGGTGACCCGGCCACCGGCCTGGAATTCGGTGGCACCGAAGCCAACCTGAAGACCGCGGTCGCCGGCGAGACCCACGAGTACACCGACATGTACCCGGGCATGGCCAAGACCGCGCGCGACGAAGGCTTCGACGAAGTCGCCGACTGGTTCGAAACCCTGGCCAAGGCGGAGCGTTCCCACGCCAACCGCTTCCAGAAGGCGCTGGACCAGCTGGACGACTGATCGTCGCGGCTCGTGTCCCGCAGCGGGGCCGGCTCAGCCGGCCCCGTCTTGTCTGCAAGAACAGAACAATCAGAACATCCGGAGGGATGAATGTCTGCGCCGACCCATCAACGTGAAGGCAGTCTCGAAGCCCCGACCCGCCATCCACTGGACTGGAAGAACCCCGAGTTCTACAACGAGGAATCGTTGTTCAACGAACTCGAGCGCGTCTTCGATATCTGCCACGGCTGCCGGCGCTGCGTCAGTCTGTGTCATTCATTCCCCACGCTGTTCGATCTGGTCGACGAATCCGAGACCATGGAAGTCGACGGGGTCGACAAGAAAGATTTCTGGCAGGTGGTGGATCACTGCTACCTGTGCGACCTGTGCTACCTGACCAAGTGCCCCTACGTCCCGCCGCACGAGTGGAACGTGGATTTCCCGCACCTGATGCTGCGGGCCAAGGCATTCCGGTTCCAGAACGAGGGTGCGAAGACCTCGCACAAACTGCTCTCCAGTACCGACACGGTGGGCAAGCTGGCGGGCATTCCGGTGGTGGCCGGCGCGGTCAACGCGGCCAACAAGAACGGAACCGTGCGCAAGCTGCTGGACAAGACCGTCGGCGTGCACCCGGACGCCCCGGTGCCCGAGTATCACTCGAACAAGGGCCGTTCGCGCGTGTCGAAGGTGTCCGGCGGGGTGAGCAACCCGGAACCGGCCGGTGCCACTCAGGGCCGGGTCGCGCTGTATGCCACCTGCTACGGCAACTACAACGAGCCGCACCTGGTCGAGGACCTGGTCAAGGTCTTCGAGCACAACGGCATCGAGGTCACGCTGGTCGAGAAGGAGCAGTGCTGCGGCATGCCCAAGCTCGAGCTGGGCGATCTGGAGTCCGTGGAGGCCTCCAAGGACGCGAACATCCCCGCGATGAAGAAGATGATCGACCAGGGCTACGACATCGTCGCCCCGGTGCCGTCCTGCGTGCTGATGTACAAGCAGGAACTGCCGCTGATGTTCCCCGACGAACAGGACGTGGCCACCGTGCGCGACCGCATCTTCGACCCGTTCGAGTACCTGATGGAGCGCCACAAGGACGGCAAGCTGAACACCGACTTCCCGGAAAAGCTGGGCAAGATCGCGTATCACGCCGCCTGCCATCTGCGCGTGCAGAACATGGGCCTGAAGACCCGCGATCTGCTCAAGCTGGTGCCGGACACCGAGATCGAGACCGTCGAGCGCTGTTCCGGGCATGACGGTACCTATGGCGTGAAAAGCGAGTTCTACGAGACGGCCAGCAAGATCTGCCGTCCGGTCGTGAACCGCGTGACCAAGGCCGAGGCCGACCACTTCTCCAGTGACTGCCCGATGGCCGGCCACATGATCGAGAACGGCATGAAGGACGACGACAAGCAGCCCGAGCACCCGCTGACGCTGCTGCGTCAGGCCTACGGGCTGTAACACCCATCAGGAGGGAAGCGAATGGCCAGTGACAGCTACCACGAACCGGTCGAGGAGCTCAGCGACGAATCGCGCGAGATGCATCGCGCCATCGTTTCGCTGATGGAAGAGCTCGAGGCGGTCGACTGGTACCAGCAGCGCATGGACGCCTGCAAGGATCCCGAACTGAAGGCGATCCTCGCGCACAACCGCGACGAGGAGATCGAACATGCGGCGATGGTGCTGGAGTGGATCCGGCGCCGGAACCCGGTGTTCGATCGCGAACTCAAAGACAATCTCTGGTCCGACAAGGACTACACCGACAAAAGCCAGCATCACGACCACTGATGCCCCCCCGCGCGGGTGATGTGGCTCCCGGTGCTCGAGGAGGTGAGAACATGGTAACGGAGGAAAACGTGGACAAGCTCAGCCGTGACGACCTGTATTCCCTGGAACAGTATTCCGAGGTACGGCCCAAATTCCGCCGCGACGTGATGGAGCACAAGCGCCACCGCGTGCTGCAGATCGGTCCTGCGGTCACCCTGCACTTCGAGGATCGCATGACCATGCAGTACCAGATCCAGGAGATGCTGCGGGTCGAGAAGATCTTCGACCGCGAAGGCATCGAGGACGAGCTGGGTGCCTACAACCCGCTGATCCCGGACGGCTCCAACTGGAAGGCGACCATGATGGTCGAATTCCCCGACGCGGACGAGCGCAAGGTGCAGCTGTCGAAGCTGATCGGCATCGAGCGCGTGACCTGGGTGCAGGTGGAAGGCCACGACAAGGTCTACCCCATCGCCAACGAAGACCTCGACCGCGAGACCGAGGACAAGACCTCGTCGGTGCACTTCCTGCGCTTCGAGCTGACGCCCGCAATGGTGTCGGCGGCCAAATCCGGCGCGGCCATCGCCGCCGGCGTGGACCACGAGAACTACAACCACCGCGTGGATGCCGTGCCCGAGGGCATGCGCGAATCCCTGGCGGCGGATCTCGACGCCGTCAATTGACGGTGAGGCCAGGCCGGCCGATTAAGAAAGGGCGCCCCGGCGGGCGCCCTTTCTTATGGATTCGGAGTGGTCGTTGCCGGCTCTGCGCGGCCCGTTATGCCGACTTCCGGCTTACAGCGCGTCGAGCACCTCCCCCAGGCGCGAGACGGCGACTACTTCCATGCCCTTGATCGGCTTGCGCGGGGCGTTGGCGGCGGGGGCGATGGCTCGGGTGTAGCCGTGCTTGGCGGCCTCGCGCAGGCGTTCCTCGCCGTTGGGGACCGGACGGATCTCGCCGGCCAGGCCCACCTCGCCGAAGGCCAGCAGTTCCTGCGGCAGGGGGCGGTCCCGCAGGCTGGACAGGGCGGCGGCCAGCATCGGCAGGTCGGCGGCGGTCTCGGTCACGCGTACGCCGCCGACCACGTTGATGAACACGTCCTGGTCGAACAGGGCCACGCCGCCATGGCGGTGCAGCACCGCCAGCAGCATGGTCAGGCGGTTCTGCTCCAGGCCCACGGTGATGCGCCGTGGCTGCGAGGCGTGGCTCTCGGCGACCAGGGCCTGGACCTCCACCAGCAGCGGGCGCGTACCTTCGCGGGTGACCATCACTACGCTGCCGGGCACCGGGTTCTGGTGGCGTGACAGGAAGATCGCCGAGGGGTTGGAGACCGGTTTGAGGCCGGTCTCCAGCATCGCGAACACGCCCAGTTCGTTGACCGCGCCGAAGCGGTTCTTGACCGCCCGCAGCATGCGGTAGCGCCCGTCCGGGTCGCCCTCGAAGTACAGCACTGTGTCGACCATGTGTTCGAGGATGCGCGGGCCGGCCAGCTGCCCGTCCTTGGTCACGTGGCCGACCAGGATCACGGTAATGCCATGCTGCTTGGCGAGCCGGACCAGGGCCGCGGCGGCATCGCGCACCTGGCTGACCGAGCCCGGCGCGGACTGCGATGCGGCGGTGAACAGCGTCTGGATCGAGTCGATCACCAGCACCCCGGGGCGTTCGCTCTCGCAGGTGGCGATGATGTTTTCCACCTGCGTCTCGGTGAGCAGGCGCAGGCCGTCCACCTCCAGCCCCAGGCGCTGCCCGCGCATGCTCACCTGCTGGGCGGATTCTTCGCCGGTCACGTACAGGGTCTGCTCCGGTGGCAGGGCGGCCAGGGTCTGCAGGAGCAGGGTGGACTTGCCGATGCCGGGATCGCCGCCGATCAGGATCACCGAGCCGGTCACCAGGCCGCCGCCCAGGGCCCGGTCGAGTTCGGAGATGCCGGTGGAGGTGCGCGGCAGCTCGCCGGTCTCGACCTCGCCCAGCCGGGTGATGCGTGCGCTCTCGCCGGCATAGCCGCCGCCGCGCGGCCCGGCGGAGGCGACCGGCGCGGCCTCCTCGAGGGTGTTCCAGGCGCCGCATTCCCCGCACTGGCCGGCCCATTTGGGCGAGGTCGCGCCGCAGGCGCGGCAGATGTACTGGGTCTTGCTGCGGGCCATGTCAGTCTTCCGGGGTGGTCGGGCTGTGGTGTTCCGGCGGGATGCGCACGGTGCGGATGGTGTTGTTCTTGATCTGCACGATGTCCATTACCACGCCGTTGATGCGCACGCTGACCGGGGCTTCGGGGATGCTCTCGAGGTGCTCCACGATCAGGCCGCTGAGGGTGCGCGGGCCGTCCAGCGGCAGGTCCAGCGCCAGGGCGCGGTTGATCTCGCGCAGGTGGATGCCGCCGTCGACCATCGCCGCGCCGTCGTCCTGGAACAGCACGTCGTCGCTCATGGTCGGCGAGTCGGTGGTGAACTCGCCGACGATGTCCTCCAGCAGATCCTCCAGGGTGATCAGTCCCTGGATGTCACCGTACTCATCCACCACCAGGCCGATTCGGCGGCGCTGCTGCTGGAAGTTGATCAGCTGGCGGTTCAGCGGCGTCCCTTCGGGAATGAAACAGGGTGCCGTCACCACCTGGCGCAGCGCCTCGGGGCCGAATTCGTCACGCTCGATCAGCGGCAGGACGTCGCGCAGGTGAAGAAAGCCCAGCACCCGGTCCAGCTCGCCCTCCACCACCGGCAGCCGTGTGAAACTGCCGTGCAGCAGCTGATCCAGGACCTCGTTCCACGGCTCGGTCAGGTCCAGCACCACGATCTCGTTACGCGGGATCATGATGTCCTCGACCGTGGCCCGCTCCAGATCCAGCAGGTTGAGCAGCATGCGGCGGTGGTTCGGAGGGATCAGCGAGCCCGCCTCGGAGACCACGCTGCGCAGCTCGTCCGCATTGAGGGCCGAGCGCTGGCGGGCATCCACCGGCACCCCGAACAGCCGCAGGAAATTGTTGGCCAGCAGGTTGATGAGCCATACCACCGGCCACAGCACCCGCATCAGGATGCGGTAGATTCGTGCCGCGGGGTAGGCGACCCGCTCGCTGTGCAGGGCCGCCAGGGTCTTGGGGGCGGTCTCGGCGAAGATCAGCAGGGTCAGGGTCAGCACGCCGGTGGCGATGGCCACCCCGGTGTCGCCGAACAGCCGCCAGCCGATGATGGTTGCGATCTGGGCGATCAGGATGTTGACGAAGTTGTTGCCCAGCAGGATCAGCCCGATCAGGCGGTCGGGCTGATCCAGCAGGCGCGCGGCGATGGCCGCCCCGCGATGCCCGGTCTGGGCGCGATGGCGCATGCGGTAGCGGTTCAGCGCCATCAGCGCCGTCTCCGACCCGGAGAAGAAGGCCGACAGCAGGAACAGCACGAGCAGCGCGCCGAACAGGACGGACAGCGGGATCTCTTGCAACGGGGGGACCTGCGGTCAGGTGTGGGCGGGCTCCATTTCAGGCAAGCCCCGCGAGGCTGTCAAGCGCCGGTGCAGGGGCTCACACTCGCCCGAGGATGACCTCCAGCACCAGCTTGGTGCCGAAGTAGGCCAGCACCAGCGCGACGAAGCCGCCGGTGGTCCAGGCCAGCGCGCGCGATCCGCGCCAGCCCAGGCGCCAGCGCCCCAGCAGGAGCACGGAGAAGATGACCCAGGCCAGGATCGACAGCACCGACTTGTGCACCAGGTCCTGAGCGAACAGGTCGTCGACGAAGATGAAGCCCGAGATCAGGCTGAGCCCGAGGAACAGCCAGCCGATGAAAATCATGCGGAACAGCCACAGTTCCATGGAGAACAGCGGCGGAAGGTAGCGCACGATCCCGCGCGTGTGGTGGTCGTGCAGGGCGCGGTGCTGGGCGGTCATCACCGCGGCCTGGGCGGTGGACAGGGCGAGGAAGGCCCAGCCCAGCGCGGAGAACAGCACGTGTACCGCGATCCCGGCCGAGGTCGCGTAGCGGGCGTCGCCGTCGCACAGCAGCGCGGTCAGCGCGGCCAGCAGGGTCAGTGGCAGGACCACCATCCCGAGACTGGCCAGCGGGTGACGCAGGGCGGTGACCCACAGCAGGGCCGCCACCAGCCACATCGACGCCGACAGCGCATTGCCCAGGCACAGGTTCCAGCCGGTGCCGGTCGCGATCGCCGGGACCAGGGCAACCAGATGTGCGATCAGCGCCAGCAGCCACACTGCCAGCGGTCCGCGTGGCTGCCCGGCGGCCAGCGGTCGGTCGCGTATCCCCAGGGCCAGGTAGCCCAGCGCGATCAGGTACAGAAAAACGGCGATGGTTCCGGCGATCGTGGTCATGCGCGGATTATCCCTTGTCACGCCCGCGAATGCACTTCGTCATCGCGCGCTGCAGGAGACCCCCGTCACGGGTATAATGCTCGATTCGATGCGGGCCGCGCCCCGCCGATTTCATCCGCAGGAGACACGTCCCATGTTCGACGGCCTTTCCAGTCGCCTCCAGGACACGATGAAGCGTCTGAAGGGTCAGGCGCGCCTGACCGAGGACAACATCCAGGAGGCCCTGCGCGAAGTGCGCATGGCCCTGCTCGAGGCCGACGTCGCGCTGCCGGTGGTGCGCGAGTTCGTGAAGGACGTCAAGGAAAAGGCGCTGGGCAAGGAGGTCATCGGCAGCCTGACGCCGGGGCAGGCCCTGATCAAGGTCGTGCACGACGAGCTGGTCGCGACCATGGGTGGCGAGAACGCCTCCCTCAATCTGGCCGCGCAGCCGCCGGCGGTGGTGCTGGTGGCCGGCCTGCAGGGCGCGGGCAAGACCACCAGTATCGGCAAGCTGGCGAAGCTCCTGCGCGAGCGCGACAAGAAACGCGTGGCGGTGGTCAGCTGCGACGTCTACCGCCCCGCCGCGATCCAGCAGCTGGAGACCCTGGCCGGCCAGGTCGAGGTGACCTTCTACCCCAGCGATACTTCGCAGAAGCCCGACGACATCGCCACCGACGCGGTGCAGCGGGCCCGCCGCGAAGGGATCGACGTGCTGCTGGTGGACACCGCCGGGCGCCTGCACGTCGACGAGGACATGATGGCCGAGGTGCAGACCCTGCACTCGGCGGTCGAACCGGTGGAGACCCTGTTCGTGGTCGACTCCATGACCGGGCAGGACGCAGCCAACACCGCGCGCGCGTTTGGTGACGCCCTGCCGCTGACCGGTGTGGTGCTGACCAAGGCCGACGGCGATGCCCGCGGGGGCGCCGCGCTGTCGGTGCGCCAGATCACCGGGGTGCCGATCAAGTTCATCGGCACCGGCGAACGCCCCGACGGGCTCGAGCCCTTCCATCCGGAACGTATCGCGTCCCGTATCCTCGGCAAGGGCGACGTGGTCTCCCTGGTGGAAGAAGCCTCGCGGCAGGTCGACGAGGAAAAGGCCGAGAAGCTCACGCGCAAGCTGAAGAAGGGGCGCGGCTTCGACCTCAACGACCTGCGCGAACAGCTGGCCCAGATGGAGAAGATGGGCGGCATGGGCAGCATGCTGGAAAAGCTGCCCGGCGGCGGCAAGATGCAGGAGGCGATCAAGAATCAGGCCGGCGACAAGGAGATCCGGCGCATGCAGGCCGTGATCTCCTCGATGACCGACGAGGAACGCCGCCACCCGGACATCATCAAGGGGTCGCGCAAGCGCCGCATCGCCGCGGGCTCCGGCTGCCAGATCCAGGACGTCAACCGCCTGCTCAAGCAGCACACCCAGATGAGCAAGGCGATGAAGAAATTTTCCAAGGGCGGCGCATCGAAAATGATGCGGGCCCTTGGAGGACAAATGGGCGGCATGGGCGGCCCTGGGGGCCCCGGAGGGGGCCTGCCGAAACGCTGACGATGGGGCTTCGGCCTTGTCTTGGCGCTGCAATTCGTTATAATCGCGCGTTTTCTCGCGAAA
Source organism: Thioalkalivibrio sp. ALE11 (assembly GCF_000381205.1). Lineage (NCBI taxonomy): Bacteria > Pseudomonadati > Pseudomonadota > Gammaproteobacteria > Chromatiales > Ectothiorhodospiraceae > Thioalkalivibrio > Thioalkalivibrio sp. ALE11. The sequence continues at coordinate 349,531 of NZ_KB906164.1, read as the reverse complement.
CCGAACTTCACGGGGTTCAAGACTTCATGCTTACAATTCGTCTGTCACGCCGCGGCGCCAAGAAGCGCCCCTTCTACTCGATCGTGGTGACCGACTCCCGCGCCCGCCGCGACAGCGGCTACATCGAGCGCGTCGGTTTTCACAATCCGGTTGCCCGCGGTCAGGAAATCCCGCTGAAGATCGACCTCGAGCGGGTCGATTACTGGCTGAGCCACGGTGCCGGCATGTCCGAGCGCGTGGAGCACCTGGTCAAGGGGTACCGCAAGCAGCAGGCTGCGGCGGCCTGACCTCCGGGAGACGCAGGTGAGCGAGGCGGGTGAGCGCATCCGCGTCGGACGCGTCTCCGGGGTCTACGGCGTCAGGGGCTGGGTCCGGATCTTTTCCGAGACCGAGCCGCGTGACGCCATCACCGGTTTCCCCCGCCTGTGGATGAAGCAGGCCGAGGGATGGCGGCTGGTGGAGATTGAAAGCGGCCGCGCGCACGGCCCCGGCGTGGTCATCAAGTTCGCCGGGGTGGCCGATCGCGATGCCGCCTACGGACTGATGGGGGCCGAGCTGGCGATCGAACGCGAGTGGCTGCCCCCGGCGGAAGAAGGCGAGTACTACTGGGCCGACCTGCAGGGCCTGTCCGTTGAACATGTCGACGGCACGCCGCTGGGGACGGTCACCGGTTTCATGGAGACCGGCGCCAATGACGTGATGGTCGTGAGCGGTGAACGCGAGCGGCTGATCCCCTGGGTGCAGGGTCCGTACATCCTCGAGGTCGATCTCGAGGGCGGACGGATCCGGGTGGACTGGGATCCGGAATACTGACGCGGCGATGCGCTTCGACGTCATCACCCTGTTCCCGGAGCTGGTCGCATCCGTGACGCAATGGGGCATCCCGCGCCGGGCCGTGGAGGCCGGGCAGATGGACCTGCGGACCTGGAATCCCAGGGACTGGGCCAGCGGGGTGCACCAGGCGGTGGACGACCGGCCCTATGGCGGCGGCCCCGGCATGGTCATGCAGGTGCCGCCGCTGAAGGGGGCGCTGGACGCCGCCCGGGCCGATGGCCGCGAGGCGCTGCACGTGGTCGCGCTGACCCCGCAGGGACGGCCGCTGGATCAGCAGCGGGTCCGGGCCCTCGCGGCAAGACCGCGGGTGGCGCTGGTCTGCGGCCGCTACGAAGGGATCGACGAACGCTTTATCGAAGCCGAAGTCGATGAAGAAATCTCGCTGGGAGACTACGTGCTCTCCGGCGGGGAACTGGGCGCCATGGCGATCATCGATGCCTGCGCCCGCCTCCGGCCCGGGGTGCTGGGGCATGCGGATTCCGCCGAGCAGGATTCCTTCAGCGAGGGCCTGCTGGACTGTCCGCACTACACCCGGCCGGAGGAACTGAACGGACACCGCGTCCCCGGCGTCCTCCTTGGAGGCGACCACGGCGCGATCCGCCGCTGGCGCCGCCGTGAGGCGCTGGGGCGTACATGGAGCCGCAGGCCGGATCTGCTGGCCCGGCTCGAACTGGGGGGCACGGATCAGGCCCTGCTGGACGAATACCGCGAGCGTCACCCGCGAGGTGGCGTCCGCTCCGAGAGCGATGATTGAGGTCGAGCAATGAATAACGTCATTCAGCAACTGGAAGCCGAGCAGATGAAATCCGATGTCCCGGATTTCGGCCCGGGCGATACCGTGGTGGTGCAGGTCAAGGTGCGCGAAGGAGAGCGCGAGCGCCTGCAGGCCTTCGAGGGCGTAGTGATCGGCAAGCGCAACCGCGGCCTGAACTCCGCGTTCACCCTGCGCAAGACCTCCTACGGCAACGGAGTGGAGCGCACCTTCCAGACCCACAGCCCGCAGATCGCCGAGATTCAGGTCAAGCGTCGCGGCAAGGTCCGTCGGGCCAAGCTGTACTACCTGCGCGATCGTACCGGCAAGGCCGCGCGCATCAAGGAAGACGTGCGCGCCCGGGCCAAGGGTCGCGGCTGACCCTCCGGGCCGCGGTTGGTCCCGCGGACCCCCGCGCGAGCGCATGCAAGGCCGGCGCTGCATCCTCCCGGGTGCATCGCTGGCCTTTGTGTATGCCTGCGACCCTGAAAACTCCCTTCTCCTGCTCGGCTGGGAAGGCCATGAGACGCGGGTTCCCGTCCCGCTGCGCCTGCCCTTCGCTCCCGAGGTCTACGCCCGGGACCCGCGTGCCTGGGTTCCGCCCGATTGCCTGCCGCCCGGCAGCCCGCATCAGCAACGGGTCTGGCACGCGCTGACCCGCATCCCCGTCGGCGAAACCCGCACCTACGGCCAGATCGCCCGCGCCATCGGCTCCTCGCCGCAGGCCGTGGGCCAGGCCTGTCGTGCCAATCCCTGGCCCCTGTTCATCCCCTGTCATCGTGTCCTGCCGGCCGGCGCCGCCCCCGATCGCGGATCCGCGGGGGGATACGCCGGCCAGGTTGCGGGCCCCCTGGCCGCCGCCAAACAGGCCCTCCTGCGCCACGAAGCCAACCGGCAAACCGAAATCAACGGGAACTTTTTGCAAAAAGGGGAATAGATCCGTTCCCCGGGGCGTCTGCCTATCGGTGCCGGACTGCAAGAACCCTTGAAAAACAGACTTTTAGGAAACGCTAATATAGCGTTTGTTTGTTGACACGGTGTTCACGCATTCCGCACTCTGCAGCGTAGGTTCGGGCGACGGAGACCCGGGCCCATCGAATAAAACCGTGTGATGGAGGTTTCCATGTTCAAGAAAGCATTGCTCGCCTTGCCCGTAGCAATGGCGGTCGGGGGCGCTGCCCAGGCCGGCGAATGGCAGGACCCGACCGATGTCCTGCAGAAGCTGCTCGACGCCAACCCCGATTCGGCGTATCTGCATCAGAGTGAGCAGAACATCATGATGATGCCGGACAACCCCGCCCTGTGGGTGGCGGAAGACGGCGAGCAGCTGTTCTACGAGGAGCGCGGGCCGAACAACGCATCGCTGGAATCCTGCGACTTCGGCAAGGGCGAGGGCGTGCTGGAAGGCGCCTACGTGGAGCTGCCGCGCTACTTCGAGGACGTCGGCAAGGTCATGGATTTCGAGCAGCGCCTGGTGCACTGCATGAAGGAAATCCAGGGCTTCGACGCCGATGACGCGGCCGTCGCGCAGCGCCACGGCAGCGGTTCGGACATCATGCAGCTGACCACCTATATCGCCATGCAGTCTTCCGGCATGGAGTGGCAGCCGCAGAACGATCATCCCGAGGAACAGGCGATGATCGCGGCCGGCGAGAAGCTGTTCTTCCGTCGCGGCGGAGCTCAGGACTTCAACTGCGCCTCCTGTCACGGTCAGTCCGGCAAGCGCATTCGTGCGTCGGTCCTGCCCAAGATGCGCGATTCCCAGGAATGGACCAAGGCGGTCTCCTGGCCGGCCCAGCGTGCCGGGCACGACAACGTCCGCAGTCAGAACCACCGCATCCGTGGTTGCGTGTGGCAGATGCGCCACGCCGGCATCCGGCCGGACTCGATGGCCAACACCGCGCTCATCGCTTTCTGGAATGACGCGGCCCGTGGCGAGCCGGCGATCCTGCCCGACCTGAAGCGGTAACCCCGGACGCAATAGGAGACAGCAAGCATGTTCAAGAAAAATACTGTTGCGGCCGGTGTGGCCGCCTTTGCAACCGTCGCGCTGGCAACGGGCTGCGCCGTGGCCGAGGGCAACAAGTCGGACGACGTCGACATCACTGCGATGAGCGCGGACGAGCTGGCCGAATACATGATCTTCGAGTCGGACAGCTTCCGCTATGACCAGGTCCCGCAGGAAGGCGGTACCATGGAAAAGCGCATGACCCAGGACGAGATCCAGGCGGCCTGCTCGATCGAGGGTGACCCGGACGGCGAGACCGCCGGCCGTGTGGTGGCTCTGGCCCGCGAGCAGTACGAGGCCCCGGAAGGCGACATCGAGCTGGGCGACTGGGAACGCGGTGAAGAGCTGGCGTTCTCCGGCTACGGCTACCGGATCGGTCACCGTACCGATGACCATTCCACCCGCGAACCCGGCGGCAACTGCGTCAACTGCCACGTGTTCGATCCGGAAGGTCCCACGCAGGGCACCATCGGGCCGAGCCTGGTGAACTATGGCGCAACCCGCGGCGACAGCCAGGCCATCCGGGAATACGTCCATCAGGTCATCCACAACCCGCACCAGTACTTCCCGTGTGCGGAAATGCCCCGGTTCCAGGGCCTGCTGAGCGAGGAGCAGATCAGCCACATCATGGCCTATCTGCTGGATCCGGAGTCCCCGGTCAACAACTGACCCGGGGCAGCCGCAAGGCTGCATGACGATCCGTTCGGCGGATCGTGACCCGGGCCGCCGCGTTCCTCGCGGCGGCCCCCTCCCGGGGCATTCGCCACGGGACCAGACATTATTCACCATCGCACCCGCGAGCCGGGGTCAACCAGGCGCCATCGCGCACCCTGCCGGTGCCGTCGGCGTGGCCGCGGTCGCGAGTTCGGCGGCGAAACGGAATCGGGGAGACATCAGGGATGCCAGGCCACAGGGTACGTTGGGGGTTGCCGCTTGCCGTGTCGGCGGCGTTGTTCACCACGGGGTGTCAGTTCTTCGGCGACGCCGACGAGGGCGAGATCGACATCGCCTCGATGGAGACGGACGAACTGGTCGAATACATCGTGTTCGAATCGGACAGTTATCGACTGAACCAGCCCGTTCAGGAAGGCGGCTCGGCCCGCGGGCGCATGGAGCAGGATGACCTGCAGCGTGCATGTTCCGTGGTCGGAGGGGAGCTTCCGGACGATCAGGTGCAGGAGGTGATCACCCTCGCTCGGGAGAGCTACGAGGCACCCCCCGGGGGGCCACGTCTGGGTGACTGGGAGCGGGGCGCGGAGCTCGCCCGTTCCGGCTACGGGTTCCGCGTGGGGCATCGCAACGATGACCACTCGACGCGCACTCCCGGCGGTAACTGCTACGCCTGTCACCAGATGGACCCGAACGAGCCGGTTTATGGCACGATCGGGCCGAGCCTGGCCGGGTACGGGGACGGCCGGGGTACCGACGAGGCGTCCCTGCGGTATGCGCATGAGGTGATCTCGAATCCGCACCAGTATTTCCCCTGTACGGAGATGCCCCGGTTCGGTTCCAACGAACTGCTGAGCGAGCGGGAGATCAGCCACATCATGGCCTATCTGCTGGACCCGGAGTCCCCGGTAAACCAGTAAACTGCCCCCGCAGCGGGCGCCGCGCTCCGTGACCCGGAGCCGGCCGCAAGGAAGTCCAGCCACCGTGGTCCGCCGCGGTGGTTTTTTTATGGCCGGGGCGAAAGGGAGCGAGCCATGCTCAGCTATCAGCACGACTACCACGCCGGCAATTTCGCCGATATCCACAAGCATCTGGTGCTGCGCGCGGTGCTGGCGGCATTGCAGCGGCGGAACAAGCCGTTCGTGGCGCTGGATCTGCATGCCGGGGCCGGGGTTTATGACCTGGGCGGCGAGCGGGCGCGCAAGACCGGCGAGGCGGCGCTCGGCATCGAGCGCCTGCGCGCCTGTGCTTGCGAAACCGCGCTGCCGGAGGCGGTGACCGGGTTTCTGGAGACCGTGCAGCAGGTGGCCGGGACCGACGGGTATCCGGGATCACCGGCGTTGATCCGCGCGTCCCTGCGCGAGAATGACCGGCTGGTGGCCTGCGAGATGCACCCCGAGGCCCACGAACGCCTGCAGCGCGCGTTCGCCGGGGATGCGCGCTGCCATGTGCACCGGCGCGATGCGCGCGAGGCCGCCCGCGGGCTGTTCCCGCCGCAGCCGCGGCGCGGGTTCGCCTTGCTGGACCCTTCGTATGAACGCCCGGCGGAATACCGCGAGGTGGCGGAGATCGCGGAGACCATCCTGGAGCGCTGGAACACCGGGATGGTGGTGATCTGGTATCCGGTGCTGGCGGGGCGTCCCGATCACCCCCTGATGGAACGGCTGTGCACCCGGAGCATCCCCTGGGTGCGCAGCGAACTGCGCCTGCGTGATGATCCCGGCGCGGAGCGCGGGGCGCATCCCGGGCTCGCAGGCTCCGGCATGCTGGTGCTCCGGCCGCCGTGGCAGCTGGAAGAAGAACTGGCCGCAACGCTGCCTGCGGTGCTCGGCTGCCTCGATCCGGAGGGCGAGGGGGCGCTTTATCGTGCCGAGGGGCTTGAAGAAGGTCGCGGCGACCCCAGACTCCGGCGTGTCACCAATGTCTGAACCCATCCGAACCCATCACGGAGTCGTAATCCCATGACCGAAACCCGGACCGAGCAAGCCGCCGCCGGCGCGGAAACCCGCCAGTTCGAGACCGAGGTCAGCCAGCTGCTGCAGCTGATGATCCACTCGCTGTATTCCAACCGCGAGATCTTCCTGCGCGAGCTGATTTCCAACGGCGCGGATGCCTGCGACAAGCTGCGCTTCGAGGCGACCGCGAACCCCGATGCGATCCCGCAGCCGGCCGAGCTGCACATCGACGTGGACGTGGACAAGGACGCCCGCACCGTGACCGTGCGCGACAACGGCATCGGCATGTCGCGCGACGAGGTGATCCAGCAGATCGGGACCATCGCCCATTCGGGTACCCGGGCCTTCCTCGAGAAGCTGACCGGCGACCAGCAGAAGGATGCCCAGCTGATCGGGCAGTTCGGGGTCGGGTTCTATTCCTCGTTCATCGTGGCCGACCACGTGCGCGTGGAGACCCGGCGCGCCGGTACCGGGGTCGAGGCCGGCACGCGCTGGGAGTCGAAGGGCGATGGCGAATACACCCTCGCCGAATGCGAGCGCGCGGAACCGGGCACCGAGATCACCCTGACCCTGAAGGAAGACGCCGACGAGTTCCTCGAGCCGATGCGCCTGCGCCACGTGATCGGGCGCTACTCGGACCACGTGGCCTTCCCGATCCGCATGCGCAAGCAGGACGACGAAGGCAATCCCACGGACGAGTGGGAGACCGTCAACCGTGCCAGTGCACTGTGGACGCGGCCGAAGAGCGAGATCTCCGACGAGGAATACCGCGAGTTCTACAAGCACATCGCGCACGATTTCGAGGACCCGGTGGCCTGGACCCACAACCACGTGGAAGGCCGCCAGGAGTACACCACGCTGTTCTACATCCCCGGCCGGGCGCCGTTCGACCTGTGGGATCGCGACGCACGCCACGGGGTGAAGCTGTACGTGAAGCGCGTGTTCATCATGGACGACGCGGAGAAGCTGCTGCCGAACTACCTGCGCTTCGTGCGCGGGGTGGTGGACTCGGCCGACCTGCCGCTGAACGTCTCGCGCGAGATCCTGCAGGACAACCGCCTGGTGGATTCCATCCGGTCCGGCTCGGTGAAGAAGATCCTCGGCCTGCTGGAGAACATCGCGAAGAACGAGCCGGAGAAATACGCCGGGATCTGGGACAACTTCGGCCGCGTGCTCAAGGAAGGCCCCGGCGAGGACTTCGCCAACCAGCAGCAGATCGCGGGTCTGCTGCGCTTTGCCAGCACGCACAACGACGATGACACGCAGAACGTCTCCTTCGCGGACTACAAGGCCCGCATGAAGGAGGGGCAGGACGCGATCTACGTGATCAGCGCCGACAACGCCGCCGCCGCGCGCAACAGCCCGCATCTGGAGGTGTTCCGCAAGCACGGCATCGAGGTGCTGCTGCTGTCCGACCGGGTGGACGAGTGGCTGCTGTCCAACCTGCGCGAGTTCGACGGTACGCCGATCAAGAACGTCGCCAAGGGCGATCTCGATCTGGACAACATCATCGGCGAGCAGGATTCCGATGATACGGACGACGCCGAGAACCGGAAGGACGACGAACTGGGCGACCTGCCCGAGCGCATCCAGAGCGCGCTGGGTGACCGGGTCGACTCCGTGCGCCCGTCGAAGCGGCTGGTGGACTCGCCGGCCTGCATCGTACTCGGCGAGCACGAGATGGCGCTGTATCTGCAGGAGCTGCTGAAGCAGGCCGGACAGGAGACCTTCTCCTCGAAGCCGGTACTGGAGGTCAATGCGCAGCACCCGCTGGTGGAGCGGCTGAAGACGGCGGAAGGCGACGACTTCAACGACCTCGCCTCGCTGCTGTTCGAACAGTCCCTGCTGGCCGAGGGCGGGCAGCTGGAGGATCCGTCCGGGTTCGTGCAGCGCCTGAACCGGTTCCTGCTGCAGGCGGCCTGAGCGGCCGCCCGTCGCGGACTCTGTACGCAACGCATGCGCCGGGCTCCTGCCCGGCGTTTTTGTTTGCGGCAGGTCCCGGCGGCCTGCGTGTCCTGCCAGTACCGGGAGGCGGCCGGCACCGTGACACCGTGGCCGTCATCGCGACCCGCCAGGTTCTCCCTCCCCCGTCATCGCAAGTCGCCAAGCCTCTCCTGCCCCGTCATCGCGAGTCGCCAAGCCTCTCCTGCCCCGTCATCGCGAGTCGCGAAGCGACGTGGCGATCTCCGGCCGAAGCCAACCGGATCCTGTGTGCAGCCAGCTTCGGCCGATTGCCACGTCGCCTTCGGCTCCTCGCAATGACGAGGACCAGTGGCTCCTCGCAATGACGAGGACCAGCGGCTCCATGCAACGACGAGGACCAGCGGCTCCATGCACGGACGAAGACCAGTGGCTCCATGCAATGAGGGGGAAGTTTCCCTGTGACAGGGAACGGCGTTGCCTGAACACCGTGGCCGGGGCCTGTGACGCGAGGGGGGCGGTCACGTTACCCTGTCGGGCCATATCTCAAGAGAGCAAAGCCCAATGCAAGTCGCGCAGAACTCCGTGGTGTCCATCCACTACAAGCTCACCAACGACTCCGGTGAGACCATCGACAGCTCCGAAGGCCGCGAGCCGCTGGCCTACATGCACGGCAACGGCCAGATCGTGCCGGGCCTCGAGCGCCAGCTGGAAGGCAAGGCCGCCGGCGACAAGGTCCAGGCCACGGTGCCGCCGGAAGAAGGCTACGGCGAGAAGATCGACGCCATGGTCCAGGAAGTCCCGATGGAGGCCTTCCAGGGCGTCGACTCGATCGAGCCGGGCATGCAGTTCCAGGCCCAGACCGAAAACGGTCCGCTGACCGTGACGGTCACCAAGGTCGAGGGCGATACCGCCACGGTGGATGGCAACCATCCGCTGGCCGGCCAGACCCTCAATTTCGATGTCGAGGTGGTGGACGTGCGCGAGGCCTCCGCGGAAGAACTGGAACACGGTCACGCCCACGGGCCGGGCGGTCACGAGCACTGATCCTGCCTGCCGGGCCGGCCCCCGCCCGGTCCGGGACCCCCGGCGGTCGCAGCCCCGCGGTCGCCGGGTCTTTCTTCCCTCGCCTGTTCTCCCGAAAACGTCCCTATAGCGCCAGCCGTGGCCAGTGCGCCGGCATGCGCCGGGGTGCGTGGGTCACGATGACCGTCTGCCGCGCCTCCAGCCAGGGCCCGATGCGCTCCAGGATCGCCGCCTCGGTGGCTTCGTCCAGTCCTGCAAAGGGTTCGTCCAGCAGGGCAACCGGCCGGTCCTGCAGCAGCAGCCAGGCCAGCGCCACCCGGCGTGCCTGCCCGCCGGAGAGGTTGCCGGCATCTTCGCCCAGCGGATACTCCAGGCTGTAGCCCATGCGCTGCAGAAGCGGCGCGATGCGCACCTGATCCAGCACGGCCCACAGGCGGTCGGCGGGCAGATCGGGGCGGCCGAGGCGCAGGTTGGCGGCCAGGCTGTCGTCCAGCAGGCGCACGCGCTGGGGCAGGTAGCCGATCACCCGGTGGCGGGTGTCGGGATCCAGCGTGGTCAGATCCTGCTCGCCCCACCGCAGTTCGCCGCCGGTGGGTGCCAGCTCGCCGGCCAGGGTCTCCAGCAGGGCGGTCTTGCCGCGCCCGCTGATGCCGTGGATCACCAGCGGATAACCGGGTTCCGGCCGGATGTCCAGCGGGCCGGCCAGCGGGCGGTCGGCGCGGAAGCCGACGGTCAGGCCGCGCGCTTCCAGCGGGCCGGGGGGCAGTTCGACGGGTTCTGCCCCGGCGGGCTCCGGACCCTCGGCTTCGGCCTCGGTCTCGCGCAGGCGCCGCGCCGCTTCCAGGCTCTCGCCGAGGCGCCACCAGGCGCCGGGCAGGCTGCCCAGCGCCTCGTTGAGGCCCAGGGTCATCAGGGTGAGCAGCACGGCGACCGGCCCGGAGATCAGCCCTTCGGCGTAGGCATGCAGCGCGTAGCCCAGCATGGCGAGGGTGGTCAGCATCACCACCAGCTGCACGCCCTGTTCGCCCAGCACCCCCGCGCGTTCCTGGGTCAGGCGCCGCGCGGCTCCCTCACGGGCTCGCCGGGCCAGGGCCGCTCGACGTTCCTCCAGGCGGCCAAACGCAGTCAGTTCCGGCAGCCCGCCGAAATAGTCCAGCAGGGCCACGCGCTCATTCGATTCTTCCTGCACCAGCCGCCGGCCATGGCGCCGACCGGCCGCCGCCGCGAGCCCGGCGGTGATCAGGGTGATCGCGGCGGCCACCAGCAGAATGACTGCGGCGAGCGGCGGGGCCAGCCACAGCGCGATCGCCACGGCGCTGACCAGTGCCAGCAGGGCCCCGACCATCGGTCCCACCACCCGCAGCGGGATGGCGTCCAGGGTGTCGATGTCGCTGGTCAGGCGGGCCTGCAGGTCGCCGCTGCGCAGACTTGCCAGACGCCGCGCCGGCCAGCGCGCCAGCTGGCGGAAGGTGGTCGCGCGCAGGTCGGCGAGGATGCGCAGGACCGCTTCGTGTCCGGTCACGCGCTCGAAATACCGGGCGATCGTGCGCAGCACCGCCGCCGCACGTATCCCGCCGGACGGTGAATAGATGTCCAGGGTGGCCATCATGCCAGCCCCGGCCAGGGCCGTGGCGGTGATGAACCAGCCCGACAGGGCGAGCAGCACGATGCCGCTGACCCAGGTCACCGCCAGCAGCAGCCAGGCCAGCAGGCTCCAGCCGAGGCGCGAGGTGAACAGGCGTTGCAGGTATTCACGGTCCGTCATGCGAGGCTCTCCACGCGGCCATCGGCCAGCCGGACCACCCGGCTGGCACGTTCCCTGACGGCCTCGCGGTGGGCCGCGATGACCAGGGTGATGTCGTGCTCGGCGGCCAGGGCGAACAGGGTGTCCAGCAGGGCGGCCTCGGTCGCCTCGTCGAGCGCGCTGGTGGGTTCGTCCAGCAGCCACAGCGGATGCCCGGCGAGGATCCCGCGGGCCATCGCGATGCGCTGGGCCTGCCCCCCGGAGATTCCGGTGTTGCCTTCCCCGATGGCGGTATCCAGCCCGTCCGGCAGCTGCGGGTCATCGACCGGCAGCCCGGCGCGGGCGAGGGCGTCGTGCATCGCCGCGCCGCTTACCGGTTCGGCGCTGGCCAGTTGCAGGTTGTCGCGCAGGCTGCCGTGGAACAGGTGGGCGTCCTGGCCGATCCACACGAACCGCTGCAGGTCGTCGGCCATGCGGATCTCGCCGCTGGCCGGGCGCAGGAAGCCGGCCAGCAGCGCCAGCAGGGTGGACTTGCCGGAGCCGCTGGGGCCCGTCACCGCCAGGTGTTCCCCGCGGCCGATCTGCAGGTCGATGTCGTGCAGGGCCGGTTGGGCGGTATCCGGATACTGCACCTGCACTCCGGCCAGGTGTACCGCCGTGCGCGGGCTGTCCGGCGCCCCGGGCGGGGCGGTGGCGGGGCCACCGGCCGGCTGCAACAGGGGCGCCAGGGACTCGGCCGCGGCCAGCGCGGCAGCCCGGTCGTGATAGCTCTGCGCGAACTGGCGCAGGGGCAGGAAGTATTCGGGCGCCAGCACCAGGATGAACAGCCCGGTGAACAGGGTCAGGCTGCCGGCCGGACCGTAGTCGATCGCCCCGAACAGGCCGAAACCGATATAGATGGCCAGCAGGCCGATGGCGACCGCGCTGAAGAATTCCATGATCGCCGACGACAGGAACGCGACCCGCAGCACGCGCATGGTCAGGCGGCGGTGTTCGTCGCTGGCAGCCACCACCGCCTCGCGGGCCGCCTGCGTGGCGCGCGCGCGGCGCAGAAAGTCGAGGCTGCGCAGGCGGTCGAGGAAGTGCCCGGCGAGGCGGTTCTCCTCGTCCTGCTGGCGGCGGTGGATCTGTTCGGCGCCCATGCCGACCAGGGCCATGAAGGCGGGAATCAGCGGTGCCGAGAGCAGCAGCAGCCCGGCGGCGAGCCAGTCCAGCCAGGCCACCGTCAGCAGCAGCACCAGCGGGGTCAGGATCACCATGCGGGTGCCGGGCAGGTAGCGCGCGTAGTGGCCGGTCAGGTCTTCCACTCGCCGCAGGTAGTGATCGACCCAGGCCCCTGACGGCGCGCGGTGCGCCAGATGCACGGGGCCGTCGCGCCGGGCCGCGTCCAGTAGTTCCTCGCGCAGTTCACGCTTGACCGCATCCGCCAGACGATGGCCGGCGCCATCGCGCAGGGCCTGCAGGGCATAGCGCAGCACCGCCGCCACCGCCGCGCCCGCCAGCACCATGCCCAGTGGCAGGCGTTCCGGTGCGAACAGCGCCATGTGGACCGCCCAGGCGATCAGGCCGGCCAGGGCCACGGTGGCCAGGGTGGCGCCCAGCCCGGCGGCGGTGGCGCCCAGCAGCCAGTGGCGGTGCGGACGCATGCGCGCCTGCAGCCAGGGGCCGGGGCGCGGAAGGCCGGAGTCGGGGGCGTCGGCGGGCATCGAAATCCTTCCGTGACGGGGCGGGGTCCGCGGGTCCGGGGCGGCCCCGGGACGGAAATTCGAAACTAATCTATAAGAAGATGCTGATCAATGGACCCGGCAACGGGTGGGGCCGACACACCTGAAAAGAATAGTGTTGAAAAGCATTCTCATTAGCGGTAATGTCGCCTCATCCACCCATTGCCAGGGGCCGGAGCCGTCAAAGATGATTGTATGTGTCTGCAATGCCGTGCGCGAACGCCAGATTCGGGAGCTGGTGGCGCAAAGCGATACCCGCGTCCGTATGCGCGATCTGCGCGAACAGCTGGGTGTGTGCGGTGATTGCGGCAAGTGCGCACGGCGGGCCCGGGGGATCCTGCGCGACTGCGCGGATTGCGCGGGCGACCCGGTGGCCGGTCACGCGCCGGCCGGTGGCTTCGCGGGTATTCCGGTGACGGCCGGGACCACGGCAGCGGGGGCCTGCGCGGCCACCTAGGATCGGTCCGGTGCGCCGCGCGCGCCCCTTCAGGCAACGAATTCGGGATCCAGCATGAATGCATTGATCGAGTCCCTGGCGGGCGAGCGCTTCGCCGGGTTTCTGGACGCGGGCGGGCCCGTGGTGGCCATCCTTCTGGTGGCGTCGGTGGTGGCACTGGCGTTCGTACTGGTAAAGCTCTGGCAGCTCTGGCAGCTGCGGGTGACCGACGTGCGTCCGGCCGAGCAGGCCCTGGAGCTGTTCCACGGCGGGGATCCGGAAGCCGCCATTCGGCATGCGGAAGCCACGCCCAACCCCGCAGCGCGCGCAGTGGCGCGTGGTATTCGCGGACTGCGCTCCGGCGTGCCCGAAGCCACCGTACGGGAAGAGGTCGTGCGGTATGGCAACGCGACCATCCAGTCCCTGCGCCAGGGTCTGCGGCCGCTGGAGGTGATCGGTGCGCTGGCGCCGCTGCTGGGCCTGCTGGGGACGGTCATGGGCATGATCCGGGCCTTTCAGGCGCTGGAAGAAGCCGGCAGCCAGGTGGATCCGGCGATCCTGTCCGGCGGCATCTGGGAAGCCCTGCTGACCACCGCCGTGGGCCTGGCCGTGGCGATCCCCGTGGTGGCCGCGCTGAACTGGCTGGAGACCCGCGTGGAGCGGGTGGCGCATCGCATGGATGACGCGGTCACGCGGCTGTTCACCGGCCAGCTGATGACCCCGGCCCCGCGCGAGAAGGCCGCGGATGCGGAGCCCGCCAGCCAATGACCGGTGACCCGGCGGAACAGCCGACGCTGGACACCGGTCGCCCGCGCCGGCGTAACCTGATCAGCCTGACGCCGCTGATCGACGTCGTTTTCATCCTGCTGGTGTTCTTCATGCTCGCCTCCAGTTTCCTCGACTGGCGCGCCGTGGAGCTGGAGGCCCCGGCCGAGGCCGGGGGAGCCGGCTCCATGGAAGGCGCAATGCTGGTGGAGGTGCGGCCCGATGACCTGCGTCTGGGCGGCATTGCGGTACCCGCCGCTGAACTGCGCGAACGTGTGTCCGCGCGGCTGGCGGAGGACGCCGACACCCGCGTGCTGGTGATGCCGGTGGCCGGGGTGAACATGCAGCGCACCGTCGAGATCCTCGAGGCGCTGGCCGATGCCGGGGTCCGCGACCTGTCCGTGATCCGGGAGGGCGGCTCATGATCGGGCAGCGTCGCCATTTCCACGTCGCGCACCGGCCGCGCAACGACGACGAGAGCATACTTCCGCTGATCAACATCGTGTTCCTGCTGCTGATCTTCTTCATGGTGGCGGGGCAGCTGAGCGCGGTGGATCCGTTCGAGGTCGAGCCGGTGGAGTCCGCGGTGGATGGCCGGCCCGGCCCCGACGAATTCATGGTGATCGTGGGCACCGAGGGGCGTCTGGCGGTCAACCAGGACGAGATCGATCTCGAGGGCATGGCGCGTCTGGTGGGTGAGCACCTGCAGCGGCACGGCGATGCGGCGCGGGTGCGGGTGAAGGCCGATGGCCGCGCCGAGGCCGTCGACGTGGTCGGCATTCTCGAACGCCTGCGCGAGGCGGGCGTGGAGCGTATCGATCTGCTGACCGTGCCGGAGACCTGAAGCATGCAGCCCGGCATTCGACACTGGGTGGTCGCACTGATCCTGGCCGTGGTGCTGCACGGACTGGTCGCGATGGCCCTGTTGCTGCGCGAGCCGCCCACCGGGGCCGAGGACGCCGGGGTCGGCGGCCTGGAGATCTCCATGGCGGCCGGGGGCTCCGCACCCCCGGCCGCCGCGGCGGAGCCGCCCGCGGAGACGGCCGAGGCCGAACCGGTCGAGCCCGAAATGCCCGAGCCCGCCCCGGCCGAGCCGGTCCGGCCGGAGGAGGCCGAGGCTCGGGAGCCGGAACGCCAGCCGGTCCGCCAGGCGGAGGAGGTCGAGCCCGAACCCGAGCCCGAACCTGAACCCGAGCCGGAACCCGAGCCCGAACCGGAGCCCGAGCCCGAGCCCGAGCCCGAGCCCGAGCCCGAGCCCGAGCCCGAGCCCGAACCGGAACCCGAACCGGAACCCGAACCGGAACCCGAACCGGAGCCCGAACCGGAGCCCGAACCGGAGCCCGAACCGGAGCCCGCTGGCACGGCCGAGACGGTCGCCGAAACCGATGCCGTGGCCGATGAGCCGGGCGAAACGGACCCGACGGCCGACGAGTCCGGCCCCGCCGGGGACGCGGAGGGGGCCGCCGAGACGGATGCCACGGGCGGCGGCGACCCCGGGGCGGAGAGGGACTACCTTGCCGAACTGCAGGCCTGGGTCGAGCAGCACAAGCGTTATCCCAGAGCGGCCCAGCGTCGCCGGCAGGAAGGTACCGTGGAGGTCCGGCTGCAGCTCGCCCGTGATGGTTCGGTGATCGACTACGAGATCCAGGAGAGTTCCGGCTCCGGGATCCTGGATCGCGCGGTGGAAGACATGGTGCAGCGGGCCGACCCGTTTCCGGCGCCGGACAGTATCGGTCTGGACGGCTACGAGATCGTGGTGCCGGTGAATTTTTCGGTGCGCTGACGAACGACGGATCGACGCGTTGTGGAGGCAGGCGAGATGACACGAAACTGGCAGATTCACGGCGGACTTGCGGCAGGCGTGCTGGGGCTGGTCCTGGCGCTGCCGGCACTGGCGGAGGACGGCGGCGGGATCGGCGTCCAGCTGAACAAGCTGGAGCCCGACGGCGACGACTGTCGCGCCCATCTGGTACTGGAGAACGGCCTGGATCAGGCGCTGGAGTCGCTGCAGCTGGATCTGGTGGTGTTCGGCGATGACGGCATCATCCAGAGCCGGACGCTGCTCGAGATGGCACCGCTGCGGGCGGGGAGCACCTCGGTGCGGGCCTTCCGCATGACGGATACGTCCTGTGATCGCGTCGGGCGCATCCTCGTCAACGACGTCGCCGCCTGCGAGGGCCCCGACGGCGCGGTCGCGGACTGTGCCGACCGCATCCGGCCTGAAAGCCTGGCGGAACCGCCGCTGATTCGCTGAAGCACCGTACCGGGAACAGGCGCCGCCAGCCCCTGCCGTTTCTGGTTTTATATGGAGCTATTGAAAACAGTTCTCATTCGCTATAGCATTCCCATGCCTTGAGACCATCTTGCATCGCGGAGCCCCCGCGCAGGATCCTGACAGGGGGGGCGCAGGCCGCTTCATGGCGCGGCTGCCGGACGCGCGGTGCTCGCCGCAATCAGCAACACAACGAGAACGAGAAGGAGAGTCACGATGCAGGGTGATAAGGAAGTAATCCGTTACCTCAACCAGGCACTCAAGGGCGAACTGACGGCCATCAACCAGTATTTCCTCCATTCCCGCATGTTCCGGGACTGGGGCCTGGAGAAGCTGGCCGCGGCCGAATACGAAGAATCGATCGACGAGATGAAGCATGCGGACGAGCTGATCAACCGCATCCTGTTCCTCGACGGTCTGCCCAATCTGCAGGATCTGGGCACGCTGAGAATCGGGGAGACCACGCGCGAGATCCTCGAGGCGGACCTGGCACTGGAGCACGAGGGGGAAGCGGTCTACCGCGACGCGATCGCCCACTGTGAACAGGTCCGGGACTACGGGAGCCGCGATCTGCTCCAGAAGATCCTGGACAGCGAGGAAAGCCATATCGACTGGCTGGAGACCCAATTGCAGTTGATCGACCGGATCGGCCTGCAGAACTACGAACAGAGCCAGGCGGGCTCCGCCGAGTAAGGCTCCGGGGCATTGAATACGGCCGTCCCGCAAGGGGCGGGGCGGCCGGGGAGGCAGAATGAGTTCCAGCGAAAACCGCCACCAGCCGGGATCCGTTCCGGAGCACACCGGGCAGCCCCGTGCCGGGGCCGGGCCGGAAGGCCGGCCCGCCGGCGTTCCACGGGAAATCGCCTCGAGCGAGCTGCTGTGTGATGCCGATCGACTGTATATCCGCCATGAAGGCCAGTGCTACACCCTCCGGGTGACGTCCAGCAGGAAGCTGATCCTGACCAAATAAAAGCATTCCACGCCGTGGCGGCCGCCACGGCACCCGCCAGCCAGGGGACCCGCTCCCTCAGCCAGCCATTTTTCGTTACTTGAACCGCGACATGTCACCGGTCGAGGCGGTGCGCTGTCGTGCAAACCGAAGGGAGAAAGAAATGGCTCGCAGAGAACGAATGAGAGGCGTTCATTCCTTTAGTTACGGGTGTGAGGCCGGCGTTGATCGGGAGCGCGGAATGGGGCCGGCAAGCTGGCGCCATCGCGCGGTAGCACTGGCGGTCCTGGGCGTCGCCGGGATGCCGATAGCCAACGCTCAGGATGCCGATACCGATCGTCTGGCACCGGTGGAGATCATCGGCGATTCGGCTCAGGCGCGGGAGCTGCCGGGTTCGGGGGCCGTGGTGGAACCCGAACAGCTGGAGCTCGACGGGACGACCGACATCCACCAGGCGCTGAAAACCGTCCCGGGCATGTACGTTCGCGAGGAAGAGGGCTTCGGCCTGCGGCCGAACATCGGGGTGCGTGCCGCACCTCCGGGGCGCAGCAGCAAGGTGACGATCATGGAAGACGGTGTGCTGATGGCGCCGGCGCCGTATTCCAATCCGGCGGCCTATTATTTCCCCACCACCAAGCGCCTTCATTCCATCGAGGTTCTCAAGGGGGCGCCGCTTCTGCGGCACGGGCCGCAGACCACCGGTGGCGTGATCAACCTGCGTTCCACGCCGATTCCGGCGGAACGCGCCGGCAGCATCGAGACCGTAGCCGGGGAGCACGGCGGTCTCGACGTGCACGCGACCTGGGGAGATCGTATCGGTGACTGGAGTTACATGATCGAGACGGTCCAGCGTCGCAGCGATGGTTTCAAGGACATCGACCGCAGCAGCCGCGACACGGGCTTCCGCATCGAGGACTACGTGGCCAAGTTGCGCTGGGACGGGGCGCGCCAGAGCGTTGAACTGAAGGCCCAGCATTCCGAGGAGACGTCCAATGAGACCTATCTGGGCCTGACTGACGATGATTTTTCGCGTGATCCCAATCGCCGTTACGGGCTGTCCGAGATCGACCAGATGAACAACGATCATCAGGGTGTCAGCCTCATTCACGAGTTCGACTGGACCCCGGAAGTGCGGCAGACATCGACCGTCTATCGCAACGAGTTCGCGCGCAACTGGTTCAAGCTCGATGGCAACCTGGTGGCGGACGCCAATGAAGGCGATGCGGACGCGCTTGGTACGTTGCGGGGCACCCGGGACACTACGGGGCTCGAGTACAAGAACAACAATCGGGAGTACGTCTCGCAGGGCGTGCAGACCGAGTTCGATCTGGCGCTCGGCGACCACTGGATCCGGACCGGCGTGCGGTACCACGAAGATGAGATGGATCGTTTCCAGCCCGTGGAGATCTACGATCAGGTCAACGGTTCGCTGGTGCGTCAGGGCCGGGTCGAGCCCTCCGGGGGCAATAATCGTTTCGAGGATGGCGAGGCCTGGAGTCTGTGGGTTACCGACGAGTGGCAGGTGAACGACCGGCTGCGTCTGAATCTGGCCATGCGGTACGAAGACGTGAAGACCTCGCGGGTTCAGTACGCGGACGCCAGCCGCAATACCGTGGACTATCGGCGGTCGAACTCTTACAGCGAATGGCTGCCCGGGGCTTCCATGACCTTTGACGTGGACGATCGCTGGCAGCTGCTGGCCGGTGTGCACCGCGGCTTTTCGCCGGCCGGAGGTGGAGCCGAGTCCGGTACAGCCCCCGAGACCAGTATCAACTGGGAGCTGGGCGGGCGCTATCGCTCCGGCAATCTGTTCGCCGAGGCGATCGGGTTCCACAGTGACTTTACCGACCAGAAGGAAGACTGCTCCGTGGGTTCGCCCTGCTCGGACGGTTCCACCTCGGGTACGTTCACTACCGGCGAGGCGGAGATCTCCGGGGTCGAGGTGCAGGCCGGGACGGAGTTCGCGGCAGGTTCCTTCCAGGTGCCGGTGTCGGCAGCCTACACCTATACCCGGGCGCGCATAAGCAGCGACAACCCGGCCTCGGGCCTGGAAAAGGGCGATCGTCTGCAGGATATCCCGCGCCATCAGCTGAATCTGCGGGCAGGCCTGGAGCATCCGAACGGGTGGGATAACCACGCGGTGCTGAACTATACCGGTGCTTCCTGCAGCTCCGTCGGCTGTAACAACAGTGATTCGGATTTTGATGAGACCGAGTCCCTGATGACCGTCGATCTGGTGAGTCGCTATGCGCTGACCGGGGATACCGACGTGTTCCTGCGGGCCCGCAATGTCTTCGACGAGCAGCGTATCGTGGCACGTACGCCCTACGGGGCCCGTCCGAACCAGCCCCGGACGATTTCCGTCGGACTGACGCACCGGTTCTGAGCCGCGGGCGACCTCGCTCGCCGGTTGATCCCGGCAGCAATAAAAAGGCCCGACCGGAGAAGGTTTCCGGTCGGGCCCCGGTGGCCGGGAAATGTGGTCGCATCGTCCCGGCGGAGCATTCGGGCGGGACGATCAGAACTGGGGTTCGTCGTCGCCCTCCATGTTGCCACCCATGCCGTCGTCCATGCCATCGCCTTCGGGTTCCATTCCCTGGCCTCCCATGTCACCTTCCGGCGGGGCGCCTTCCTGCATGCCGCCACCCATTCCGTCCTCGGCCGGCGGCGCGCCTTCTTCCATCTGCTGTTCTTCGAACTCGTCCATGCCCATGTCGTCACCGCCGCAGCCGGCGATCAGCAGGGCAAAGGGCGCGATGGCGGTGGCTGCCAGCAGTTTCGTGGAACGTTTCATCAAGGTCCTCCTCATTGGGACAAGGGTAAGAATCAGGGACAGGGTCCCTGTCGCCCCTGCGTCTCCTGCCCCCCGGGGGTGAGTTCCCGAGTCGCGCCGGGCGGACCCGCGCTCAAGCGGGATGCGGGTGAAAAAATAAGAATGGCGTCACGCTCTGTGGTTCGCGTGCCCGGCTGGCGTGGGGGACATCGACGCTGCGTTGTCCGGTCGGTACATTGCCGGCCGACATGTCCCGAACCGAGTTCGCACCATGAATGCATCAAATGATCCGCGCGGGCTGCTCGAGCAGGCGCGCGCGGCCTGGAGGGACGGAGACACCGCGCGGGCGGTGGACCGCTGGCAGCAGGCCGCCACCGCGGGTGATCCGCTCGCGGCCTACAACCTGGGGGTGCTGCTGGATGAAGGCACGCACATGCCGCGCGACCCGGCGCGTGCCGCGATCTGGTATCTGCAGGCGGCCGAGGCGGGCTGGCCGGATGCCGCGTTCAATCTGGCGGTGCTGTTCGAACAGGGCGACGGCGTGGAGGCCAGCCCGAACGAGGCGGCGCGCTGGTTCCATGCCGCCGCCGAGGGCGGCAATCCGCAGGCGATGTTCAACCTGGGCCTGAAGTTCGACGAGGGGCGCGGGTTGCCGCAGGACTCCGAGCAGGCGGCGCAGTGGTATCTGCTGGCCGCCGAGGCCGGCGAGGGCCGCGGGGCCGCCAACCTGGCGCGGCTGTTCGCGATGGGCGAGGGCGTGGAGCGCTCGGATGTCTCCGCCTTCAAGTGGTATGCGATCGCGGCGGAGATGGGCGTGGCCAGTGCGGCGCGCTATCGCGAGCGGGTGGCACGCGAACTCAACGCGGACGAGCGGCTGCATGCGGGGGAGCGGGCGCAGGAGTGGCTGGCGGAGTTCCCGCGGCGGGGAGACGCCTGAGTCCGCAGGGCGGCACCGCCGCGGTCAGACGACGATGTTCAGCTCGCGGCGGGGTTCCTCGGCCGGGCCGGCAAAGCTGAAGGCCAGTTCCACACGCCGGCGCAGGGCTTCGACCCCGGAATCCTCCAGTGCGCCGCCGTCGGCGATGCGCTCCTCGCCCGGACGGGCATCGTCGGCCGTGCCGGACTGAAACGCCTCGATCTCGGCCGCCAGGCGCGCCTGGCCGGCCATTTCGCGCTCGTTGCGGGGCAGAACCAGGTCGGCACGCGGGTCGCCCTCGTCCCCGTTGCGGTTGCGCTGCTGCTCGGCGCGGTCCTCGATGGGACGGCGCGCGGCCCCGGCTTCGGGGTCGTTCAGCGGGCGATCGAACTCCGATGGCGCGGACAGCTGGCCGAGACCCAGGCGGTCCGAACCGCTCGGCCGGGTGGCCGGGACGGTCGGCGGTGCCGGATTGGTCAGCGGTGCTTCCATGGTGTCCCTCGCTTCCGCGTCAGGCGCGGACGTCGAGCAGGCTCCCGATCATGCGGTCTTCGGCTTGCAGGGTCTTCACGTTCGCTTCCACGTGACGCTGGCTCGCGCTCATCTCGACCATCGCCGTGTTGCTCTGGCGGCTGCCGGCGTTCTCGGTGGCCACGGTGTGGGCCTGCTGACGCATCTGCGTCATGCCCTTCTGGATGCCCTGCAGGCCGCTGCTGCCGTCGATCATTTTCCGGTCCGGATTCGCACTTGTTTCAAATTATAGACCAGACCCCGGGAGATATGCTAAGGGCGCTCAGGAAGGCGCGGGGGCAGCCGCGAGATGTTCGGCCAGGCGGGCCGTGACCCGTTCGCGGGCCGTGGCCTGTCGTTCCAGCCATCGGGTCAGCCGCGTCTGGCGCTGCCCGGCATCCGGCAGGGTCGAAAGGGTCTCGAGAATCGCCCCGGCCACGGCATCGGGATCTTCTCCGCGGCGGATCAGACCGGTGGTCTCCGCGGCGCGACGCAGACGGACCTCGTCTTCCGGGGCGTCGCCGCTGGCGGCCGGGCCGGTCACCACGGCACTGCCGCAGGCAAGGGGGCGTGCCAGATCCGGCGGGGTCCGCGTGGCCGCCAGGGTGCCGCCGGGCAGGGTGAGGTCGGCGCAGGCGTAGGCGGCCTGCAGGGTCTGCGGATCCTCGATGTAGTAGACCCGGTTCTTGCGCGGGACGTACGAGGTCATGAACCGGTTGTGGCGCACGATCGGCAGCGAGTACTTGATTGCATCGCGGTAGACCGGCTCGTGGCGTTCGGGGTCCGCCGGCGCCAGCAGGAGCAGGGCGGCGGTCTTCTGCAGGACCGCGAACAGTACTGCGAAGGCGAACGCCTCCTCGTCCGGGCCGGTGTTCGGGGCCAGCAGGATCGGGTGGCCGCGCTCGCGGTATTCGGCGAAGCGTTCGCAGAACGCCCGCTCGGGATCCGGGTCTTCCGGTGCGGGGGGCAGGGATATGGCCCCGGCGAGCGGGTCGCCGGTGGTCTCGGCGCCCAGTGCCGGGTCCACGGCGCCATCCCGGGCGGCCAGCACGGTGGCAAAGGGGAGGCCTTCCGGGGCGGGGCCCTCGGCGTTGACCCAAGCCACGCGGGCCCCGGCGGCCACGACGGCCCGCAGCGCCTCGCCGGGGAGATCGACCGGGCCCAGCAGTACCACGGCCCGGGGGCGCAGGCGGGCCAGGCGCACCGGGGCGAGTTCGGGGGGCAGGGCCACCGCCGGCAGATCATCGGGGGCTCCGGGCACGGCGGCCTCCCTGTCACGGGGGGCATCGCTGACGCCCAGCAGCAGCGGGCCCAGGGCCTCGCCGAGACCGGCGAGCCAGTCGGGCGCCCGCGCGAGTTCGTGGTGCGAGGCGATGATCAGGGTGCGGCCGGTGTATGTGGACGGGACCGAGCGGGCCGTGATCCAGGCAGACAAACGTGAGATCATGCGTGATCGGACGCGGGGCGCCGGGTGGTTTGCGAGCCGCCCAGTATAGCGACCCCGCGAGGATTCGCGCAGGGGTGGCTCGGGAGCAGAAGTCGGCATGAATCTACGCTGGACCATCGGGGCGGTCGCCCTCGCGGGCATTCTGGCCCTGGCGATGTTCGTCTACATGCAGCCCGGCGGGCAGCAGACCCGGCAGTTCGACAGTCTGCCCTGGCAGGTGGAGGTGCTGGACCGGCAGCACACGCGGGTGCTGGGGATTACCCTGGGCGAGACCACCATGGCGGATCTCATGGGGCGGTTGCCGGTGCCCGAGATCCGGATGTTCGAGGATCCCGACGGGACGCGCTCGGTGGAGGCGTATTACGTGAATGCCCGCATCGAGCCGTTCGAGACCAACCTGATCCTGCGCCCCGATCTGGACGAGGCCGACCTGGACCGTATCGAGGCGGGGACGACCTCCGAACGGCCGATGCCGTCGGGTGCCCGGCGCTACGGCCTGGACGACGACACCCTTGCATCGCTGGGTAACGTGCCGGTGGTGGAGATGAGCTATATTCCCCGGGCACGCTGGGACGCGGATCTGCTGCGCCGGCATTTCGGCGAGCCGGCCGGGCGCATGCAGATCGACAGCGACCACGCCTACTGGCTGTATCCCGATCAGGGTGTGGCCGTGCTGCTGCCCGACCGCGGACGGCCGACCATGCACTACACCACGCAGGAGCGCTGGAGCCGGGTCGAGCAGCGCCTGCAGGAAGAGGGGCGCCGGCGGCTGGGCGAAGAGGACCACCGGGCGGAGACGCCGTGAGCGACGAACGGCCCTTTTACCAGCGCCCGCTGGAGGAACTCGACGCGGCCGAATGGGAGGCCCTTTGCGACGGCTGCGGGCGCTGCTGCCTGCACAAGTTCGAGGACGAGGATACCGGCGAACTGGCCCACACCTGGCTGGCCTGTGACCTGCTCGACTGCGAGACCGGCCATTGCTCCGACTATGCCCGGCGTCGGGAGTCCGTGCCGGACTGTCTGCAGCTGACCCTGGAGAAGGTGGCGCAATACGACTGGCTGCCGCCCACCTGCGCCTATCGCCTGCGCTTTGCCGGGCAGCCCCTGCCGAGCTGGCACCCGCTGCTGACCGGCGATCCGGACAGCGTGCGCCGCGCCGGGGTGTCGGTGGCCGGGCGGGTCCTGCGCGAATGCGATGCCCCGGATCTGCCGATCATCGATTACGTGGTGGACTGGCCGGGCGAGGTTCCGCTGGCCGCCCGCCTGTTGCAGCCGGCGTCGGAGCCGGAGGGTGACTCAACCGCAAAATAGAGCGGAGGTGGGGATCGGATCATGTCTTCCCCGTTCATCGACCTGTTCGTCTACGGCACGCTGAAGCGCGGGTATGCCAACTTTGCCGCGCATTGCGGCCATGCCCTGGAGGTGGTTCCGGCGAGCGTGCCCGGCTGGTTGTATCACCTGCCCCATGGCTACCCCGGGGCGGTCATTCCGCAGGAACGTATCCTGGCCGAGGGGTCGGACGACCCGGAGGCCGATGCGGCCCTGCAGTGGCGGCATGACCCCCCGGCCAGCCCGGCGCCGGTCTCCGGTTACGACCGCATTCAGGGCGAGATCATGCGTCTGCCCGAGCCACGCCGCAGTCTGCCGCCGGTGGATCGTCTGGAGGACTTCCGGGCGGACGGGCGGGGCATGTATCGCCGCGCTCTGGTACTCGCCGATCCCGACCCCTCTTCCGGTTCCGGGCCTGCGTCGGGGCCGCGTCCGGTGTGGATGTACTGGATGCCCGAAATCCCCGCCGGCCGGTATCTGCGGCGCGGGGTCTGGCCCGAGGGGTGATCAGCCGTCGCACAGTGCGGCCGCCAGTTGCCGGGGCGCGGTGCCGGTCTGGCCATCCAGGTAGGTGGCCAGGCGCTGCGAGAAATCCGCCGGTACCGAGTCGCGTACCGCGTCCATCGCCTCCAGCCACTGCCAGCGCGCCGCCAGGCGCGGGAAGGATTCGGGGTCCCAGGGGCTGTCTTCGTGGGTGAGCAGGGCGTAGCGCATCAGCAGCGGCGCCAGGGTCGCGTCCACCAGCGAGAACTCCGCCCCGGCCAGCGTGCGGTCGCCGGCCATCTGGCGTTCCAGTCGCTCCAGACCTCGTGCCGCCTCGTGTGCGGCCCGTTCAAAGGCGTCCTCGTCGGCCGCGGTCATCCAGCGGTACTGCGCGAAGGTCTGTTCCGACAGGTACTCGATCCAGGCGCGGGCCCGGGCGCGTTCCAGCGGTTCCGGAGGCAGGCGTTCGGGCGGGGTAACGGCGTCGATGTATTCGTTGATGACCGCCGATTCGAACAGGACCGTGTCCCCGTTCACGATCAGGATCGGGACCTTGCCCAGCGGCGAGCGTTCCCGGAACCAGTCGGGCGGGTCGGCGAGGTCGATGCGGGTGAGTTCGTACGGCGCTGCCTTGTAATTCAGCGTGATGAGGCTACGCTGGACGAAAGGACAAATATCGAAGCTGACCAGGTGCAGATGCGGAAAGTCCATGGCATGGCCCGGTGGCCCGCGGGCGACCGGTTCCCCCTCCGGAAATATCGGTGCATGAAGGCGGCATTCTGGTCGCTCCGGTCCGCGGATAAAAGCCCGGGCCGACTACCAGTCCCGGATGTGCGCGGGGCGCCCGCAGTGCTCGCGCGGGGGTGCTCATGAGCCGGACGGGTGCAGCGGCGGCGCCTGCGTCCAGCCTGCGTCTGGACAAGTGGCTGTGGGCGGCGCGCTTCTTCAAGACCCGCGCCCTGGCGACGGAGGCGGTGTCCGGCGGCAAGGTCCATGTCAACGGCGAGCGCTGCAAGCCCGCGCGCAAGCTGCATCCGGGGGATCGCGTACGGGTGCACAAGGGGAGCTGGTCCATGGAGGTCGACGTGGTGGCGCTGGATGATCGGCGGCGCCCGGCGACCGAGGCGGAGCAGCTCTACACCGAAACCCCGGAGAGCCGCGAGTCGCGCGAGCAGGAGGCATCCCGCCGGCGGCTGGAACGCGAGGCACGGGCCCCGGCGCCCTCGGGGCGTCCGGACAAACGCGAGCGCCGCAAGATCCGGCGTTTCGTGCGGCAGGATCAGGGAGGAACCGATGAGTGACCGACGCCCGCGTACGCCGGCCCTGGCGGTGGATCTGGTGATCCGGCATGCCGCCGAGCCCGGCCGGATCCTGGTCATCGAGCGTCACAACCCGCCGCACGGGTGGGCGCTTCCCGGGGGCTTTGTCGACGTGGGCGAGAGCGCCGAACATGCCGCCGTGCGCGAGGCCCGCGAGGAAACCGGTCTGCAGGTCGAACTGCAGGCCCTGCTGGGGGTGTATTCGGCGCCCGATCGCGACCCCCGCGGGCACACCGTGAGCGTGGTGTATCTGGCTCAGGGGAACGGTCAGGCGCGGGCCGCCGACGATGCGCGCGACTGTGCCTGGCTGGACCCGGACGACCCCGGTCTGCCACTGGCCTTCGATCACCGCCGCATCGTGGACGACTACCTGCGCTATCGCCTTACCGGTGAAGTGGCTCCCCTGAGAACAAGGACGGATTAGCTGTTAAGATACGCCACCGAAGCCATTTTGACGGCCCTGCGTGACCCGCCCTGATACCGACATCCCGGCCCCGGCCGAAACTGACCCCCGCGACAATGCCCCGCGCGCCGGCGACGCATTGGTCGTGCCTCGCGTCTACAGCCGCGAGGAGCACGGCATCTCGCGCGCGGCCATCGACAACAACGCGCTCAAGGTGCTCTACCGCCTGCGTGACGCGGGCTACCGCGCCTGTCTGGTCGGCGGCGGGGTGCGCGACCTGCTGCTGGGGCGCGAGCCCAAGGACTTCGACGTGGCCACCGACGCCACCCCCGAAGAGGTTCGCGGGGAGTTCCGCAACTGCCGGCTGATCGGCCGCCGCTTCCGCCTGGCGCACGTGCTGTTCGGCCGCGAGGTGATCGAGGTCGCGACCTTCCGTGCCCCGCACGATGCCGGTGGTGACGACGATGACGACGACGGCGACGTGGTCCTCAGCGACGACGGCCGCATCCTGCGCGACAACCGCTACGGCACCATCGAACAGGACGCCCTGCGGCGCGATTTCAGCATCAACGCGCTGTATTACGACATCAACGACTTCTCGGTGCTGGACTACACCGGCGGCGTCGAGGACCTGCGCGAGGGCGTTCTGCGCCTGATCGGCGACGATCCCGAGACGCGCCTGCGCGAGGATCCGGTGCGCATGCTGCGGGCGGTGCGTTTCTCCGCCAAGCTGGGGCTTCGCATCGACCCGGCGGTGGACGAGGCGATGCACCGGCTGGCGCCGCTGATGCAGGAAGTCGCGCCGGCACGCCTGTTCGACGAGGTGATCAAGCTGTTCCACAGCGGCGAGGCCGTCACCTGCCTCGACGAGCTCGAACGCTTCGGTCTGTTCGAGGCGATGTTCCCGTCCACCGCCGAGGCCTTCGACGACCCCGACGATCCCGAGGCCGGTCTCAGCCAGCGGGCCTTCCTGGTCGAGGCGCTGCGCAACACCGACAAGCGGCTGGCCGAGGACCAGGGCGTGCACCCGGCGTTTTTGTATGCCGCGCTGATGTGGGCGCCGCTGCAGTGGGAGGCCAGTGCGCGCATCGAGGAAGGCGAGAACCCGGCGCCGGCCTGGGACCAGGCGATGTCGCAGATCCTCGATGAGCAGGGCGAGACCATCACCATCCCGCGCCGCTTTGCGCTGGTGATTCGCGAGATCTGGGACATGCAGAGCCGGCTGGAGACCCACTCCGGGGCGCGGGCCCTGAAGCTGCTGACGCATCCGCGTTTCCGTGCCGGTTACGACTTCTACTGCCTGCGGGCGCAGGTGGGGGATGCCAGCGAGGCGACCTGCCGCTGGTGGACCGAACTGCAGGAAAAGGACGAGGCCGGACGCAAGGCAATGACCGGGGCCTCGGGCGGGGATGGCAAGCGCAAGCGCCGCAAGCGCAAGCCGCGGGGTCGTGCCGGCGGCTCGGGCGGGAAGAAGGCGGGGGAAGACTCGGCATGACCCGGATCCAGCCCGGCGGGCGCACTGCGGCCGTGTCGGCCTACATCGGCATCGGCGCCAACCTGGGGGATCCGGTGGCACAGGTTCGCGGCTCTTTCGCCCGCCTTGCCCGCGAGGTGCCCGGGACGCATCTGGCGGGGCGCTCGCGGCTGTACCGCAATCCGCCGATGGGACCGCCGGATCAGCCGGACTACGTCAATGCCGTGGCCCGGCTGCACACCCGACTGACGCCGCGCGAACTGCTGCATGCGCTGCAGGCCATCGAACAGCGCTGCGGGCGCGTGCGCGACGGCCAGCGCTGGGGGCCGCGGCTGCTGGATCTGGACCTGCTGCTGTACGGCGACCGGGTGCTGAACGAGCCGGGGCTGGCGGTGCCGCATCCGGGGGTGGCCGAGCGCAATTTCGTGGTCCTGCCGCTGCAGGAGCTGGCACCGGGGCTGGAGATCCCCGGGCGCGGCCCGCTGGCGGCGCTGGCCCGTGCCTTTGATCCGGCCGCCCTGATCCCGGTGGAGGAGTCGGGCGACAGCGCAGCGGAGGCCAACGCGGGGGAGCCACCACCGGGCCGTCGCGCGGGGGCGGGCGCATGAGCCTCGCGGATTTCGACTTTATCGCGGTCGAGGGCCCGATCGGTGTGGGCAAGTCCTCGCTGGCGCAGCGGCTGGCGGAACACCTGCGGGCGGAGCTCCTGCAGGAGGCCCCCGACGAGAACCCGTTCCTGGAACGTTTCTATCAGGATCCGGCCAAGCATGCCCTGGCCACCCAGCTGTATTTCCTCGTGCAGCGCGTGCGCCAGCTGACCCCGGTGGCGCAGAAGGGGCTGTTCCAGCAGGCGCATGTGGCCGACTACCTGATGGACAAGGACCCGCTGTTCGCCGAACTCAATCTGGCCCCGGACGAGCTGGAGATCTACCACGAGATGTTCCGCCGGCTGCGCCAGGGGCTGCCGCAGCCGGATCTGGTGATCTATCTGCAGGCGCCGGTGGACGTGCTGCAGGAACGCATCCGCCAGCGCGGACGGGCCTATGAACGCCGGATCGAAACTGCCTATCTGGAACGGCTGAACGCCGCCTACGCGGATTTCTTCTATCATTTCGAGGGACCGGCGCTGGTGATCGTCAACGCGACCGAGATTGACTGGGTGAACAACCCGGCCGATTTTGACCAGCTGCTGCAGTTTCTCGAACCGATCCAGGGCGGGCGGCACTACTTCAACCCGCTGCCGATCACGCTGTAGGGGACACGCATGGGCGCGATCACCGTCAACACCCTGGCCGAGCGTCGGCGGGCCGGCGAGCGCTTTGCCTGTCTGACCGCCTACGACGCCGCGTTCGCGCGCCTGCTGGACGAGCAGGGCGTGGAGGTGATCCTGGTCGGGGATTCGCTGGGCATGGTGGTACAGGGACATGCGACCACGCTGCCGGTAACCCTGGAGGACATGGTCTATCACACCGCCGCGGTCGCCCGCGGTACCCAGCAGGCGCTGATCATGGCGGATCTCCCGTTTCTGGGGGATGCCGACCCGGCCACCGCGCTGGCCCAGTCCGGGGCCCTGATGCGGGCCGGGGCGCAGATGATCAAGATCGAATGCGGCACGTCGCAGATCCCGGTGGTCGAACGGCTGGTGGAGGCCGGCATCCCGGTGTGCGCCCACCTCGGGCTGACCCCGCAGGCGGTGCACCGCATGGGCGGGTACCGCGTGCAGGGCCGCGACGCCGCCGCGGCGGCCGAGCTGGAATCGCTGGCCGGGCGCCTGGAACAGGCCGGGGCCCAGGTCCTGCTGCTGGAGGGCGTGACCGAGGCACTGGCCACCGCGGTGGCGCGGGCGGCCGACGTGCCGGTGATCGGGATCGGGGCCAGCCCGGCCTGCGACGGCCAGGTGCTGGTGATTGCCGACGTGATCGGCCTGACCCCGAATCCGCCGCGCTTCGCCCGCGATTTCCTCGCCGAGGGCGGCTCGCTGGCCGGAGCGGTGCGGGCCTATGTCGGCGCGGTGCGCGAGGGGCGCTTCCCCGAATCCGGCGTGCATACCTTTTTGTAGAGAACCCCGGTTCAGACGAGGCTCGGGACGGCCATGAGAATCCTTCGAGATCGACCCCAGATCCAGGCGATGCGCCGCGAATGGTCGCGCCGTGGCGGGCAGGAGACCATTGCCCTGGTGCCCACCATGGGGCACCTCCACGAAGGGCACATGGCACTGGTGCGCGAGGCGCGGGCGCGGGCGTCGCGCGTGGTGGTGTCGATCTTCGTCAATCCGCTGCAGTTCGACCGCGAGGAAGACCTCGCGAACTACCCGCGCAGCCTCGAAGAAGACTCCCGCCGGCTGGCGGATGCCGGCGTCGACGCCCTGTTCTGCCCGGACGAATCGGTGATGTACCCGGACGACGGGCTGCCGCCGGTGAAGGTGGTCGTGCCGGTGCTGTCGGAGATCCTCGAGGGGGCGTTCCGTCCGGGCCATTTCGACGGTGTGGCGACGGTGGTCGCCAAGCTGTTCAACCTGGTGCGCCCCGACATCGCCCTGTTCGGCGAGAAGGATTACCAGCAGTTCCGCCTGATCGAGCGCATGGTCGGCTCGCTGGACATGCCGGTGCGGGTGGATGCGGTGCCGACCGTGCGCGAGTCCGACGGGCTGGCCTGTTCCTCGCGCAACAGCCGGCTGACCGCGGAGTCGCGCGCGCGGGCGCCGGCGCTCAAGCGCGTGCTCGACGAGGTCGCCATCGTCTGCCGACGCGACCGCAGCGGCGCGGCCGACCGGGTCACCGAGATCGAGGCGGAGGCCTGCGACCGCCTGCGCGAGGCAGGGCTGGATGCCGAATACGTGGCCATCCGCCGGGCGATGGATCTCGCCGAGCCGGTAGCCGGCGAGGCCCTGTGCGATCAGGACCTCGTGATCCTCGGGGCCGCCTGGCTGGACAGCGTGCGCCTGATCGATAATCGCCGGCCCTGAGTCGGACGCGGGACATTGCCGCTCCCGCGTGCATCGCGCATAATTCCCGGCCCCGTGAAAAGACCGTTCGCCGACGGAAGACGCTTATGCTGGTCACCATGCTCAAGGGCAAGCTGCACAAGGCCCGAGTCACGCACTGTGAGCTCGAGTACGAGGGGTCCTGCGCGATCGATACGCGTCTGCTGGAGGCCTCCGGGATCCTGCCGTTCGAGCAGATCCAGATCTACAACGTGGACAACGGCGAACGCTTCACCACATACGCGATCGAGGCGGAAGCCGGGTCCGGGGTGATCTCGGTCAATGGCGCCGCTGCGCACAAGGCATCGGTGGGCGATCGCGTGATCATCTGTGCCTACGGCCAGCTGGATGCCGCCGAGGCGCGCGAGTTCACCCCCGATCTGGTGTATCTCGACGCCGACAACGCCATCGCCCGCACCGGGCACGATATCCCCGTCCAGGCCGCCTGAGTACGGCATTATTGGCCCGGGGCCCTGCATGAGCCCCGGGCCCCGGCCAGTGCGTGTCCCGCTCCGGTCTCAGCCGGTGTTGCGCATACCCGCGGCGATCGCGTTGATCGAGCGCAGCAGCGGCGAGATCCAGGGGTTCTCCCGGGCGTCCCCGTTCCCTTCGTTCTCGGCCTCGAAACCCCGTGACTGGCGCAGCAGGTGGATCTGGATGCTGTTGAGCGGATCCAGATAGGGGTTGCGCCGCTGCAGCGAGCGCGCCAGCAGAGGCGTTTCTTCCATCAGCCCGTCCAGCTGAGCCACCCGCAGCACCTCGTTGACGGTGCGGCTGTGTTCCTCGCGTACCCGCGAATAGATGCGCTCGGACAGGTCGGTGTCGTGCGACAGCCGGGCGTACTCGGCGGCGGTGCGCATGTCGGCCTTGGTCAGGGCCATCTGGCAGTTGGACAGCAGCGAACGGAAGAACGGCCACTCCTGATACATGCGCTGCAGCTGTTCCAGGCGTGCCGGATCGTCGCCGCGCCAGGTTTCCAGCGCGGTGCCGATGCCGTACCAGGCCGGCAGGGTGTGGCGCGACTGGGCCCAGCCGAAGACCCACGGGATCGCGCGGATCGAACTCTTGGAACGGTCGGTCTTGCGCCGGTGCGAGGGTCGCGAGCCGATGTTGAGATAGCCGATCTCCTGCACCGGAGTGATCTCGTAGAAGTAGTCGAGGGTGCCCGGGGTGCGGTCGATCAGATCGCGGTAGGCATCCTCGCCCAGGCGCGCCAGTTCCTCCATGGTCTCGCGGTAGTCGTCGCGGTCGCAGCGCGGCGGGCGGATCAGGCTGCGCGAGGCGAGCATCAGGCCGGTCGCGCCCATGCCCAGTTCGTATACCGCGGTCTCCACGTTGGAGTACTTGTACGACAGCACCTCGCCCTGCTCGGTGAACTTGATCCGCCCCTGCACGGTGGCCGGGGGCTGGGCGAGGATGGACTCGTGGGTCGGGCCGCCGCCGCGCCCGACGGTGCCGCCGCGGCCGTGGAACAGCTGGCAGCGCACGCCGTAGCGGTCGGTGATGCCGACGATCTTCTTCTGCGCCTCGTAGAGGTTCCAGCTGGAGGCGAGGATGCCGCCGTCCTTGCAGGAGTCGGAGTAGCCCAGCATCACGTCCTGGACGTTGCCGGAGGCGGCCAGCAGGCGCGCGTAGACCGGATTCGACAGCAGGCCCTCCAGGACGTCCTCGACGTGCAGGAGGTCCTCGATGGTCTCGAACAGCGGCGAGATGCGCAGGTGGCAGTACGCCCCGGTTTCCGGGTCCTCGCCGGCCAGTCCGGCCAGGCGGCCCAGCAGCAGGACCTCCAGTACGTGCGAGGCCGCATGGGTCATGGAGATGACGTAGGTGCCGATGCCGTCCGGACCGACCTCGCCGCGCATGCGCCGGATGACCTCGAACACCTCCAGGGTCTCGCGGGTACGTTCGTCGAGGGCGGCGCGATCGGGCTGCGGCAGCTCGTCGCCGCGGCCAATCAGCTCCGCCAGACACTGCTGACGGGCGGGCTCGTCCATGGCTGCGTAGTCCAGGGACGGATCGATGTGGCGCAGGATCTCGGCGACCGCCTCGGTGTGCACGGTGGATTCCTGGCGCACGTCCAGGTGATGCAGATGGAAACCGAAGGTCTCCACCAGGCGGATGAGGTCGGTCAGCGCGCCGCTGGCGATATTGCGGTCACCGTGGCTGATCAGGGAGTCACGGATCAGCTTCAGGTCCTGCAGGAAGGTTTCTGGCGTGGCGTAGGCGCTGTTGGTCGGCAGCACGGCGGCCTCGCCCCGGATCCGCCGGGTGACCGTGGCCAGGGTTTCCTGCAGGCGGTAGCGCATGATGTAGAGCTTGCGCCGGTAGGGCTCGGTCTCGAAGCGGTCGGAGGCGCCCTGGAACACGGCATTGGAGATGGTCGAGTCCGCCTGAAGGCTGGCGAGGAATTCGGCCGATGGCTCGCACATGTAGGAGGAGTGCGTGAGGACGTTGCGCAGTTCGTTGACCCGCTTGATGTACTCGCGCAGCACCTGTTCCATGGCCAGGCGCGACGCCAGTGCCGTGACCTCCGGGGTGACGTTGGGGTTGCCGTCGCGGTCGCCGCCGATCCAGGAGCCGAAATGCAGGAACGCGGGGATGCGCACCGGCAGGGAGCCGGCCGGGTTGACCCCGTAGATGCGGCGGATCGCCTTCTCGAGGAAGCGGTAGCTCTGCGGCACCGCCTCGAACAGGCTCTCCTCGAAATAGAACAGGCCGTACTTGATCTCGTCCTGGACCTCCGGCTTCCTCACCCGGACCTCGTTGGTGCGCCACAGGATCTGGATCTGGCCCTCCAGCTCTTCGGTGATCAGGCGACGTTCCTCGTCGCCCAGTCCCGGCTGGTTGAGGCGGTCGGCGGTCTCGAACACCCGGCGCTGATTCTCCATGGTGGTCCGCCGCCGGGCCTCGGTGGGATGCGCGGTGAACACCGGCTGGTAGTGCAGCTGCCCCAGCAGTTCCTCCAGTTCCTGCGCGGTGACGCCGTCGTCGTGCAGTTCGCGCAGGGCCTGGTCGAAGGAGCCCAGCCACAGCGGCTCGCCACTGGAGACCTGGGCGCGGCGCCAGCGGTAGAACAGGTCTTCCTCGGCGATGTTGACCAGCGAGAAGTAGATGCTGAAGGCGCGGATCACGCGCTCGGTCAGGGTCGTGTCGAACTGCGTGATGTCATCCATCAGCCGCTGGCGCAGCTCCGGGTCTTCCTCCTTGCGCAGGCTGACAAATCCACGGCGCAGGGTTTCCACCGCGTCGAAGACGGTCTTGCCCTCGAGTTTCCAGATGACGTTGCCCAGCAGTTCTCCGAACAGACGCACGCGCGCGCGCAGTTCCTTGTCCTGGGGCAGGAAACGGTCGTTGTGATCGGCTTGGTTCATGAGGCGGCCCGAGCAGCAGGGGGCCGGCCGCAGCCGGCCCCGCCGTGGTGGTTGCTTGCCTGCCGGCCCGTGCCGGTCGGCGGCGAAAGCCGGCGATTATAGCGCAGATGCGCCTGCGCGCGCCCGGGGGCGGTGTTCGCGATAGAGTTCGAGATAGGCCCCGGCGGCGACCTGCCAGTCGAAGTTCTGCTGCATCCCGGTGCGCATCAGCTGTTCCCAGCGGCCGTCGGCGCGGGCGTGGTAAAGCGCCAGGGCCCGCTCCAGGGCGTCGCCGAGCGCCGGGATGCTGTCCGGAGTGAAGCTGAAACCGGTGGCACGGCCGTCCTCCAGGGCTTCGGGAGTGGCGTCGACGACGGTATCGGCCAGGCCGCCGGTGGCATGCACCACCGGCGGGGTGCCATAGCGCAGGCTGTAGAGCTGGTTGAGCCCGCAGGGCTCGAAGCGCGACGGCATCGCGAACAGGTCGGCGCCCGCCTCGATCTGATGGGCCAGCGGTTCGTCGTAGCCGATGTGGACACCAACCCGCCCGGGGTGGGCCCGCGAGAGGGCGCCCGCGGCGTGCTCCAGGTCCGTCTGTCCGGAGCCGACCAGCGCCAGCTGGATGTGCCCGGCCTCGGCCAGCGGGGCGGCCACCGCCAGCAGCAGGTCCATGCCCTTCTGCTCGACCATGCGCCCGACGTGTCCCAGCAGCGGGATGTCCGGGTCTTCGGTCAGCCCCAGGCGGCGCTGCAGCGTGGCCTTGCAGGCGGCCTTGCCGGAGAGGTCGTCGGGGTCGTAGGCGGCGGCGATGTGCGGATCGCGGGCCGGGTCCCAGGCGCGGTAGTCGACGCCGTTGAGGATGCCGTGGAACACGTTGGCCCGGGCGCGCAGCACCCCGTCCAGGCCCATGCCGTGTTCCGGTTGCCGGATCTCGCGGGCATAGGTGGGCGAGACCGTGGTGATGGCGTCGCTGAACATGAGGCCGGCCTTCATGAAGGACAGCTGCTGGTGGAACTCGACGCCGTCCGGGTGCCAGAGCTTGGCGGGCAGACCCAGTGCGGTCGCGGTTTCGGCCGGAAACAGGCCCTGATAGGCGAGGTTGTGGATGGTGAATACCGACGCCGGTGCATCCCGCGTGCCGCAGGCCTCGCGCAGGTAGATCGGCAGCAGGCCGCATTGCCAGTCGTTGCCGTGGACGATCTCCGGGGTCCAGTTCAGCCCGGCGTCATCCGCGGCCACTCGGGCCACCGCACGGGCGAAGCCGGCGAAGCGCTGCGCGTTGTCCGGCCAGTCCTGGTCGTTGGAGGCGGTGTACGGGTTGCCGGCGCGCTGGAAATATTCCGGCCAGTCGACCAGGTAGACCGGCATGCGCGTGCCCGGTAGATGGCCCTCGATCAGCTGCCACGGAGCGTCTTCCGGTCCCGGGTGGGTGACCGGCCGGCGCAGGCGCTGCACCGCCTCGGGGTAGGCCGGCAGGATCAGGCGCGCGTCCTGTCGCCGGCGCCGCAGGGCGACAGGCAGGCTGGCGCTGACATCGGCGAGACCGCCGGTCTTGACCAGCCCGAAGACCTCGCTGGTGGCGAAAAGGATGCGCATGACGGCTTCTCCGTAACGAGATGTTGAGTGTAACGCAGCCGGCCCCGGTGAATGGCAATGCAGGCTGACGGCTGCCGGGTGGCGGATTATGCTGTATCGACACCCCCCGACGTCGAGGTAGCCGCATGAACCGTTCCCACCGAATCGCCGCGCGCGAGGTCCTGCAGAACGAAGCCCGGCGCCTGGAGCCGGAGCATCTGCGCGAGCTGCTGGAGCGCGAGCCGGAACGGGTGGAGCGTGATGTCCGCGAGGTGGCCGGCCTGCGCCTGGACTGGACGCGCCAGCGGCTCGATGCCAATGCCTGGGAGGCGCTGTTCGCGGCGGCGCGGGCCGCCGATATCCCTTCGGCGCTGGAGCGGCTGTTCGGCGGCGAGCGGGTGAACGTGACCGAGGGGCGGGCCGCACTGCACACCGCGTTGCGCCTGCCCCGCGAGGCCCGCTGCGAGCTGGACGGCGAAGACGTGGTGCCGGCGGTGCATGCGGTCCTGGACCGGGTGGGGGCCTTCGTGCAGGAGGTGCAGGACGGGACCCACCGGGGGTTCACCGGGCGGGCGATCGACACGGTGGTGAACATCGGGATCGGCGGCTCCGATCTGGGGCCGCGCATGGTCTGTCGTGCGCTTGCCGACCATGCATGCCCGGCTGCCGGGGGAAACCCGCTGGACATGCATTTCGTTTCCAATGTCGACGGCGAGGCCCTGTCCCGGGTGCTGCGCGAAGTGGATCCGGAGACTACGCTGTTCGTGGTCGCCTCCAAGACCTTCACGACTCAGGAGACCCTGACCAACGCCCGTGCGGCCCGCGAGTGGCTGGTGGAGCATGCGGCCGGCGATGCGTCCGCGGTCGCGGCTCATTTTGTGGCGGTTTCCACCGCGCGCGAGCGCGTCGAGGCCTTCGGTATCTCGCCCGAACGCATGTTCGGTTTCTGGGACTGGGTGGGTGGTCGCTATTCGGTGTGGTCGGCGATTGGCCTGCCGGTGGCGCTGATGCTGGGCATGGACGGCTTCCGCCGGTTCCTGGCCGGGGCCCATGCGATGGACGAACATGTGCGCACCGCGACGCTGGAGGACAACGCGGCGGTGCGCATGGCGCTGGTGGACCTGTGGAATCAGGACACCCAGGGTGCGGAGTCGCGCGCGGTGCTGCCCTACGACGAGCGGCTGTACTTTCTGCCGCCGTATCTGCAGCAGGCGGAGATGGAAAGCCTGGGCAAGCGGGTGCGGCTGGACGGCACGCCGGTGGAGGGGGATACCGGGGCGCTGGTCTGGGGTGCGGTGGGCACCGACGGGCAGCATGCGTTCTATCAGCTGCTGCATCAGGGTACGCGGCGGGTGCCGGCGGAATTCATCGGCGTTGCGCGCGCCGAACACGACCTGCCGCAACAGCACCCGATGCTGCTGGCCAATCTGGTGGCCCAGGCCGAGGCGCTCGCCCTGGGGCGCAGCGAGGACGAGGCCCGGGCGGAGATGGCCACCGCCGGTCGCGATGCGGCCGAGATCGAGGCGCTGGCGGCGCATCGCAGCTTCCCCGGCGACCGGCCGAGCACGCTGATCCTGCTGGAGGACCTGGATCCGGAGCGCCTGGGGGCGCTGATCGCCCTGTTCGAGCACAAGATCTACGTGCTTGCGAGCCTGTGGGAGATCAACGCCTTCGATCAGTGGGGCGTGGAACTGGGCAAGCAGCTGGCCGGCCGTGTGCTGGCGGACCTGGACCCGGCCGGCGAGCCGGGTCCGCACGACCCGGCGACCGCCGCCAGCATCGACTGGCTGCGCCGGCACATGGGCTGAAGCGCCCGCGGAGGGACCCGGCGGCGCGCGTTCAGGCCTGAATCGCGTCTTCGTCGTCCGGCAGCACCGGGACGTCGGTGGGCAGCGTGATGGTGCGGGTCTCGCCGTCCAGCCAGAAGCGCAGTTCGGCTTCTTCGTCGTCCGGGGTGGTTCCCACGGCCTCGAGGAAGTCGATCGGGGTTTCCGGGCTGCGTCCGTTGACCTCCAGGATCAGCGCGCCCTGCTCCAGGCCGGCCTCGGCGGCGGCTCCCTCGGCTCGGCTGACGAGGACGCCGGGCTCGTCCGGCAGGCCCAGGGCCTCGCGCAGATCGTCGCGTGCTTCGATTACGGTGATCCCCAGCGCGGTGACGATCCCCTCGTCACCCGGGGCCTGGTAATCGAACGGGACATCCGCCTCGAGGATTTCCGGCGCCACCGCGATGGGCGCGCCGGTGCGCACCGCCAGCGCGAGGGCGTCGCTGGGCCGGGCATCGATCCGCCGCGGTGCCTCCTCGCCGGGGATACGCAGTTCCAGCATGCCGAGATAGGTGCCGTCTTCCAGCCCGTCCACGATGACCCGTTCCAGCTCCGCGTCGAGTTCGCGCAGCAGGTCGACCATCAGGTCGTGGGTCATGGGCCGCGGCACGTCGACATCCTGCATGGCCAGGAGGATGGCGCGGGCCTGGTCGGTGCCGATGACGATGGGCACGACCTCGGCGGATTCGGGGTCGCGCAGCAGGGCAATGGGCAGGCCGCTGTGCGAGTCCACCCCCACGGTGGCCAGCTCCACCGGCAGGAGGGTATCCGGGTCGCTGGCCGGCGCGCGTGCGTCGGCGTGGGTGGTGGCGGCCACGGCGCCGAGGAGCAGCCCCAGGGCGGTGGCCCATGCAGCGATCCGGGAGCGGGCGGGACGATGCGGGTAGCGGGACATGGGGGCTCTCCGTAAAAGGGACCTGAATACGGATCATGGCAGTCCCGCACCCGCGGGGTCCATCGCGGACCTGAGGAACGTGCGGTCTTGCACGTGGGCGCTTCGGGCGTCGTTTATGCTGGGCCGGAACCCGCACACCGCAGACCGGAGAACCCCATGGAAGTGATGCAGCGCCCGTATGCCCCGGCGGCCGAACAGAACCGCGAGCCGATCCTGGGGGTCCTGGAACAGTGGTTCATCCGTCCGGGTGCCCTGCTGGAGCTGGGGGCCGGGACCGGCCAGCATGCGGCTTTCATGGCGCCGCGCCTGGGACATCTGCAGTGGCTGCCCACCGATGTCGCCGAACACCTGCCGGGGATCGAGGCGTGGCGGCGCGAGGCGGCGGCGCCCAACCTGCAGCCGCCGCGCGCCCTCGATGTCGCCGCTGATCCCTGGCCGGACGGTCCGTTTCGTTACGTCTACAGTGCGAACACCGTCCACATCCTGCACTGGCCGGGGGTGGAGGCGCTGTTCTCCGGGGTCGCCGGGGTTCTGGAGCCGGACGGGCTGTTCGCGCTGTACGGGCCGTTCGCGCACGACGGGGAGCACACGGCCGAATCCAACGCGCGCTTCGACCGTTCTTTGCGCCAGCAGGACCCGGGGATGGGGGTGCGCGATCGCGCCGACCTGGACGCGCTGGCGAGCGCCTGCGGCCTGACCCGGGAGGCGGTGGTGGACATGCCGGCGAACAACCAGATCCTGATCTGGCGGCGGGATACGGTCTGAGCCGTATGGTTTGTGGACCGGGTCACTGTCCGGCGGGAACTTCGTGCGAGGTGGCGACACCAATGGTTGACCATGAAGCAGCCATGGAAATGGACCCAGGGCGACTCATAGGATTAGGCGATCGGTGTGATTGATATAATAGAATTCACATCATAAGAATTCGCCGATATAGTGATGCACATGATCGATAACGATCATCTGCCATCAACCGAATGAACGGAAACAAGCAAAGGAGATAGCGATATGACGCTTCGTCTGGGCGATACCGCACCGAACTTCCAGGTCGACACCACCGCCGGCAAGATCGACTTCCACGAGTGGATCGGCGATTCCTGGTGCTTCTTCTTCAGCCACCCGGCCGACTTCACCCCGGTGTGCACCACCGAGATGGGTCGCACCGCGCAGCTCGCGAAGCAGTTCGCGGACCGCAACGTGAAGCCGCTGGGCCTGTCCACCGACACGGTGGAAGAGCACAACAAGTGGATCGAGGACGTGAACGACACGCAGAACACGACCCTCGAATTCCCGATCGTCGCCGACGCCGACAAGAAGATCTCGGAACTCTACGAGATGATCCACCCCGGCGAGAGCGACACCGCAGCGGTGCGTTCGGTCTACATCATTGATCCGAACAAGAAGATCCGTCTGATGATGACCTACCCGATGTCGCTGGGCCGCAACTTCGACGAGATCCTGCGCGCCATCGACGGCCTGCAGACCGCCGACAAGCACGGCATCGCGACGCCGGCCGACTGGACCCCCGGTGACCAGGTGATCATCCCGCCGACGGTCAGCAACGAAGAAGCGCAGAAGAAGTTCCCGCAGGGCTTCGACGAGATCCGCTCGTACCTGCGCTACACCAAGGTCTGAACCTCCGGGTTCTGATCACCGGTCCCGGGGTTCTGCCTCCCCGGGCCGGGTCTCTCCGGGCCCCTCCGGTTCTGCCGGGCGGGGCCTTTTTCGTGTGTGCGGCGGGCGTACGCTTCAGGGCAGCAGCGGGGCGAAGCCGGCCCGGTAGTCGGGATAGCGGAAGCGGTAGCCGGAGTCCTGCAGGCGCCGGCTGTCGCAGCGCCGGCCGCGGGCCCCGTCGCGGGCATCCACGCGGTGGACCGCCGCATCTGCCGGCAGGGTACCCAGGCGCGCGGCGAGCCAGTGCAGCACTTCGCTTTTCAGGGCCGGTTCGGTATCCACGCCGAGATAGACCGGATCGGGATCGGCCAGCGTGAACAGGTGGTGCAGGATGCCGACCGCATCATCGCGGTGGATGCGGTTGGTCCAGGTCGGCGGTTCGTCATCGCCCAGTTGGCCGGCGCGCGCCAGATCCAGCATGCGTTCGCGCCCCGGTCCGTAGATCCCGCCCAGGCGCAGGCGGATGCCACGGTACGGCGAGGCCTCCAGCAGGCGTTCGGCCTCCAGCAGGCGGCGGCCGGAGAAGCGTTGTGGCAGGGCGGGGGTGTCTTCGTCGACCCGGCTGCCGTCATCGACGCCGTAGACGCCGGTGGACGACACGAAGATCACGCGTTCCGGCTGCAGGCCCTGGCGCTCCAGGGCGCCCAGCGCATGGTGCAGCGCATCGACATAGGCGCGACGGTAACCCGTGTCGTCCATCCGGTCGGGCGTGGTGATGAAATACACCGCCCGTGCCGTTCGCGGCAGCTCCGGCAGGCCGTCGGGGTCCGTCAGGTCGCCCTGAA
This sequence comes from Thioalkalivibrio sp. ALE11, assembly GCF_000381205.1. Lineage (NCBI taxonomy): Bacteria > Pseudomonadati > Pseudomonadota > Gammaproteobacteria > Chromatiales > Ectothiorhodospiraceae > Thioalkalivibrio > Thioalkalivibrio sp. ALE11. The sequence continues at coordinate 308,739 of NZ_KB906164.1, read as the reverse complement.
GGGGCCGGATCCATTCGGGCAGGTGTTCGGGATGGCGCCGCAGGCCCCAGACCCGGTGCCCGGCGTCGTGCAGCCGACGGCCCAGCCCGGTGCCCAGGTCTCCGCAGCCGAGGATCAGGATATCGTCCATGCGGTTCACTCCGGTGTGGCTGGGGGTTACGCTACTCCCTGCACTGGCGTGGGGGGATTTCCCGCGTCCCGATCATTTTTTCTCGGGGGGTCGAGATGGGTCGCCGCAAGCCGAAACCGGACAGCGTGAACTGCCCCTGCGGGTCCGGTCACCCGCGGGAACGCTGCTGCGGGCCGCGTATCGACGGCACCGCCCCGGCGGAGACCGCCGAGGCACTGATGCGCTCGCGTTACACCGCCTACACCGAGCACAACGAGGCCTACATCCTGGGGACCTGGGATCCGCAGACCCGCCCGGCCTCGCTGGAGCTGGACCCCGAGCGGCGCTGGCTGGGCCTGAATGTGCGCGACACCGAGGCCGGCGGCCGCGAGGACACCACCGGGGTAGTCGAATTCGTCGCCCGCGCGCGGCTGCACGGCCAGGGCATGCGGCTGCACGAACGCAGCCGGTTCCGGCGCATCGACGGTCACTGGTACTACATCGACGGCGACACGCCGGACGCCTCGTGAACCCCGTCGTCGATGCCGCCGCGGGTGCGCACACCGAGGTCGATCCGGGGCTGCTGGCGGCGGTGGAGCGGGGCGTGCGCGCGCAGGCCGAGGGACAGACCGAGCACGCGCTGATCGCCCGCCTGCGCGATGCGGGGGTGGTACCCTTCGCCGGGGCCGACCTGCGCGAGCCGCTGGGGCTGTTCCGCACCCATTTCCTGCTGTTTCACTGCCTCCATCGCCTGCGCGACCGGCTGGCCGGCGAGGGCGAATGGCTGCGCATCCACTGCCTGGATATCGGCATTCAGGCGCGGGCCATGGGCGGCGCGGGGGCCGCGGCAACCGCCGGCAGGGTCTCCGCGGCCCTGGTGCGCGAGGACCCTTTGCGAGCCTATTACCTCGACCTGAGCACTCTGGATCAGATGGATGCGGCCGCGGTGCAGGCCCTGCTGGACGGCTTCTGGCGGCGGATGGACGGTGGCGATCGCCGGGCAACGGCGCTGGCGGTGCTGGAGCTGGCGGATCCGGTGGAGGACGCGGAGATCCAGTCCCGCTACCGCCGCCTGGCCCAGCGCCACCACCCCGACCGGGGCGGCGACACGGCCACCCTGCAACGCCTCAACGAGGCGCGCTGGATCCTGCTGGGCGACTGACGCGTCTCTCTCCGCCGCCGGAGGGCTCAGTCGTCGGCGTCGTCCATGGTGGTCACGAAGGCCTGCTCCACGGTGTAGGTGCCGGTCCCCTTGTAGCTGGTCTGCACCCAGCCGTGTTCCTCCAGCCACTGGCTCATCTCGCGGTTCATCGCCGGGTTGCCGCACAGCATCACGCGATCCTGTTCCGGGTCCGCCGGCGGCAGATCCAGCGCCCGGAACAGCTCGCCCGAGCGGAACAGTTCGGCGCCGCGCTGGTTGTTGTCGAACGGCTGCTGCGCCACCGGGCAGGCGAAGTCGTGATCCTCGCGGGTTACGGTGGGCATGTACCGGAAACGATCGCTGATCTTCGCTTCCAGCTCCTCGCGATAGGCCAGTTCCTCCACGGTGCGCACGCTGTGCACCAGGATGACCCGTTCGAAATGTTCGAACACTTCGTCGCTGCGGACCAGGGAGACGAACGGCGCGATGCCGGTGCCCGTGGCGAGCATGTACAGATGCCGCCCGGGCTGCACGTAATCCACCGTCAGCGAACCGGTGACCTTGTCGTTGATCCAGATCGAATCGCCCGGTTCGACATGGGCGAGGCGGCTGGTCAGGTCGCCGTCGGGCACGTGGATGCTGAGAAACTCGAGCTCCTCGCTGGACGGGTCGGACACGATCGAATAGGCGCGCGGAATCAGCTTGCCCTCGGGGCGCAGGCCGAGGGTGACGAACTGGCCGTTGCGGAATTCGAAGCCTTCCGGCCGCGTGGTGGTGAAGCTGAAGGTCTTGTCCGACCAGCGATGCAGGGACGTGATCTGCTGTTCCGAATAGGGCATGACGAGCGCTTATCTCCTAGTGTTGTACTCAACAATTTAACAGCCGCGGGGCCGGCCTGCCGAAAGCGCCGGTAAGGGCGGGGGCTTCCCGCGCGCCGCAGGTGGACCCGAGAACGCGCACGGAAACGGGAATTTGTGGCCGCGGACTTGAACCCGGGTATGCGTGGCCCCATGGTTCAGGTCAGTTGCCAATTTCGAAGCGAGGATCAATCCAATGCGAATGGATCGCCTGACGACCAAATTCCAGAGCGCGATCTCCGACGCCCAGTCGCTGGCGGTGGGCCGGGATCATCAGTTCATCGAACCCGCCCACCTGCTGCTGGCCATGCTGGATCAGGAGGGCGGCACCACCCGCCACGTGCTCGACCGTGCCGGGGTCAACGTGCGCCAGCTGCGCTCCGCGCTGGGCGAGGCGCTGGACCGCATGCCGAAGGTGGAGGGTGCCGCCGGCGACGTGCACGTGTCCAGCGACCTGGGGCGCATGCTCAACGTGTGTGACAAGCTCGCCCAGGAGCGCAAGGATCAGTACATCCCGAGCGAGCTGTTCCTGCTGGCCGCGATCGACGAGAAGGCCGGCGTGGGCGAGATGCTGCGCAATGCCGGGGCCAACAAGGATTCCATCGAGGACGCGGTGGACCAGATCCGCGGCGGCGCCCAGGTGGACGACCCCAATGCCGAGGAGAACCGGCAGGCGCTGGAGAAATACACCACCGACCTGACCGAACGTGCGGAGCAGGGCAAGCTGGATCCGGTGATCGGGCGTGACGAGGAGATCCGTCGCTCGGTGCAGGTGCTGCAGCGGCGAACCAAGAACAACCCGGTGCTGATCGGCGAGCCCGGGGTCGGCAAGACCGCGATCGTCGAGGGCCTGGCCCAGCGCATCGTCAACGGCGAGGTGCCCGAGGGGCTCAAGGACAAGCGCGTGCTGGCGCTGGACATGGGCTCGCTGCTGGCCGGGGCCAAGTATCGCGGCGATTTCGAGGAGCGCCTGAAGTCGGTGCTCAACGAGATCTCGCAGGAAGAGGGTCGCGTGATCCTGTTCATTGACGAGATCCACACCCTGGTGGGCGCCGGCAAGGCCGAGGGCGCGATGGATGCCGGCAACATGCTCAAGCCGGCGCTGGCGCGCGGCGAGCTGCACTGCATCGGTGCGACCACGCTCAACGAATACCGCGAGAACATCGAGAAGGACGCCGCGCTGGAGCGCCGCTTCCAGAAGGTGCTGGTGGACGAGCCGACCCAGGAGGACACCATTGCGATCCTGCGCGGGCTGAAGGAGCGCTACGAGGTGCATCACGGGATCGAGATCACCGACCCGGCGATCGTCGCCGCCGCGCAGCTGTCGCAGCGCTACATCACCGACAGGCAGTTGCCGGACAAGGCGATCGACCTGATCGACGAGGCGGCCAGCCGGATCAAGATGGAGATCGACTCCAAGCCCGAGTCCATGGACCGGCTGGAGCGGCGCCTGATTCAGCTGAAGATCGAGCGCGAGGCGCTGAACAAGGAATCCGACGAGGCCTCGAAGAAGCGCCTGAGCACGCTGGAGGAGGAGATCGAGCGCCTGGAGCGCGAGTACTCCGACCTGGAAGAGGTGTGGAAGTCCGAGAAGGCCTCGGTTTCCGGCGCCGCGCAGCTCAAGGAAGAACTGGAACGCGCGCGCCAGGAGCTGGAGACCGCGCGCCGTGCCGGTGACCTGTCGCGCATGTCCGAGCTGCAGTACGGGAAGATCCCGGACCTGGAGAAGTCCCTGGCCATGGCCCACGAGATGGAGAGCCAGGAGACCCAGCTGCTGCGCAACAAGGTGACCGACGAGGAGGTCGCCGAGGTCGTCTCGCGCTGGACCGGGATCCCGGTGGCCAAGATGCTGGAGGGCGAGAAGGACAAGCTGTTGCGCATGGAAGAGGCCATCGGCGAGCGCGTGGTCGGCCAGAACGAGGCGGTGACCGCGGTGGCCAACGCCATCCGCCGTTCACGCGCCGGGCTGGCGGATCCCAATCGTCCGAACGGCTCGTTCCTGTTCCTGGGCCCCACCGGCGTTGGCAAGACCGAGCTGACCAAATCGCTGGCCGGCTTCCTGTTCGACACCGAGGAGGCCATGGTGCGCATCGACATGTCGGAGTTCATGGAGAAGCACTCCGTGGCGCGGCTGATCGGGGCGCCCCCGGGCTATGTCGGTTACGAGGAGGGTGGCTATCTGACCGAGGCCGTGCGCCGCAAGCCGTACTCCGTGATCCTGCTGGACGAGGTCGAGAAGGCGCATCCGGACGTGTTCAACGTGCTGCTGCAGGTGCTGGATGACGGCCGCCTGACCGACGGTCACGGGCGTACCGTGGACTTCCGCAACACGGTGATCGTGATGACCTCCAACCTGGGTTCGCAGCAGATCCAGGAGATGGCCGGCGAGGACAACTACGACCGCATGAAGGGCGCGGTGATGGAGATCGTCGGGCAGCACTTCCGGCCCGAGTTCATCAACCGCGTGGACGACGTGGTGGTCTTCCACCCGCTGGAGCGCGAACAGATCCGCGCGATCACCGAGATCCAGCTGCGCTATCTGCGCGAACGCCTGGAGGAGCGCGAACTGGGGCTGGAGGTCTCGGACGCGGCGCTGGATCACCTCGGCGAGGCGGGCTTCGACCCGGTGTACGGGGCGCGGCCGCTGAAGCGGGCGATCCAGACCCAGCTGGAGAACCCGCTGGCGCAGCAGCTGCTGTCCGGCGAGTTCGTCTCCGGCGACACCATCCGCGTGGACATGGAGGGCGAGGCCCTGCGCTTTGTGAAGCACGCCGAGGCGGCCTGAGCCGCCCCGGTCCGTCCCGGCTGTCACTGAGGATGACCCGAAGGCCCGCCATGTGCGGGCCTTCCTGCGTTCGGGCCCGGGACCTCAGATGTGGCCCATGGCCTCCATGGCGCGGGCGACCTTGACGAAGCCGGCGATGTTGGCACCGGCCGAGTAGTTGCCCGGTGAGCCGTATTCTTCGGCCGTCTCGAAGCAGGTCTGGTGGATGTTCGCCATGATCTCCTGCAGGCGTGCTTCGGTGTGTTCGAAGGTCCAGGAGTCGCGGCTGGCGTTCTGCTGCATTTCCAGCGCGCTGGTGGCCACGCCGCCGGCGTTGGCGGCCTTGCCCGGACCGAACGCGATGCCCGCCTCGCGGAAGGTCTGAATGCCCTCCGGGGTCACCGGCATGTTGGCGCCTTCGGCGACCGCGATGCAGCCGTTTTCGACCAGCGCCTTCGCGTCCTTGCCGGTCAGTTCGTTCTGCGTGGCGCAGGGCAGGGCGACCTCGCAGGGGATCTCCCAGATGCAGCCGTTTTCGCGGTATTTCGCGCTCGGCTTGCGTTCGGCGTAGTCCGAGACCGGGCCGCGTTCACGCTCCTTGATCTGGCGCAGCAGGTCCAGATCCAGGCCGTCCTCGTCGAGGATCACGCCACGCGAGTCCGAACAGGCGATGACCTTCGCACCCAGCTGCTGCGCCTTCTGCGTGGCGAAGACCGCCACGTTGCCGGCACCCGAGATCACCACCCGCTTGCCTTCGAGGGAATCGTTGCGGGCCTTCAGCATCTCCTGGGTGAAGAACACCGCGCCGTAGCCGGTGGCCTCGGTGCGCGCACGGCTGCCGCCCCAGTCCAGACCCTTGCCGGTGAACACGCCCGATTCGAAGCGGTTGGTCAGGCGCTTGTACTGCCCGAACATGTAGCCGACCTCGCGCTGGCTGACACCGATGTCGCCGGCGGGGACGTCGGTGTATTCGCCGAGGTAGCGATACATCTCGGTGATCAGGCTCTGGCAGAAGCGCATGATCTCGCCGTCGGAGCGGCCCTTCGGATCGAAGTCGCTGCCGCCCTTGCCGCCGCCGATCGGCAGCCCGGTAAGCGCATTCTTGAAGACCTGGGAGAAGCCGAGAAACTTGACGATCCCCAGATACACCGACGGATGGAAGCGGATGCCGCCCTTGTACGGCCCCAGCGCGCTGTTGAACTGCACGCGGAAGGCACGGTTGATCTGGAGTTCGCCGCGATCGTCCTGCCAGGGCACGCGGAAGATGATCTGGCGTTCCGGTTCGCAGACGCGCTGGATGATCTTCAGGTCGGCGAATTCCGGGTACTTGACCAGAACCGGGCCCAGGGTCTGCAGCACCCCGTGCACGGACTGGTGAAACTCCGTCTCGCCCGGGTTGCGGTGCAGGACTTCCTGATAGATCGGCTCGAGTTTCTCGTCGAGACTTCCGTTCATGAGTGTCTTCCTGTGTGAATCATGGGCGCGCATTAAGGCATAACCTGGTACCCGGGACAATCCTGTCTGCTCTTTTGTGGTGCAGAATGCACATGGATGGTGCGGGCTGGACGGGCGGCGCGCGGCGCGGGAACATGCCCGGAATGGAAGCGTCGGGGGCCGCCGGAGGCCGGGCCGGAGGATGAAACCATGGATGAGCGGGCAGGGGTGCGTGACGTGTTCCGCCGGCTGATGTGGCGGCTTGCGTGGATGCCGGTGCTGCTGGCCGTGGCGGTGGCCGGGACCGGCTGCACCCTGCTGGAGGCGCGCGGCCAGTTTGCCGCGATGCAGGGGGCTTGCGTACTGGAGGGCCACATCGCCGGGGCCGGAGAGGCTGGCAAGGATTCGGACGACGGGGCCTACGTGGTGCTGGCGGTGCGCGAGCGCGGTGAGGGATTGCCGCCGGAGGTAGTGGATCACGTGCTCACCGGGTCCGGCGGGCAGTGGTTCTTTGCCCTCGAACCGGGCGTGTGGTCGGTGCTGGGTTACTGGCAGGATGGCCGCGATGCGGGCGCCGTGCCGGGGGCCGCCCATGCCTGGGAGCGCGGTGCAACGCTCGATTGCGGCGTGGGCGAGCGCTACCTGGACCAGCGCATCCGGGTCGACGACCCCGCGAGGCGAATCGACGGGGCGTTCGACGAGGGCGGACTGACGTTCCCGGGCGCGGCGGCGGAACGGGCGGCACACGAGGATGATTCGCTGCCCAGCCTCGGGCGGGTTACGGCCTTCGGTCTTGTCACCACGCTGGCGGACCCGCGATTCGATCCGGCGATTGCCGCCGCCAGTCAGTGGCGGCCGCTGGATTTCGTCCGCGATGGCTACGCCGGGGTGTATTTCCTCGATGGTCCCTACGACCCCGCGCGCGAGCCGGTGCTGTTCATCCACGGCATGAACGGTTCGCCCGTCTCCTTCGAGGCGCTGGTGGAGGATCTGGATACCCGCCGTTTCCAGCCCTGGGCGTATTACTACCCGTCGGGTGTCCCGCTGGACGCGGCCGCAGTGCACCTGGCGCAGGTGATGGAAGAGCTGGAGCTGCGCCACGACCTGGAGCGGTATCAGGTCGTGGCGCACAGCATGGGTGGTCTGGTGGCGCGCGGTTTCCTGCTGGAGCGTGAGCGCCGCGGCGCGCCTGCCCGGGTTCCGCGCCTGGTGACCCTGGCCACGCCCTGGGGTGGCCACCGGATGGCCGCGACCGGGGTCGCGCATGCGCCGGTCGTGGTGCCGGTCTGGCGTGACATGGCGCCGGGCAGCGAATTTCTGGAAGGGCTGTTCGCCGGCTCGGCCGGGATCCCGGCCGAGACCCATCTGCTGTTTGCGCATCGCCGCGACAGCGGGCGCAGCCGCGAGCTCACCGACGGTGTGGTGAGCCTCGAGAGCATGTTGCGGCCGGAGGCCCAGGCGGCGGCCGCGAGTCTCTACGGGGTGGATGCCACGCATGCGGGCATCCTTGAACATCCGCGTACCCTGGAGCGGGTGCGGACACTGCTCGAGGGGCCCTGACGCGGGGCGCCGGAGGGCGTACTCTGGAGCGGTACCGGCAGACCGGGAACGGCGGGGAAGATCCATGCAGTTGTTCGAGTGCGAGGCCTGTGGCCTTGCGGTTCATTTCGACAATACCCGTTGCACCCGCTGCGGCCACCGCCTGGGTTTTCTGCCCGACCGCATGCGGGTGGCGGCCCTGGCCCCGGTCGGGACGGGCACCGACCGGCAGGGCCGCGAGGTCGCGGGGGGATGGTGGCAGGTGGCCGGGGAGCCGGACGGCCCGCGCTATCGGCAGTGCCGGCATTATGCGGTGGACGGCATCTGTAACTGGATGGTGCCGGAGTCGGATCCGGATCCGTTCTGCCGCGCGTGCCGTCTGAACCGGACCATCCCCGACCTGAGTGTTCCCGGGAACCGGACGCTGTGGGCGCGTCTGGAGGCGGAGAAGCGGCGTCTGGTCTATGGCCTGCTGCGGCTCGGCCTGCCGGTGACGCCCAGGCGCGATGACCCCGCGGGCCTGGCATTCGATTTCCTGGCGTCCACCGCGCCGGCGTTTCAGGAGGGGGGTGGCGTGGTGACCGGGCATGCCGCCGGTCTCATCACCCTGGATATCGCCGAGGCCGATCCGGCGGTGCGCGAGCGCATGCGCGAGGCGATGGCCGAGCCCTATCGCACCATCCTCGGACATTTCCGCCACGAGAGCGGTCACCATTACTGGGAGCGCCTGGTGCGCGGTGGCCCGGCGCACGAGGATTTCCGCCGGGTGTTCGGCGACGAGCGCGCCGATTATGATGCCGCGCTGCGCCGGCATTATCGCGAGGGGCCGCCGGCCGACTGGCAGGAGCGCTTCGTCAGTGCCTATGCCAGTGCCCATCCGTGGGAGGACTGGGCGGAGACCTGGGCGCACTATCTGCACATCGTGGATACCCTGGACACCGCGCGGGCCTATGGTCTCGGGGTTGGCGCCGAGGGACTGGCCGGCTCGGCGATGAGCCACGCACCGGATTACGATCCCTATCATGCCCCGGACATCGATACCCTGATGGATCACTGGCTGCCGCTGACCAATGCCCTCAACAGCCTTAACCGCAGCATGGGGCACGGCCACATCTACCCGTTCACGCTGACCCCGGCCGCGATTGCGAAGCTGCGGTGGGTCCATGCGATCATTCGGGCCGCGCGCGACCGTGCGGGGCCGGGATGCGGGACCAGCCCGGCCGGCGAGTCGTTCACGCCCCGGCGGTCGTCCGCCTGACCCGCCCGCATCGGATCCGGAAACCAGGGGAACCATGTACAACGTTGCCACCCGCGGTCCGTTCAAGGGCCTGAACCCCCGTGTCGCCTTCGTCTCCATCGTTGCCGTGCTGATCATCGTGGCGCTGGCGATCTACCGCACCGATCAGGTGGATGCCGCGGTCAGCGGGGCACGCGATTTCCTCAGCCCCCTGCTGGAGTGGTATTACGTCGCCGCCATGGCCTTCTTCCTGGTCCTGGTGATCTGGCTGGGCATCGGCCGTTACAAGGACGTGCGCCTGGGACGGGACGACGAGGTCCCCGAGTTCACCACCCTGTCCTGGCTGGCGATGCTGTTCGCCGCGGGCATGGGCGTGGGCCTGCTGTTCTGGGCGGTGGCCGAACCCCTCAGCCACTATGGCGGCAATCCGTTCGTGGCCGGCGACGGCGACCCGGCGGCGGCGGACATGTCCATGGTGCTGACCTATTTCCACTGGGGGCTGAACGCCTGGGCGGTGTTCGCGCTGCTGGCGCTGATGCTGGCGTATTTCGGTTTTCGCCGGGGCCAGCCGCTGGCCCTGCGTTCGGCCCTGCATCCGATGCTGGGCAAGTACGTGCACGGCTGGCCGGGCGACATCGTCGACCTGCTGGCGATCCTCGCGACGGTGTTCGGCATCGCTACTACCCTGGGCCTGGGCATCCAGCAGCTGGGGTCGGGGCTGGATCACCTGACGGGCATGGGTACCTCGGCGACCACCGAGGTGGTGATCACCGCGGTGCTCACGGTGATCGCGGTGCTGTCGGTGGTGACCGGGCTGCAGTCCGGCGTGCAGCGGATCTCGCAGGCCAACATGTGGCTCAGCGCAGGGCTGCTCGCGCTGCTGTTGATCTGGGGGCCGACCCAGTACCTGCTGGCGCTGGTGGTGCAGTCCACCGGCTCCTATCTGCAGAACCTGATGGGGCTGTCGCTGTACACCCATGCCCACCATACCGACGGCTGGCATGCCGACTGGACGGTCTTCTACTGGGGCTGGTGGCTGGCCTGGGCGCCGTTCGTCGGGCTGTTCATCGCGCGCATCTCGCGCGGGCGCACCCTGCGCGAGTTCGTAATGGGCGTGCTGCTGGTGCCCACCATGATCACCTTCGTGTGGCTGGGCCTGCTGGGCGGGACCGCACTGTACGCCGAGTCCGAGGGGATGGCCGGCATCGCCGCCGCGGTCAGCGAGGACATGACCCGCGCGACCTTCCTGACCATGGAGACCCTGGAGCCGGGGATAATCGCGATCGGCGGCAGCCTGCTGGTCACGGTGCTGATCGCGACCTACCTGCTGACCTCCGCGAACGCCGGCATCGTGGTGATCAACACCCTGCTGGCGCACGGCTCCACCGAACATCGCACGGTGCACCTGGCGACCTGGGGTGGCGCCATGGGCCTGCTGACCGCGGTGCTGCTGCTGGCCGGCGGACTGGAGGTGCTGCAGAGCGCGGTCATCCTCGCGGCCCTGCCGTTCTCGCTGGTGATGCTGGTGATGATCGTCGGCCTGATCCGCGGGCTGGAGGAGGAGCGCTGGGCGCCGCGGCCGGGCGAGCACAACATCGTGCCCTCCGAGCCGTGGCAGGTGCCGCCCGACCGGGCCTACGAGGATTTCGACGTGGAGGACGACGCCCCGCTGGCGGAGGACTCGCCCGAACGCGATGACGAGGGCTGGCGGTCGCGCCAGGGCTGACCAAAGGCCCGCCGCTGCAAGGGCGGACTTTCCGTGCGCCCGGGCATGGCTTAGGGTGCCCGCCGCGAATCTTACGAAAACTTCAGAGCGCGAACGGAGACCGCTACATGAGCGACGAAACCCTGCAGCTGTCCGGTGAACTGATCCAGAAGGTCCAGGGCGTGCTGGCCGAGGCCGACCCGCGTGCCCAGCAGCCGCTGGTGGCCGTGCAGTATCTGAGTGCGATCACCGGCTTTCTGCTGGCGCAGATGCCCGAGTCGGTGGATGAACGCAAGGATTACCTCAAGCAGCTCGCCGCCTTCACCGAATCGGTGTTCGACGACGTGGAAGGCCAGAAGCAGCAGCAGCCCGCTGCGCCGCAGGAAGCCAGCGGCGTGTGGCGCCCCGGCGACGACTGAGCCGGGCGCTTGCGACGGGGACGCCGGGGCGGCCGGTCAGTCCTCGTCGTCCTGACGGCGCTGCCGCATCTGCCGCAGCATCGCCTCCTGTTCGTTGAAGCTGGGCATGCGGCGTTTCCCCCCGGCATCGCGATCCCGGTCGTTGGCACCGGCGGGGCCCGGCTGGCCCGGGCGTTCGCCTTCCTTGAGCTCCTGGTATTCCTGCAGCTCGCGCCGGGCGTCCTCGTCGGAGGTGTAGCGTCCGCGATAGTCCTGCGGCGGACGGTTGCCCTTGCGCAGGAAGGCCCGCATCCGCAGTTCCTTGTTGTAGCGCGTTACGCGGCGGTCGATCCATATCAGATCGAAGGCCGCCAGCGCGGCGACCGGTGCCGCCGGGAGCAGCCACCAGAGTCCGGGTGCGAATACGGCGAGGGCGGCGGTGGCCGCGCTGCCGGCGATGAACGCCACCGCACCGACGGGTTCGTGGAGATAGAAACGGTGCCCGCCGACAGGGAACAGCAGCCATGCGGCGTAGGCCGCCGGACGCGAGCGCATGGTACTGGCCAGCCGGGCGTTGACCGCCTGCAGCCCGCCGCCTTCCAGATCGAGTTTCTTCCAGGCCTTGCTCATGCGGCGCAGTCTAGGGAACTCCGGGGCTGGAAGCGATTGTGGGCGCCTCGCGCGGGGACTTTGCCTGTCGCCCTTGCGGACGCCCCCGAGGAACCGGATGTGGATCCGGGGCTGGCCTCATGTTGCGGGCTGCACCGCGCAGTCCGTACGGGCCCAGCGGATCAGCTCCTCCAGCGGCATTGGCCGGGCGATGCCATAGCCCTGAACCGCATCGCAGCCCAGCTGGTGCAGCTCGCTCAGGGTCCCTTCGTCCTCCACGCCCTCGGCCACCACCTGCAGCCCGAGGTCGTGTCCCAGACCGATGGCCGCGCGGGTGATCTGGCCATCCACCCGCTGGCGCGCCATCTCCCGCACGAAGGCCTGGTCGATCTTCAGTGAATGCACCGGCAGGCGGCGCAGGTAGGCCAGCGAGGCCTGCCCGGTGCCGAAATCATCGATCGCCAGGGCGACCCCCGCAGCCTCGAGGTGGTCCAGCGCGGTTACGACCTCTTCCGGGTTGGCCATCACGGCACTTTCGGTGAACTCCAGCTCCAGGTCGCCGGGTTGCAGGCCGGCGCGCTCGATGATCGCGAGGACGTGCTCCGCAAACTCGGGATCGATGAAGTTGCGTGCCGACACGTTCACGCTGACCGCGATGTCGATGCCGGCCTCGCGCAGTCGCCGGGTGTCGGCCGCCGCGCATTCCAGCAGCTCTCGGGTCAGTGGATGGATCAGGCCGGTCTGTTCGGCCTGGGGGATGAACTCGTCGGGCGGGATGAGCCCGTGCCGCGGGTGTTCCCAGCGCAGCAGGCCTTCCACTCCCAGCAGCCGGCCGTCGGCGGGATCGGTCTTGGGCTGGTACCACAGGTGCAGCTGGTCGCGCCCGAGGGCCTCCTGCAGCTCGCCCAGGCGCGCCACGGTGCGCCGTGAACGCTCGTCCTGGCGCGGGCTCCACTGGCGGCAGGCCTGCCCGCTGGTGCGCGCCTCGTGCATCGCCATCCATGCCCGGGTCAGCAGGCGCGCGGGGTCGTCGTCCTGGCCGTCGGGGAAGGTGGAGACCCCGGCGTGGGCACCCAGGTAGACCGGGATGCCGTGCAGTTCGAACGGGGCCTGCAGGCGTTCCACTGCCTGTCTGGTGATGGCCTGGCAGGGCGGCTCGCCGTTGCCCTCCAGCACCAGTACGAAGTGGTCGTCGTGGATGTGGTAGAGCCGGCCGCGGCCCGCCCGGGCCGAGATCTGCAGGCGTTCCGCCATCGCCCGCAGCAGGGGGCGTTCGGCCTCCAGGCCCAGCGCGCTGATGGTGTCCTCGTAGTTGTCCATGCGCAGGCTGGCGACCCGGGTGACGGATCCCGACTCCGGCTCGGTTTCGTCAGCCGCGAGCCGTTCGCGCAGGTCGTTCTCCAGTGCCTGACGGTTGGGCAGTCCGGTGACCGGGTTGGTGAGGGCCTGGTTCACCAGCTGGCGGGCATGGCCGTGCAGCTGGGCGAACATCCAGCCGGTGGCGCCGCCCAGGAACACGTACAGCCCCGTACGCGTGGCCCAGTTGAGCAGGGGCTGCATCTGCCCGGTGGTGGTGTCCATGGGCATGAACGGCCCCAGGGCCAGACCCGCCAGCAGGCCCAGGATCGCGCCTCCGCGCGGGCCGAAGACCGCCGCACCGGCGAGGATCGGGATCAGGATGAAATTGAGATAGGCCGTGGCGGTGCCGCCGGTGCGCAGTACCAGCGCGACCACCGCCCCCATCTGGATCAGGATCAGCAGCAGCGCCGCCACGCGCCGGAACCCGGCGATCTCCTGCCAGGGTTCGGGGCGCCAGCGGGATTCGAGCAGGCGATGGATGTCCATGGAACTCCCCGGCCGGTGATTGCGGGGCGCGCGGACGCTCCCCCCGGTGCACGGCCACGTCCGTGCGGGGTTCGAGCATAGCCCATCGGCCCTGCCCCATTCTGGCGCGCCTGCGGTCGAGGCCGTTACTGCGGGAGGCGACCCAGCAGTTCTCGCATGGCCTCGTCCAGCGGCTGCCCCCCTTTGGGCAGCCAGACGGTCTCCTGCACCTGTCGGTCCTGATAGGGAGCCAGCGCCGTGGCGAGTTCCTGGCGGGCAATGGGTTTGGTCAGGAAGTCGGCCGCTCCCAGTACGTTGCCCAGTTCCGGTTCATCCACCATGGTCAGCATCACCACGGGGATATCCGCGGTTTCCGGCGCGGCCTTGAGCTGGCGCAGTACCTCCCAGCCATCCATGCCCGGCATCATCACATCCAGGGTGATTGCCCGGGGACGCAGGCGGACGGCCAGCCTGAGGGCTTCCTCCCCGTCGCGGGCGACCACGGGACGAAAACCCTCGCGTTCCAGGAAACGGCGAATCAGATCCCGGGCCATGGGGTCGTCGTCCACCACCAGCACCCGGCGATCGGTTTCGCTGGTGGTTTCCGGCTCGCCCATGTCGACCAGGGTCTGCTCCGCTCGCTGAGTGGACACATCCCGGGGCAGGGTCACGGTGAAACAGGAACCCGCGCCAGGGGTGCTCTCGAGGGTGATCTGGCCCCCCATCATGTCGACGAAGTGGCGGCAGATGGTCAGGCCCAGGCCCGTGCCCCCGTATTTGCGGGTGGTGGAGGCATCGGCCTGGGAAAAGGGCTGAAACAGCTTGCCTTTTTCTTCCTCGGTCATGCCGATGCCGGTATCGCGGACGCGAAACCGGATCCAGAGCCCGTCATCGTTGTCCACGTCCTCCACCTGCAGGGTGATCCGGCCCTGCTCGGTGAATTTGGCGGCGTTGGAGAGCAGGTTGAACAGCACCTGGCGGGTCTTGGTCTGGTCGGCGTGCAGCAGCCCGATGTCTTCCGGGCAGTCCAGCACCAGCTCGCTGCCGTTTCGTGTGACCAGCGGCCTGACCACGTCCCCGACCGCGCGGATCTGGTCGCGCACGTCGAAGGACTCCAGATAAAGCTCCATCTTGCCCGCTTCGATCTTGGACAGGTCCAGGATGCTGCCAATCAGTTCCAGCAGGTGGGTGCCGGAGTTATGAATCCGCTGCAGATCCTCCTTAGGAGCTTCAGCGCGATCGTCTTCCAGCAGGTCCTCCAGATCTTCCATGAGCATCTCGCTGTAGCCGATGATGGCGTTCAGGGGGGTGCGCAGTTCGTGGCTCATGTTGGCCAGAAAGGCGCTCTTGGCATGGTTGGCCTCTTCGGCGGCCTCCTTGGCTTCGCGCAGTGCCGCCTCGGCCCGTTTGCGTGCACTGATGTCGTGGAAGCTGAGGGTGTAGAAGGCCTCGT
Organism: Thioalkalivibrio sp. ALE11; assembly: GCF_000381205.1. Taxonomy (NCBI): domain Bacteria; kingdom Pseudomonadati; phylum Pseudomonadota; class Gammaproteobacteria; order Chromatiales; family Ectothiorhodospiraceae; genus Thioalkalivibrio; species Thioalkalivibrio sp. ALE11. Next base: position 293,669 of record NZ_KB906164.1, on the reverse strand, counting down.
CTCTCCCGCCCGAGCGCGTCACGCTGGCTTCCAGGGTCAGGGGAGTGCCGTCCGAGGCCAGACCGCGCACCTCCTGCCAGCCCCGGTCCCTGAGCCCGTCCACCACCGCCTGCGCGCCACCTCCCGCGCCCAGCAGCGCATTGACGGGCATCCCCTGGAAACGCCGTTCGCCGTACCCGAACAGCCGGGCGGCGGCCGGGTTGGCGCTCAGTACCTCCAGCGTGTCGCTGCGTACCGTCAGAATGGCGTCGCGGGCGGTTTGCACGATGGTCTCGGTGCGGCGTACGGCCTTTTCCAGACTGTCCATGACCCGGTTGTACAGCCGCGCGATCTGCCCGATCTCGGTGAAGGGTTCCACCGGAACCCGGCGGGAGAGGTCCCGGGAGCGGGCCTGGTCGGCCATGGCGTCCAGCAGGGTGACCAGCTCGTTGCGCTCGTCATGTTCCGAGACGTTCAATCCCTGATCCTCGTCGTCGGGGGAGACTCGCAGCGGGGTATGGCGATTGATCAGGCGGAGCAGGAGATAACCCAGGCCGAAGGCCCAGAGACCGGCGGCCGCGACCCCCAGGGCCTGGACCCCCAGTTGCGACCAGAAGCCGAGTCCGGTCGCCAGTTGCACCGGATCACCGAACAGGGCCACCGCCAGGGTCCCCCAGATACCTGCGGCCAGGTGAACCGGGACGGCGCCGATGGCGTCGTCAATGTGCCATTTCAGCAGCAGATGGCGGGCACCCACCATGACCGCTCCGGCGATCGCGCCGATGACCACCGCCTCGGCCGCGTTCACCGCATGGGCGCCGGCGGTGATGCCTACCAGCCCGGCCAGCGCCCCGTTGATCAGGGTGGTGATGTCGTGGCTGCGGAATCGCCACCAGGTCAGCAGCAGCGCCCCCGCGCCACCGGCGGCGCCCGCCACCAGGGTGTTGGCAATGATGCCGGGGACGTCCTCGTTGAGGGCGAAGGTGCTGCCGCCATTGAACCCGAACCAGCCGATCCAGAGGAACAGCGTGCCGAGTACCGACAGGGACAGATTGCTGCCGGGGATGTGAACCGGGCGGCCCTGGTCGTCGAAGCGCCCCCGCCGGGGACCGATGATCAGCAGGGCCGCCAGGGCCACCCAGCCGCCGATGCTGTGCACCACGGTGGAACCGGCAAAGTCCACGAACCCCAGACTGGTCAGCCAGCCCGCGTCGTGCCAGCTCCAGTGGCCGAACAGGGGATAGATGAGCCCGGCCACGACCAGGGTGATGGCGATGTAGCCCATGAAGCGGGTGCGTTCTGCCGTGGCCCCGGAGATGATGGTGGCCGCCGTGACGCAGAACATGGTCTGGAAGATGAAAAAGGCGACAAAGTCGGGGGAGTGGCCATCCCACTGCATGAAGAAGTGTTCGCTGCCGACCCAGCCGCCCATGCTGCCGCCGAACATCAGGGCGAAGCCGAAGCCCCAGAACATGAGTGCCGCCACGGTAAAATCGGCCAGGTTCTTGGTGGCCACGTTGATGCTGTTCTTGGTGCGGGTCATGCCCGCTTCCAGCGCGGTAAAGCCTCCCTGCATGAGGAATACCAGGGCGGCGCAGATGAGGATCCAGAGCAGGTCGACGGCTTCTTGCGGTTGCACGGGGCGGTACTCCGATGGCGGACAGGGCCCATGGAGCAAATCGCAGGCCAATGGTGCGGGTTATCATGATCGGGACCGTGGCGGCGGGTAATGTGCCGCCCGAAGGCGCATTGCATGGCCTGACGGGTGTGCACCGGAGGGGGGCGGGTGCCGGTTTCCGTGCGTAACCCCGGTGCATCCCTGCCTTGTCCTGGTGCGCGGTGGTTGCGTGTTCCCTGAAACGGTGCTCCCGACGGAGCGTGGAGGAGCGGAGTCGATGGCCGATCGACGCTTGCAGGTATTTCTGACCGTGGCGCGGCAGCTGTCCTTTACCCGGGCGGCGGAGAGCCTGCACATGACCCAGCCGGCGGTGACCTTCCAGATCCGTCAGCTGGAGGAGCAGCTGGACGCCCGGCTGTTCGACCGCAACCACAATCGGGTGGCGCTGACCGAGGCGGGCGAACTGGTGCGCCGCTATGCCGAGCGCATCTTCGATACTTACAGCGAGATGGAGGCCGCCCTGCGCGAGCTGAAGGGGGCGGCCGGGGCGCTGGTGATCGGCGCCAGCACCACGGTGGCGGAATACATGCTGCCCTCCCTGCTGGGCGCGTTCCGCCGTGCGCATCCGGAGATCGGCATCCGCCTGCGGGTGGGCAATACCGTCACCGTGGTCGGCATGGTCGAGGAGGGCAGCGTGGACCTCGGGATCGTCGAGGCCTCGGTCGGACAACGCAATCTGGAGGTGCAGGCCTGCTTTGGCGACCGCCTGCGGCTGGTGGTGCCGCCGGATCATCCGCTGGCGGGGCGTGCGCAGGTCGGGGTCGAGGACTTCGTCGACGCGCCATTCATATGCCGTGAGGAGGGTTCCGGGACCCGCGAGGTCATCATGGAGTACCTTGGGCAGGCCGGGTACGACCGCAACGCCCTGCGCGGCTGCATGGAACTGGGCAGCCCCGAGGCCATCAAGGGGGCCGTGGCCGCCGGCATGGGGGTCTCGGTGCTGTCCGAGGCCGTGGTGGCCAAGGAACTGGCCCTGGGCGAACTGGCGGCGATCCCGCTCGACCCCGCGCTGGAACGGCCGATCTCGCTGGTCCACGCGCGACAGAAATTCCGGGTGCCGACGCTGGAGGTGCTCAAGCAGTTCCTGCAGGACTACTGCCGGCCCGGTCCCGACATGCCCAAACAAGGATAAAGTGCGATGAAGAACTACTGCGTAGTACAGCACACCTATTCCGAGTTCCTGGCCCTGATCGAGGCCCAGCTCGAAAAACGCGACATCGGATTCTCCTACTACCGCCCCTTCGTCGGGCAGGACCTGCCCGGCTCGGCGGCCCAGTTCGACGGCCTGTGGCTGCTGGGCGGGGCCTGGCCCACGGCGGACCGCGAGAACAACCCGCAGGTCCCGGACGAACTGTCCCTGATCGACATCTTCCGCCGCTCGCAGCGCCCGGTGGTCGGTCTTGGCATGGGCGGACTGCTGGTGGCCGAGCAGGCCGGAGGTACGGCCAGCGAGGAGCCGCCCTACGTGGCGCGCTTCACCACCGCCCACAAGACCGCGGCCGGCGAGGGTGACCCGGTGGCCGAGGCGGTGGACGGCCACCGCGTGCTGCAGCTGCACCACGGCTCGGTGGAGCTGCCCGAAGGGCTGGAACCGATCATGGTGGATGACGATGGCCAGTGGCTGATGGTGCGGCCCGACGAGCTGACCTATGGCATGCTGTTCCGTCCGGAGGCCAAACCCGGGATGCTCGAGGATATCCTGATGGAGGGCGACCACAATCCGCCGCCGAACATGGGCGAACTGCTCGGCGAGGCGCGCATGGAATGGAACCAGATGCAGCAGGTCACCGACGAACTGCTCGTTGCTCTGGTCAAGCAGCTGTCGCTGATGCAGGAGCGGCGCAAGATGCCCGTGTTCAGTCTGCAGATCGAGGGTGATGGATGATCCCGCCGAAGGGCTCGACGGGCGCCGGCCTGCCCGGGGACCTCGGGCAGGTCCTGGCCGGAGGCCAGGGCGGGCGGCGGCGTGACGCGACCACCGAGGCAATCGCCGAGGTGGCCGCGCGCCTGTCCGAGGCGGATCGGGTGAGCCTGCTGAAGTTCGCGCGTTTTCTCGAGGCCCAGGGTGACGGTGCCGGTGATGGTGCCGGGGCGGGCGAGGAGGGCGTTGACCCTGCCGCTGCCTCCGAACCCGCCGGCGTGCCGGAACCCGAGCCCATCCCGCGGCCGGAGGGCGAGTCGGTGATCAAGGCGATGCGTCGACTGACCGCCACCTATTACATGCTGGACCGCGGCAAGCTGCTCAACGAGGCCTCTTCGCTGATGGCCCAGCACGTGATGCAGGGGCGCGAGGCCAGCGAGGTCATCGACGAACTGGAAACGGTATTCTGGTCGCACTATCAGGCCAGGGTGCAGGCCGAGGACCCGCATCGCGGCGGCAACGACAAGGACAGCCCGACGTCATGATCGACATGCTCCGCCAGTGGTACCGGCGGCACTTCACGGATCCGCAGGTGGTGATCCTGGCCATGCTGTTGCTGGCCGGGTTCCTGGTGATCGTGTTCGCCGGGCGCATCCTGGCGCCGCTGCTGGCCAGCGTGATCATTGCCTACCTGCTGGAGGGAGCGGTATCCAAGCTGCAGCGTCTGCATGTGCCGCGCATCATCGCGGTGGTGCTGGTGCTGCTGGGCGCGTTGCTGGCGACCGTGGCCGCGCTGTTCAGCGTGGTGCCGCTGATGTCGCAGCAGGTGACCCAGCTGGTGCGCGAACTGCCGGGCATGATCTCCGAGGGGCAGAAACTGCTGCTGCAGCTGCCGGAGCGCTACCCCCAGCTGATCACCGACGAGCAGGTGTTCGAGCTGATGGGCGCGATCCGCGCCGAGGCCACCCAGCTGGGACAGCAGGTGGTGACGTTCTCGCTGGCCTCCGCGCGCCATCTGGTGGATGTGGTGATCTACCTGATCGTGGTCCCGCTGATGGTGTTCTTCATGCTCAAGGACCGCGACCAGATCCTCGGCTGGATCCGGGGGTTCATGCCGCGCGATACGCATCTGGCCAGCGAGGTCTGGGGCGAGGTGAACGTGAAGATCGCCAGCTACGTGCGCGGCAAGTTCATCGAGATCCTGATCGTCTGGGTGGTCAGTTTCGCCACCTTCAACTGGTTCCAGCTGGAATACGCGGTGCTGCTGTCGTTCATGGTCGGCATCTCCGTGATCATCCCCTACATCGGTGCCGCGGTCGTGACCATCCCCGTGGCGGCGGTGGCATATTTCCAGTTCGGCCTCAGTTCCGAGTTCGCCTGGGTGCTGGTGGCCTATGGCGTGATCCAGTTCCTCGACGGCAACGTGCTGGTGCCGCTGCTGTTCTCCGAGGTGGTCAACCTGCATCCGGTGGCGATCATCGCCTCGGTGTTCATCTTCGGCGGGATCTGGGGCCTGTGGGGCGTGTTCTTCGCCATCCCGCTGGCCACCCTGGTGCATGCGGTGATCAAGTCCTGGCCGCGGTCCCTGCCACCCGGATCGCCGCCGGGCGATCCGCCGCCGTCCGACGGGGACGCGGATCCTGCCGCAGCGACCCCCGCGCGCGACTCCGCCTGAGGCGGAGTCGCGTTCCTTTTTCGTACACGCCGACCAAAGATCCCGCATGACCGGAACCGAACTGCTGATGAACGTCACGCCCCAGGAGAGCCGTGTAGCCCTGGTCGAGAACGGCGTGCTGACCGAACTGCACATCGAGCGCGCGCGTCAGCGGGGCATCGTCGGCAACATCTACAAGGGGCGCGTGGTGCGCGTGCTGCCGGGGATGGATGCCGCGTTCGTCGAGATCGGTCGCGACCGCACCGCCTTTCTGCATGCCTCGGACGTCATCTCGCGCAACGAGGACGAGGGGCGGGGAAGCGAAGGGATCCGCGATCTGCTGCACGAAGGGCAGGAGCTGCTGGTGCAGGTGACCAAGGACCCGATGGGTTCCAAGGGCGCGCGCCTGACGACCTACATCACCGTGCCGGCCCGTCACCTGGTGTTGATGCCCAACCAGAACAACGTCGGGGTCAGCACGCGGATCGAGGACGATGCCATGCGTGCCCGCCTGCGCGAACAGGTGGAGGCCCTGCGAGACGAGCTGGCCCCGCAGCACGGCTTCATTGTGCGCACCGCAGCGGAGCTGGCGGACCACGAGGCCCTCCGCACCGATACCGCGTTCCTGAAGAAGATCTGGGACAGCCTGCAGGAAGCCGCGCGCAGCGCGCCGGCCGGGACCGAGGTGTACGCCGACCTGCCGCTGGTGCAGCGCATCCTGCGTGACATGGTCGGGGTGGATCTGGAACGGGTCCGAATCGACTCGCGCGAGACCTACCAGAAGATCGTCGATTTCTCCCGGCGCTATCTGCCGGAGCTGACCGAACGCATCGAGCACTACCCCGGCGAGCGGCCGATCTTCGATCTGTTCAACATCGACGAGGAGATCCAGCGCGCGCTGGAGCGCAAGGTCGAGCTGAAATCCGGCGGCTACCTGATCTTCGACCAGACCGAGGCGATGACCACGGTGGACATCAACACCGGCGGCTTCGTCGGCCACCGCAAGCTTGAGGAGACCATCTTCAAGACCAACCTGGAGGCGGCCCAGGCCATCGGTCGCCAGCTGCGCCTGCGCAATCTCGGCGGGATCATCATCATCGATTTCATCGACATGCAGGATGACGAGCACAAGCGCCAGGTGATCCGCGCGCTGGAGAAGGCGCTGGAGCGCGACCACGTGAAGACCCAGATCTGCGACGTGTCGCCGCTGGGGCTGGTGGAGATGACCCGCAAGCGCACCCGCGACAGCCTTGAACACCAGTTGTGTGAGCCCTGTCCCACCTGTGGTGGCCGGGGCTATCTCAAGACGGCCGAAACCGTGTGTTACGAACTGTTTCGCGAGATCCTGCGGGAGGTGCGCCAGTACGATGCCCGCGAGCTGCGGGTGCTGGCCTCGCAGAGCGTGATCGACCTGCTGCTGGACGAGGAGTCGGCGAGCCTGGCGGAGCTGCAGAGCTTCGTCGGCATCCCCATCCGTTTCCAGGTCGAAACCCTCTATACCCAGGAGCAGTTCGACGTGGTGTTTGTCTGAGGGAGGTCGTCCAGCGTGAATGCAGCGGAGCGAACCGGGTACGCCCGGAACAGGCTGCGCACGATCGCTCGGGTGCTGGTGCCTGCGCTGCTGGTCGTGATCCTGCTGCTGATGCTCGTGCTGCTGGGCCTGCGGCTGTTCCTGCCGCACTGGGACGGGTTGCACGAACGCCTGGAAACGGCCGCTTCCGAAACCTCCGGCATGCAGGTGCGGGCCGAGTCGGTGGAGCTGGGCTGGCGCGGCTGGACCCCCGAGCTGGTAGTGCGCGGGGTGCAGATGGTCGACGGCGATGCCGAGCCCCTGGAGGTCGAACGGGTCGGGGCCACCCTGGATCCGGTGGCGTCGTTGCGCGCGTGGGCGCCCCGCCTGCGGCTGCAGGTCATCGGCATGGAGGCCCGTCTGGTCCGCCAGGCGGACGGGCGGGTCACCTTCCACGGTCACACCATGGGCACCGGCGAGGGCGCGGTACTGGAACATGCGCTGGAGGCCTGGCCGGAGTTCGATGGCGAGGCGATCTCGCTGGTGTGGGACGATCGTGTTTCCGGTATTACGTCGGCCGCCCGGCTGGAACGTCTGAGTTTTCGCAGCGCCGCGGATGGCGACGGTCTGCTGCGGCTGGCGGGCGCCCTGGACCCGGAGGCCGCCGGAAGCTTCGAACTGGGCGTGCGGATCCCGGCGTCCGCCGCCCGCGATGCCCGGTTCTTCCTCGAGGGCCAGAGCCTGGAGATCGCTCACTGGGCACCCTGGCTGGCGTATCTCGGCCTGCCGGCGATCGACGGCACCAGCGGGGCGCGGATCTGGGGTGACCTGGAAGACGGTCGCCTCACCCGCCTGCGCGGGTTCCATACCACCCGGCTGAACGGCGACGAGGACGCGCGCGAGCGCGAACTCGGACATCGCTTCGACTGGCACGTGGACGATGCCTGGCACCGCTCCGCCTGGACCGGCACGCGGCCCGGCTCCGGCGACCTGCGCATGCGCTATCGCCTGGAGACGGGGGCGCACGGCGCCGTGGTGGACCGGCTGGAACTGGCCGCGCGCGGGCTGGATGCCGACGTCTATGCCCCGTTCAAGCCTTTGCTGGATCATGCGGCGCCCGCCCTGGCGGACCCTGTGGCGCGCCTGCGTCCGCGCGGCCGCCTGGCGGAGGGCACGCTGGTGGCGCGGCGCGACGACGACCGTCTGCGGATCCGCGAAGCGGAGCTCGATCTGCGCTCGTTCAGTCTGCGCACCGATGGCGACTGGCCGGGGGTGCGCGGCCTGGATCTGCGTGCATGGTGGGACGCGGAGACCGACGAGGCCGGCGCCACGTTCGATGGCGAACACCTGCGTGCGGAGTTCCCGCGGTTGCTGGGGGACGAGATCCTGTGGCTGGATCGTCTGCGCGGCGAGCTGCATGCACGACGGCATGCGCCGGACGACTGGACCGTGGCCGGGGAGGGGCTGGAGGTCCGGGCCGAGCAGGGGGCTGCCTCACTGCGCGGCGAACTGCGCCTGGATGGTCACGAACAGGGGCCGCTGCTGGCCATGGCGATGGACATTCATCATGCCGACGGGGCCTACGCCGCTCGCTATCTGCCCGAGCGCTATCTCCCGGCGACCACCTATCAATGGCTGGCGCGCAGCATCGTCGACGGTCGGGGGACCGGCGGGGGCATGGCCTACCGGGGGCGCCCGCTCGAATTCCCGTTTGCGGACCACCAGGGGGTGTTCGATCTGTGGGCCGACATTGAGGACGGAGTGCTGGACTATCAGGAGGACTGGCCGCCGGCGGAGGAACTGGCGGGGCGTCTGTGGTTTCGCAACGAGGCCTTCCGCACCGAGGGTGCGCGGGGCCGTATCCTCGACACCCGCATCACGCGCGGCGATGTCACCGTGACTGACATGACCGGCGAGCCCGATCTCGAACTGGATGCGTCGGCCGACAGCAATGCGGCCGATCTGCTCGCATACCTGCGCCGGGCCGGGCTGGGCGACGAGCTGGCGGAGCTGCGCGACGGGGCCGAGGCCGCCGGCCCGGGCGGTCTGGACCTGCAGCTCCTGCTGCCGCTGGACAGCGATCGCATGGATGACCTGCGGGTGGCCGGTCGGCTGCGGCCGCAGGGGCTGGACCTGAACGTGCCGCAATGGCCGGTCGCACTGGACGGATTGCGCGGCGAGATCCGTTTCGATACCGCGGACCGGGTGCATGCCGAGGGGCTGGAGGCAGGGGTGCACGGCGAACGGGTGGCCCTGGACATCGACTGGCCGCTGGACGGCGAACGCGTCCGGCTGGGGCTGCGTGGTCCGCAGCCGCTCGAGCCCTGGCTGGAGGGGATCCCGGAACTGGCGGCCCATGCCAGTGGCCGCGCCCACTGGGACGCGGAACTGAGCCTGGGGGGCGGGATGGACGGGATGCGCCTGGATCTGCGTTCGGATCTGGAGGGCGTGGCCATCGACTGGCCCGACCCGCTGGGCAAGGCGGAGGATCAGCGACGCGATCTGACCGTCTCGCTGCCGCTGGACAACCGGCGGCCGGCGGTGGGGGAGCTGAGTCTGGGCGATGTCCTGCACGCGCGGCTGCGCCTGCTGCCGCAGGACGAACAGCGGCCGGCGCTGCAGGCGCTGGCGCTGGGCCTGGGGCGAGCCGCCGGCGATCCGCCCGGCCTGCCCTCGCAGGGCGCCGTGGTCGAAGGGCATTTTGCCGAGCTCGACGCGGAGGCCTGGGCGCGGGCCCTGCAGGCGGCGCCCTGGACGGGCAACGTGCAGGTGGCCGGCCCCGGCACCGACGCCCCGGAGGAAGCGGTCACCGGCGTGCCGCTGAATCGCGTGGTCCTGCGTGTGGACGAGGCCCTGCACTGGGATGACCTGAGTGTGCCCGCGACCCGACTGCGCGCGGTACGCGACCCCGGTGGCTGGCAGGTGGAAAGCCGCTCCGAATGGCTCGCGGGGACCCTGGGCTGGCGCTATGGTCTGAGCGACCGGCGGGATCACCTGCAGCTGGAGCTGGAACAGGTGCACCTGCCCGAGCTGGAACCGGGCGGACCGGACGCCGATTCGCCCCCCGAAGAGACTCCGGCAGCGGAGGGGGTGAGCGATCCGCGCAACTGGCCGTCGGTGCGGCTTGCCCTCGACAGTCTGCGTCTGGGCGATTACCGTTTTGCCGACATCCGTGGTGACCTGATCCCCGATGCCGACGGTCTGGCCCTGCGGGACCTGGTGCTGCGCAGTCCCGAGCCGGGGATCCGTGCGGCCGGCCGCGGCGGCTGGCATGTGGATGCCGGGGGGCGAGGCCGGAGTCGCCTGGAACTCGATCTGGAGGGCGATGACTGGGGGCAGGGGCTGGATTCCAGCGGGCTGACCCGCGCCCTGCGTGGCGGCGAGGGGACCGCCGAGGTGCAGCTGGAATGGCCCGGCGCTCTGTTCCGGCCGAGCCTGGCGCGCCTGCAGGGAACCATGGAACTGACCCTGAGCGATGGCGAGCTCGCCGATGTCGAGCCCGGCGCCGGGCGGCTGCTGGGTCTGGTGAGCCTCGACCTGCTGCCGCAGCGGCTGCGTCTGGACTTCCGCGACCTGTTCGTCGAGGGCCTGGCCTTCAGCGAACTGCAGGGCAATGCCCGGCTGGCGGACGGCGTGCTGCATGTGCCGGAGCTCGGTCTGGAGACCGCCTCCGCGGCGATCCGGGTGCGGGGCGACACCAACCTCGTGGCACGCGAATACGACCAGGAAATCGTGGTCGTACCGCGACTGCGTACGGCACTGCCGATCGCGGGGGCCCTGCTGGGCGGCCCGGTAACCGGAGCCGCAGTGCTGCTGCTCGAACGCGTGCTGGGTATCGGCGATCAAATGGAAGAGGCGGCCCGGGTGGAGTATCGCGTGACCGGGCCGTGGGAGCGGCCGCGGGTGGAAACCCGGGTGGAACCGGCAGAGGACTGAACACTGATGAATCGAAATCCCGACAAGGAGCGCGCATGACACCGGTGGCCGCCATTCAGATGGCATCCGGGACCCAGCCGCAGGCCAATCTGGCGGATGCCCGCCGGCGCATGGCCGAGGCGGCGGAGCAGGGCGCCCGCGTACTGGTGCTGCCGGAGAACTTTGCCTTCATGGGGATGCAGGAGACCGATGTCCTCGACATCGCCGAGGCCCCCGATGGTCAGGGCCCGCTGCAGCGTTTCCTGGCCGAACAGGCGCGCGCCCTGGGGGTCTGGATCGTCGGGGGCACGCTACCGCTGCGGGCGCCGGACGGCAGGCGCGTGCGCTCGGCGTGCCTGGTGTACGACGAACAGGGTGAGGTGGTGGCGCGCTACGACAAGATCCACCTGTTCGACGTGCACCTGCCTGACAACAACGAGGCCTATACCGAGTCGCGGGTGTACCAGCCCGGTGATGAGGTGGTGACGGTGGACACCCCCGCCGGTCGCCTGGGACTGGCGATCTGCTACGACCTGCGTTTCCCCGAGCTGTTCCGCGCGCTGCTGGACCAGGGCGCGGAATGGCTCGCTCTGCCATCGGCGTTTACGGCGCAGACCGGCCAGGCCCACTGGGAGGTGCTGCTGCGGGCCCGCGCGGTGGAAAACCAGATGTACGTGGTGGCCGCGGCCCAGGGCGGTTTCCACGTGAACGGTCGCGAGACCTGGGGGCACAGCGCGGTGATTGACCCCTGGGGCCGCGTACTGGGGGAGCTGGGGCGCAACCCCGGGGTCCTGCTGGGGGAGATCGACGGCCGCGAGGTGGAACGCATGCGGACCGTGTTCCCGACCGTCTCGCATCGGCGTCTGGGCTGTGCCATTCCGGAGTGAGCCTGCCGGAGCGCGTGCGGGGTGCGAGAGCCCCCGCGGCTCGCGGGCTTGAAAGCGTTGCCCGGGCCCCAAGCATCATACTGACGAAAACGACCCAATCGAGGGATGCATGATCGACAACCTGGCCCGACAGACCCTGCTGGATCCCGCCGGTCTCGGCGAGTCCGAACTCTCCCGCCTGGTCGGAACGACCTTCGGCCAGGGCATCGACGGCGGTGACTGCTATTTCCAGTTCGCCTGCCAGGAGGGCTGGTCGCTGGAGGACGGGATCGTCAAGTCGGCGAGCTTCAACATCGAGCGCGGCGCCGGCATTCGCGTAGTGCGCGGCGAACAGACCGGCTTCGCGTATTCCGACGATCTCGCGATGCCCGCTCTGCTGGAGGCGGCGGGCACCGCGCGCAGCATCGCCCGAGCGGGCCAGAGCGGCGGCATGGCGGTGCAGGGGCGCACGCCCTCGCGCGAGCTTTACGTGCCCGACAACCCCATCGACTCCCTGGGCGAGCAGGAGAAGATCGACCTGCTCAAGGAGGTCGACGCCGAGGCCCGCGCCGCCGATCCGCGCGTGACCCAGGTGATGTGCTCGCTGGCCGGCTCGCGCGAGGTGGTGATGGTGCTCAACGCGCGCGGCGAGCTGACCACCGACGTGCGCCCGCTGGTGCGCCTGAACGTCCAGGTGATTGTCGAGCAGGGCGGACGCCGCGAATCGGGCAGCTCCGGCGGCGGCGGCCGCTTCGGTTATCGCCAGTTGATCGAGAACGGTCAGGCCGCTGCGCATGCGCGCGAGGCGGTGCGTCAGGCGCTGGTGAACCTCGAGGCGGTGGATGCCCCGGCCGGCAGCATGAAAGTGGTCCTCGGTCCGGGCTGGCCCGGCGTGCTGCTGCACGAGGCGATCGGCCACGGCCTGGAAGGCGACTTCAACCGCAAGGGCACCTCCGCCTTCGCCGGACGCATTGGCGAACGGGTCGCGGCCGAGGGCATCACCATCGTCGACGACGGCACGCTGGCCGGGCGCCGCGGCTCGCTCAATGTGGATGACGAGGGCAACCCCACCGAGGAAACCGTGCTGATCGAGGACGGCATCCTGCGCGGCTACATGCAGGACGAGCTCAACGCGCGTCTGAGCGGCACGCAGACCACCGGCAACGGTCGGCGCGAGTCCTACGCCCATCTGCCCATGCCGCGCATGACCAACACCTACATGCTGGGCGGTTCCGCCGATCCCGAAGAGATCATCGGTTCGGTGGAAGACGGCCTGTATGCGGTCAATTTCGGCGGCGGTCAGGTGGACATCACCTCCGGGAAGTTTGTGTTTTCGGCCTCGGAGGCCTATCTCATAGAGAACGGAAAGGTGACGCGGCCGGTGAAGGGTGCGACCCTGATCGGTAACGGTCCGGATGTCCTGACCCGCGTGTCGATGGTCGGCAACGACATGCAGCTCGACCCCGGCGTGGGTACCTGCGGCAAGGAGGGGCAGGGCGTGCCGGTTGGCGTGGGCCAGCCCACGCTGCGCATCGACGGCATGACGGTGGGCGGTACCCAGGCGGCATGACCCGGCAGCGTCCGGGGCGTCACCGGACCGGATCTGGCGAGCAAGAAAAGGAGAGCCGCATGAATACCGATTTTCTGGAACAGGAACGCTCCCTCCCGGAAGGCCACGGCCACGACAAGGTGGTGCAGTGGCACGTGTTCCGGGCCCGCGACAAGGCCGAGGAATTCGCCCGCCACGTCAATCTGGGCGAGGGCCAGGAGCTGATCGGCGGCTGGACCCGTGACAGCGTGGGCATGCTGTACTGGGTCGGCGTGCACGTGGATGACCTCGAACGCTGGGGCAACGTGGGCGCGGTCCACAAGCACGGCGCGCGCGTCTAGTCCGTCCTCGACACGGGGTCCGTGCCCGCCCTTGGTGGGGCGGGTGCGGACCCGTGGTTTTTTGTCTCCCCCATCGAACAACCGACCGGAATCCGCATGAGTCAACGTCCCGCAGTCGAGACCCCCGAAGCCGCCGCCCAGGCGCTGTCGCACAGCCCCGAATCCCTGCGCGCCCGCGTGCAGCAGGCGCTGGAGGAGGCAAAGAAGCAGGGGGCCACCGATGCCCAGGTGGTCGTCAGCCACAGCGTGGGTCTGGACCTGGGGGTGCGCAAGGGCGAGATCGAGACCCTGGAGCACGAACGCGACCAGAACCTGTCGCTGATCGCGCATTTCGGCCAGTCCAAGGGCGCGGCATCGACCACCGATTTCAGCGAGCAGGCCCTGCTCGACACCGTCGAGGCGGCCTGCCGCATCGCCCGCTATACCGAGCCGGATCCGTATGCCGGCATGCCGTCGATCGCCTTCAAGGCAGTGGACTGGGAAGATCTGGACCTGGATCACCCCTGGGAGCTGTCCATCGCGCAGGCCAGCGAGCTGGCGCAGCGCACCGAACAGGCCGGGTTCGACGCCGAGTCGCGCATCGAGAACTCCGAAGGCGCCTCGGTGAATACCCGCCGCGCGATGGCGTTCCTCGGCGACACCCAGGGCTTCATGGGCGGCTATCGCAGCACCCGCCATTCGCTGTCCTGCGCCCTGGTGGCGCGCGGCGATGACGGCATGCAGCGCGATTACGCCTACAGCGTCAGCCGCCGCGCCGCCGATCTGGGCATCCCCGAGGACATCGGACGCGAGGCGGCGGAGCGCACCGTGAGCCGGCTGGGCGGGGAAAAGCTCTCCACCCGCAGCTGCCCGGTGCTGTTCGCCCCGGAGATGGCGCGCACCCTGATCGGCAGCTTCACCCGCGCGATCTCCGGCCCGGCCCAGTTCCGCGAGAGCTCGTTCCTGCTGAACGCCCTGGACGAACGCATCTTCCCCGAATGGATGCGCATCGAGGAGCGCCCGCTGACCCCGCGCGGGCTGGGCAGCGCGCCGTTCGACGGCGAGGGCGTGCAGACCCGCAACCGGCCGCTGGTGGACCGCGGCGTGCTGCGCAGCTACACCCTCGACAGCTACGCCGCCCGGCGCCTCGGCCGCGAGACCACCGGCAACGCCGGCGGCGCGCGCAACGTGACGGTGCGCCCGGGGACGCTGGACGCCCCGGGCATGCTGCGCGAGATGGGCACCGGGCTGCTGGTGACCGAGCTGATCGGTCAGGGCGTGAATCCGGTGACCGGCGACTACTCGCGCGGTGCGGCCGGGTTCTGGGTGGAAAACGGCGAGATCGTCCATCCGGTGGAGGAGATCACCATCGCCGGCAACCTCAGGGACATGTTCCGCGCCATCGTCGCTACCGGTTCCGACGTCGACTACCGCGGGAACATCCGCACCGGCTCGATCCTGATCGAGTCGATGACCGTCGCCGGGGAATAATCAGCCCCCGCAGCAGCGGTTGCGTCCGGCTTTCTTCGCCCGGTACAGGGCCGCGTCGGCCCTTGCGAGCAACGACTCCATGTCGGCTCCGGGGTCCCCGGCGGGGTCGAACGTCGCCGCACCCAGACTTACGGTGACCACCGGGCCCGCGCTGGAATGTTCATGCGGAAGGGCCAGCTCCTCAACCGCGTTCCTCAGTTTCTCGGCGACCTCCAGCGCACCGGATGTCGGCGTCCCGGGGAGCAGGGCCACGAATTCCTCGCCGCCATAACGGCACAGGGTGTCCCCGGGCCGGTTCAGCGTCCGCGCAAGTGTTTCAGCGACTTTCTGCAGGCAGCGATCCCCGGCCCCGTGCCCGTAATGGTCGTTGAAGCCCTTGAAGTGGTCGATGTCGAGCATGATCAGTGACAGGGGTTCCCCGTCGCGCTGACTGCGGCGGGTCTCCCGGTCCAGGTGCTCGTCGAAATAGCGACGATTGGGAATGCCGGTGAGGCCGTCGAGCATTGCGTACTGTTCCAGCAGGTCGGTCCTGCGCTTGAGCTTCACGTGCGTGTTGACTCGGGCGCGGACGATTGCCGGGCTGAACGGCCGGGCGATGTAGTCCACGGCGCCCAGGTTCAATCCGTGCTCTTCGTCGCGCGCGTCGTCGAGTGCCGAGACGAAGATGACGGCGATGTTGCTGGTGTGCGGGTCTTCCTTCAGGCGACGACAGACCTCGTAGCCGTCGATGCCGGGCATCTGGATGTCCAGCAGGATCAGGTCGGGGCGTTCCGGGGCACCCTCTGCGGCCAGCGCCAGGGCCTTCTCGCCGTTGTTCGCAACCCGAATGCGGTAATCGTCCTTCAGAAGGTGTCCCAGCGCCTGGATGTTGGTCGGTTCGTCGTCGACCAGCAGCAGGGTCGGCTTCGGTTCATCGTGGTTCATGTAATGTTTCCTTGATCAGGCCCCTGCCCGGATGTCAGCTCGTCCAGGGTTTGCAGGGCCTCATCGAATGCCATGCCTTGTACCTGCGCTTCCAGTCTCTCGCAGTCCAGACCGCGACCCCGCAGCCATGCCAGGGCCGCGCGCAGGGTTTCCTCTTCGATCAGTTCGCTGGCTTCCAGTTGCTGGCGCAGGGTGGCGACCGCGTGCATCGAACCAGCCGCATTGTCTTGTGCAATGTCGGGAAGGTCTGCGAGCGATTGCGCGGCTTCCCGGAATGCGGTTTCCAGCCGATGTATGAGCCCGGCGGACACCGGGTCGCCGTCCTTGATCAGGCGGTCGATCTGTTCGGCCAGGGACTGCAGGGTCGTGGCGGCGAGGGTACCGGCGACCCCCTTCAGGTTGTGCGCGAGCCGGTGCGCCTCGTCGTCCCGCGAGGCGCGCAGGTGGTCGATCAGCGGCTCGTAATCAGAGACCAGTCGGTCCCGGAAGTTGTGCAGCTGCCGGGAGTAAAGGACTGCATCGCCGCCGAAATGCCGCAGGCCCCTTGCCGGGTCGAAGCCCGGCAGCGTGGCGGGAAGAGCAGGGGAGGAAGAGTCTTCCTCTTCTGCGCCGGGCGTGGGCTCCGTTGTGGATGCGTCGAGATGGGTCGCGAGTGCGGCGTAGAGTTCGGTGCTGTCGACGGGTTTGCCGAGGTGTCCGTTGACCCCGGCATCCCGCGCGCGTTGGCGGTCTTCTTCCATGACCGCCGCCGAGAGGGCCAGAACGGGGCCCGTGTAGCCATCGGCCCGCAGGCTCCGGGTTGCATCGAAACCGTCCGTTACGGGCATCTGCAGATCCATCAGTACCAGATCGGGCTTCTCCGCGCGCACGGCCTCGACCGCCTCGGCGCCGTTGTCGGCTGTGGTTACGCGGGCGCCAGTTTTTTCAAGAAGCTCTCTGGCCACTTCCTGGTTGATCTCGTTATCTTCCACCAGCAGCACTCGATGGCCGCCCAGCTTCGGCACCCGGGCTGCCTGCGGAGCACGATCAGGGGGGCCGCCACCTTCTGCCCGCACCAGGGCATCGTAGAGTGATGAGGCGGTGATCGGCTTGGCCAGGTAGTCGGTGGTCAGCCCTTCAGGCAGGGTGATTTCATCCCGGGCGTAGGCACTGACCATCAGGATCGGGGGCCGCGTCTGCTTCAGTTCGCCGCGCTGGCGCAGGCGCTCGAGGGCTTCGCAGGTCTCGCTGCCATTCATGCCGCCCGGCATCATCCAGTCCATCAGGATGAAGTCGAACGGCTCGCCGCGGCGTTCCGCCGCCACCACCTGCTCCACGGCGGTCTCGCCACTGTCGGCCTCCTCGGTGAGGTAATGGCAGTGGTGCAGGAGTTCGCGCATCATCTGACGGGCGCTGGCCTGATCGTCGACGACCAGCACCCGGCGGCCCGTGGTCTCGGGGCACTCGACAATCGCCTGTCGGTCCTGGCCCAGCGGCAGGGTCAGGGTAAAGGCGAAGGTGCTGCCCTCGTCGGGGACCGACTCCACCTCCAGCTCGCCGCCCATGGCCTCCACCAGGCGTCGGGTGATCACCAGTCCCAGGCCGGTGCCGCCATACTTGCGGGTGGTGGAGGTGTCGGCCTGGCTGAAGGGGCGGAACAGCCGGGCGAGCTGCTCCTCGCTCATGCCAATACCGGTGTCGCGTACAAAAAAGCGCAGGCTGGCCTGAGCATCCGTCACCGGCCCGGCCGCACGGATCCCGAGCTCCACCGTCCCGCCGCGCTCGGTGAACTTGGTCGCATTGGCGAGCAGGTTGCCGAGCACCTGGGACAGGCGCAGGTCGTCGCCAACCAGGGCGCGCGGCAGGTCGGGCTGGATGTCGTAGAGCAGCTCCAGTTCCCCGGAGTGGGCCTTCTCGCCGAACAGCGTCGCCATCTGCTCGACCACCTCGCCGAGTCTGAAGTCGCGCGCTTCCAGCTCCAGCTGGCCGGCCTCGATCTTGGAGAAGTCGAGGATGTCGTTGATGAGGCCGAGCAGCATCCGCGAGGATTGCTGGATCTTGTGCACCTGATCGCGCTGCTTCGCGTCCAGCTCGGTCTGTTCCAGCAGCTGGCTCAGGCCGATGACCGCGTTCATCGGCGTGCGGATCTCGTGGCTCATGTTGGCCAGGAACTGGCTCTTGGCCTGGCTTGCCTGCTCGGCGTGTTCACGCGCCCGCTCGGATTCCTGTTGTGCCCGTTTGACATCGGTGAGGTCGTCGTAAACCGCGACCACTTCGCCGGAGGAGAGGCGAAAGATGCGGTTCTCGCGCCAGCCGGCAATGCGATCGTCGCTGTACTCGGAAACCGGCAGCTGTTCCGGCTCACCGGTCCGGGCCACTCGCTGAAAGGCCTGCAGCAGCCCCATCTCGCGGGCGCCGGGAAAACACGCGGTGAGGCGACGGCCGAGGACCGCGTCGCGTGTGGTCCGGTCTATCTGCGCCGCCGCCGGGTTGTAGTCGATGAACACGAAGTCCTCGCCGTCGTCCACCGGGCGGTAGACCGCCACCCCGCTGCCGGTCTGCTCGAATATGCCGGCGAAGCGCTCCCTGGATTCGCGCAGGGCCTGTTCCGCATTCCGGCGGTCGGTGACGTCGCGGATCAGACAGGCGAAACGTCCGGGCTCCGGCTGGAAGGCCGTGGTGGAAAAGTACCGCCCAAGCTCGGCGGCATAATCCTCGATGCTGCAGTTCTCCCCGGTCAGTGCGACGCGTCCGAAGTTTTCGATCCAGTGTGATTCGACCCCGGGAAGGATTTCGCGCACACGCCGGCCGACCGTCGTTTCGGCTTTCAGTCCGGTGAGTTGCTCGAATGCGGGGTTGACCGCGAGATAACGGTAATCCACCGGGTTCCCGTCGTCGTCGCAGATGATCTCGTGCAGAGCGAAGCCGTCCTGCAGCTCGCGGAACAGGACCTCGTACTGTTCTTGCGCATGCTGCTGTTCTTCCAGCAGGCGGATCTTGTTCCGGGCCAGTTCGACCAGACCGGCAACCGAGGCGAGAAAACCGAGTTGCTGCTCGTCCGGTTCCGGCTGACGGTCCAGCCAGTTGAGGACCAGCAGATGGAAACCGCTCTGGCGAAAACCGAACGGATACCACAGCAGGGTTCCGATACCCATTTCGTCGTGCAGGATGCCGGTCGCGCCGTCCGCAACCAGGCTCGGGTGGGGCGCGTCTGCATGACTGTTCATCCAGCCCTGGCGGTTACGCATCTCGCGCAAGCCGTTGCCGAATACTGCCAGCGGGTAGGTGCCGATCGACGGCGTGATGGCAGGCCGTTCGGGATTGAGCCATTCCTCCCGGCCGGTGACCAGCTCGCGTTCGAAATCGATGTCGTAGACCAGCGCCCGGTCGGCACCCAGGGCCTCGCCCAGACTGCGGCAGGTGGTCTCCAGGATCGCCCCGACATCGTCCTCCGCGGCAATGGTATGGGCGATGGCGTCCACGGCTGTCCGGTGCCGACGCGTTGTCGACTCGATCTCGGCGGCGCGGGCCTCGGCCTGCTTCTGTTCGGTGATGTCGAGGATGAAACCGTCCAGCCAGGCGACCCCGCCCTGTTCGTCACGCACGGCGATGCCCCGTTCCTGGGCCCAGCGAATGGAGCCGTCGCGATGCCGGATCCGGTACAGGGTCTCCCACGGCCGGTCGTCGGCGATCGCCTCCGCGATGGTCTGCGCGACCCGTTCGGCATCGTCGGGGTGGATCAGCTGTGCGTACGAGACGACGGTGTTATTGATCAGCTCCGCTGCGTCATAACCCGTCAGCGGGTCGGCCGCCCGGCTCATGAAGAGCATGGTCCAGGCGTCATCGTACAGGCAGCGGAAGGTGATCCCGGGGATGTTCTCCACCAGCGAGGCAAACTGGTTGCGTGCATCTTCCAGTTCCTGGCGGGTCCGTTCGATATCGGAGATGTCCTGGATGATCGACCAGATCACCTCGCGCCCGTCCGGCGTCGTGGTCCTGAAGCCGTGGAGCAGGACCGGATAGCGTGAACCGTCCTTGCGGATGTACTCCTTCTGGAACGGCCCGTAGCGGCCGGTGCGCTGCATCGATTCGAGCATGGCCTGTTCGTCGGCCATGTATTCTTCGGGAGTAACCTCGAAGTAACTCAGCTGCAGGAATTCTTCGCGCGTATAGCCGGCGGGCTCATTAATGGCGGCATTGAAATCGAGGAATTCACCGGTGGCGAAGTCGTTCATGGCGATGCCGACCGGCGAGAGCTCGAACAGGCCACGGAATTTCGTTTCCTCGGCGGCGAGCCGCTGGCGGTTGGCCTCCTCCTCGCTGATGTCGCGGTTGACGCCCACGACCCGCATGGCCCGGCCGGCACTGTCCCGGATGACCTGGGCCTGACCGTGCAGGGTGCGTATGGTCCCGTCATCGGCGCGGCGAATGGTGATCCGGAGGTCGAATGGTGCGTCGGATTCAACGGCGGCCCGGAAGGCGGCCACGGCCGTATCCCGGGAATCCGGGGTCAGTGTCCCGGCCCAGTCCTCGAAGGCATTCCCGAACTCGGCGGGGTCGATGCCGTAGAGGCGGAACATGCCGTCGTCCCATTCCAGGTGGCCGCTGGCCATGTCGTAGTCCCAGATCCCCAGGCCGGCTGATTCCGTGGCCAGGGCCAGGCGCTCGCGGCTGCGCTCCAGCGCGGTGTTGACCAGCTTTTCAGCGGTGATGTTGCGGAACACGGCCAGGAAGAGGGTCCGCTCCTCGAACGGCAGCAGGACCACCGAGACGCGAACATCGATGACTGTGCCGTCCTTGCAACGGTGCCGCGTCTCGAAATCGTCCTGCCCCTGCTCAAGGATGGTCCGGATGTGCGCCTCGGTTTCCTCCGGTGTCTCCTGCGCCTCGTAATCGCCGATACGCAGGCCGGCGAACTCCTCGGCAGTGTAGCCGAGTTGCTCGTGGGCCAGCCGGTTGAACTGTACCGGCAGGCCGCTCTCCGGATCGATCAGCAGCGTGGCATCGGGATAGAGCTCGAACAGTGTGCGGAACCGCTCCTCGCCCACGGTCGAGACCTGCGCAGAACTGCCGTCACTAAGGGGAGGGGTCGCCATTCCGGGGTACACGCACTGCCTGTATGTAATGAAAGTCTCGCGCATTCCGGGGGCGGTTGCGAGAGCCCGCTCGTGGTGGTTGGTTCCTCTCCGATCATGGGGGGCGTCGGCGATACGGTTCCGGCAGTATGAACCGGCATCACCTGAAGGGAGGGGAGAAACATGCAGGATTCAACCCGGAGACAGCGCGGACCCGTACGGCGCGCGGGGATCGTGGCCGCGTTCGTCGGACTGGCGGCGGGGGGCGCGGTGGCCGCACCGCCGCAGGACATGGGCGAGGCTGCACGTGATTTCGTCGCAGCGGAAGGGTATTGCCGGGTCGAGAGCGGAGAGATACCGGACCTGTTGCGAGAGCGGCTGCCGCCGGAGCAGCGCGAATCGGTGCGGCCGTTCGAACGGGCCGGGCCGTGGACCGTGCCCGTCCTGCTGCTGGAGGGCCACGAGGGCCCGGCGGAACCGGCGCGTTACCGGATGCAGGCGGGCTTCGAGTGGATGGAGGGTAGTCCGCCCGGGCGGATGCGGGATCTGCATTTCGTGCAGATCGACCGTTTTGAACCTTCGGACGAGGAGGCCGGCGACGGTAACGACGGCGGGGCGTGGGACGGGGTCTCCTGGCGCATGGTGATGAGCCCGATCCAGGGGTTTCCGGGTCACGTGGTCGCGGCCTCGCGCCGGAGCCTGGACGCATCGGCCATCGAACAGGCCCGCTGCCTCGAGCAGGCCTGTACCGATCCCGAACCGCTGGGTGACCGGGTCACGCAGTGGCGTGACAACGGCGAGGAGCTGTGGGATTTCGTCCCGCCATCGCTGCCCTCAACGCCGGAAGTCGGTCCGGACCCGGCATTCCTGCTGGGGTCCCTGCTGGATACCCGGCCGGGACAGCTGGAGGCCCGCGAGAGCGTCGGCTTCGCCGAGCCCTTCGCCGAGGCGGTGGTGGAGGTCGGGCTGGAGGAGCCGGGCGGCGTGGATATCCTGCTGCGCGACGGTGACCTGATGGACCACGAGCTGGAGGCGATCTGGCAGCGCCTGAGCGTCGGGCCGGACGCACAGGTCCGCACCGCCTGGGCGGTGGATCGGCGTCCGCCCCCGCCGTGGCTGGAGGAAGCTGACGCCCCGGATGCCGCCCCGGACGACCCGGACGACGCCGGGAAGGACGGGCGGGATGCCGACGCCGGCAAGGGCGGCCAGCCCGCCGGTGCACTGCAGGGTTCGTGGCGTGCGGCGCTGGTCGAGGGTGACGTGCCGCTGGCGTATTTCAGCGTGTTCCATGGCCGCGGCGAGACCCGTGCGCAGGGCGATTTCCTGATGGGCAATGCCCGCGGGCCCGGGCTGGACGGGGCCAGCGGTGATCTGGATTCGGTGGAGCTTGCCGCAGACGGGGACCGCGTGGAACTGGTGTGGAACCCAACCCCGGACCGGCAGGAGAGTTACCACCTGGAACTCGAACGCCTGGATGCGGACACCTGGGAGGGCCGCTTCCATGCGGCGCGCTATCCGCACGAACATGAGGTGCGGATGACGCGTCGCGGGGATTGAGACGGCCGGCCGGCGACGGGCGCCGGCCGGCGGGTCACAGGTCGAAGATCTCGGCCTTCAGGCCCCACTTGGAGGCCAGGGTCTCGGTGGCGTTGAGGAACTCCTCGGCGCGGGCCGGGTGGTTCCACTGGCCCTTCGCGATCCAGTTGAGCGCGGTGTCGCGATCGGGGGCCAGCGACAGGATGTGGATCAGCTCGCCGGCGTCACCGCCGATGACCTCCCCGCCCAGCAGGCCGCCGGTGTCCATGTCGCCGATCAGGCGAACAAAGCCCTCGGGCTCGTCCTGCCCCAGGGCGCGTGGCGAGGTCTCGAACGCGGCGAAGCCGACCGCGGGTTCCAGCTCTTCGTCCTCGGCATCGTCCTCGTCCATGCCCAGGCGCGCCATCTCCACCGCCGAATAGATGGCGATCGGCACGTAGCGTTCGTCCTGCTCGCGGGTGTTGCCGGTCTGGATGTTCTCCACCGCGATGGTGGCATCGGCCAGCGCGTGGTTGGCGGTCTGCCATTCGCTGGCGACGTCGCCGATGGCATAGATGTGGTCGACGTCGGTCTGCAGCGTGGCGCGCCGCTGCACGAAACCCCGCGCGTCCGTCTGCACGCCGACGCCTTCCAGGTTCAGGTCCGCGGTATGCGGCGTGCGGCCGGTACCCAGCAGGACCCAGTCGACCTCGTGGCGCCCGCCGTCCTGATCGGTGATGACGACGCCGTTATCGGTGGTCTCCACGCTCTCGTAGCCCTTCACCCGGATCGGCTCGACGCCGTTCTCACCCAGCTTGTCCTTCAGCGTCGACAGGGCCTGGGGGCTGAACTTCTGGCCGTTCAGGGGTTTCGAGCGGGTCAGCCAGGTCACTTCCTTGCCCAGCTGGGAGAAGATGAAGGCGAATTCGGTGGCCACCACGCCGGAGCCGATGATGGCGACCCGGTGCCCTTGCGGCGGGCGCTCGTCGAACAGCATGTCGGTGGTGATCACCCGCCCGGGGACGGCCTCGAACGGTGCGGGCACGGTGGCGGTGGCGCCGGTGGCGATGATGGTGTGCTTCGCCTCCAGGGTCTCGCTGCCGTCGGCGCCGGTGACCTCCAGGGTGCTGGCGTCGCGAAAGCGCGCGGTGCCCTCGCGGTACTGGATCTTCAGGTGCTTCATGTATTCCAGGTAGGAATCGCGCACCGAGGTCACGACCTCCTTCTGATGGTCCCAGGCCGGGTCCATCTCCGCGCTCAGCGATCCCCGGATGCCGCGGCCCTCGAAGTGGCGCTGGGCAGCCACGGTGCGCGCGGTGTGGTACCAGTCCTTCTTGGGCACGCAGCCGCGGTTGAGGCAGCAGCCGCCCCAGGTGTCCTTCTCGATGATGACGACGGAGAGTCCGCGCAGGGCGCCGAGGACGGCGGCGCGATAACCGCCGGGGCCGCTGCCGATGATGGCCAGGTCGAAGGTTTCGCTCATGGATGTGCTCACGGATTGGGGTCTTCGGTCAGGTCGATGATGGGTTCGTGCCATTCCAGCGCGGTGAGTTCGAGTTCGAACACGCGCCCCCCGGCCTCGTAGTCGAAGCGCACGGGGATGTGGTTCAGGTCCGGGGCGAACCAGGCGGCGAGTTCGACATCGCCGTTGTCGCTGCGGCGGACCACGCGCACGGTGTCCAGCGAGCCGATGCCGGAGTCCACGGTCTCCTCGCCGTCCCGGCGGAATTCGTATTCGCGCAGGCGGTCGCGCTCCAGGGTGCGGATACGGACGGTGTCGCCGGTGTTGCCCAGTTCACCGGTTTCCAGCTGCTGCATCATCATGTAGAGCGAGCCAAGGAAGTCGAGGGTGCCCTCGGGCACGTCGAGCGTGAACCGCTCGCTGTCGATGTGGCCGATGGCCTGCTGTTCCTCGTGGTCCAGGCGGGTTTCGACTTTACGCTCGTCGCGCGGGGTGACCTGGTGGGAGCGCGACGAGATCAGGTGCAGGCCGGAACCATTGGTGTTCAGCAGCGATTCGCGGCTGAGTTCGAAGCGCCCGAGTACGCGCAGGAATCCGGTCACGTGGGCATCCATCGCCATGCGCGTGCGGAGGTCTTCGTGGTTGAGGCTCATGGAGGCATTCAGCGTGCTGGCCATGGCCGTGGCCTCGAAGCTGGCGGTGAACGGCGGAATCCGCGACGCGTCCGCCGGGTCCGCGTTGCTGTCGGCGGCAGGGGCGGCGGTCGGGAACGCCGTTGCGAGGATCGCGGCCAGCGCCAGGACGAGACCGGTCAGCAACCGCGCCGTGAAACGCCGTCGGGCGGCGTCAGGACGATTCACCTGGGGCATGGGAAGTCACCTCGTGATCGAGCTGCAGGGGCGCCTCCAGCGGGGCGCCATCGTACCGGATCGTGGGTTCCGACCACTGAATCCGCCCTGAACACACCAGCCCGGCTGCTGCGGGGTAGAGGCGGTGCTCGGCCTGCTGCACGCGCGCACTCAGGGAGGCTTCGGTGTCGTCGGCCAGAACCGGGACCCGTGCCTGCATGATAACCGGTCCCCCGTCCAGTTCCGGCGTGACGAAGTGCACGCTGGCGCCGTGTTCGGTCTCGCCGTCAGCCAGGGCGCGGGCATGGGTGTCCAGTCCGCGGTACTTCGGCAACAGCGACGGGTGAATGTTCAGCAACCGTCCGGTAAAGCGTTCCACGAATCCCGGGGTCAGGATGCGCATGAACCCGGCCAGCAGCACCAGGTCCGGTTCGAACGCCTCGATGGTTTCGGCCAGGGCCGCGTCGAACGGTTCGCGCCCGGCGTAGTCGCGGTGGTTGAGGACCTGCTCCGGGATGCCGCGGGCGCGCGCAAACTCGAGTCCGCCGGCGTCGGGGCGGTTGCTGATCACGCCGACCACCCGGCCGTTGATCTCGCCGCGTTCACAGGCGTCGATCAGGGCCTTGAGGTTGCTGCCGCGCCCGGAGATCAGCACGACCAGGCGTTGCGGGGCCATGCCTGTCATCCCGCGGTGTACACCACGCCGGGTTCGTGTTCCGCGCACTCGGCGACCACGCCGATCGGCCAGGCCGGGACGCCGGCGGCGGTCAGTTCCGAAGACACCGCCTCCACGCTGGCCTCCGGCAGGATCAGCGTCATGCCGATGCCACAGTTGAAGGTCAGCAGCATTTCCTCGTCGGCGATGCCGCCCTGCTGCTGCAGCCAGCGGAACACCGCCGGCCACTGCCAGGCGTTCGTGTCGATGCGCGCATGCAGGGTCTCCGAGAGCAGCACGCGCGGCAGGTTCTCGGTCAGGCCGCCGCCGGTGATGTGGGCCGCTGCGTGCACCGGGTGGCGTGCCATGACCTCCAGCAGCGGCCGGGCATAGATGCGGGTGGGCGCCATCAGGGCCGCGCCCAGGGTCTCGCCGTCGCCGCCGGGCAGCGGCGCGTCGAGGTCCGCCTGCACGTGTTCCAGGACCCGCCGGATCAGCGAGTAGCCGTTGGAATGCGGACCGCTGGACGCCAGCCCGAGGATCACGTCGCCCGCGGCCACCTGGCTGCCGTCCAGCAGCTGATCCTTCTCCGCGATGCCGACCGCGAAGCCGGCGACGTCGTAGTCCTCGCCCTGGTACATGCCGGGCATCTCGGCGGTTTCGCCGCCGATCAGCGCGCAGCCGGCCTGCTCGCAGCCCTCGGCGATGCCGGTGATGACATCGCCGGCGATGTCGATGTCGAGGTGGCCGGTGGCGTAATAGTCGAGAAAGAACAGCGGCTCGGCACGCTGCACGATGATGTCGTTCACGCACATCGCCACCAGATCGATGCCGATCGAGTCGTGACGATCGGTCTGCTGGGCGAGCCGCAGCTTGGTGCCCACCCCGTCGGTGCCGGACACCAGTACCGGGCGGCGGTAGCGATCCACGGGCAGTTCGAACAGCGCGCCGAAGCCGCCCAGGCCGGCCAGGACCTCGGGGCGCAGGGTGCGCTGCGCGTGCGGCTTGATGCGTTCGACGAGTTCCGACCCGGCGGCGATGTCGACGCCGGCCTCGCGATAGGTCAGACCGGAAGAGGATTCGGACATGGGCAACGTTCCCGGAAAAGGGCCTTCTGGCGGGCCGCGACGCTGCCCGCGGGCAGGCGCGCATTGAACCCGGGCATGTTAGCCGCCCGTGCCGGGGCTTGCAAAGCACGGGCGGCGCGCCGGCGGCGGGCGCTGTGCTATGTTGAGCGGCGTGTTGCCTGCCTGCTGCCCGTGAGTCCCATGCCTGCCGTGTCGCGTTCCATTTCCGCTGTCGCTCTGTTCCTGTCCCTGTGGCTGATCGCTTTGCTGCCACAGGCCGCGGGGGCGGGGACGCTGGTCGTTCAGAGCGATGCGGAAGAGCGCGAAGCGGCGCTGGCGGAAGGGCTCCACGCGGCGCTGGTGCGGGTGGCGGGGCTGGATTCCGACGCGGTGCGGGCGCTCGCCGACGAGCTGCGCGAGACCCCGGACGATGACGAACTGCCGGCGGCGCTGGAGCGCCAGCAGGCGCGCGACGCGGGCGGCTATCGCCTGGAGTTCGACCGGACTGCCCTGCGCCGGTCGCTGCGCGACGCCGCCGTTCCGATGATCGTCGGCTCGCGTCCGTCCCTGCTGGTGTGGGCGGTGGAGGAGGCCGACGGCCGGCGTGACCTGCTGGGCACCGCGTCCGTCGGGGAGGACTCCGGCGTGCTGGCCGCGCTGGAGAGCCTGGCCGGCGAGCGGGACATGCCGCTGCTGTTGCCGCTGGGGGATCTGCAGGACCGGCGCGAGGCGCGCATCAGCGACATCGTCGGACGCGTGACCGAACCGCTGTTCGAGGCCGCTCGGCGCTACGGTCCGGACGGCCTGATCCTGCTGCACCTGCGACCGGCGGAAGGGGAGACCCGCGCGCGGGCCCTGCTGGTGCATCGGGACCGCGAATACCGTGCCGAGGCCACCGGCGCGGATGCCCCGGCGGCCGCGCGTCGGGCGACCGCCACGGCGCTGGACCGGATGAGCGCTGACCTGGCGCGGGTGCCGGACGAACCCGAGTGGATCACGGTGGGCTTTACCGGGGTGGCGGGTTTCGACGGTTTTCGCCAGTTGCGTGCCCGGCTGGACGGCATGGAGGCCATCGAACGCGTGCAGCTGGACTCGCTGGGCGGGGCCGCCCTGACCCTGCGGTTGCGCACCGGTCTGGATGCCGAGGCCCTGGACGAAGTGCTGCAGGACGCGGGTTTCCCCGCGGCCGGGGAGGAGGAACGGGAAGAGGCCGGACGCCCCGACGCCGCACTGTGGCTGGGTGTGCGTTGATCCGGAGGAGGATCCGATGAGCGCCGCAGGAACCCCGCCCCCCGGTGACCCGACCCCGGGAAACGTATCCGCCGCCACCGTGGCCGCGCTGCTGGGGCTGCTGGTCGTGGCCGGCGCGCTGTATCTGCTGGCACCCATTCTCATGCCGTTTCTGGTCGCGCTGCTGGTGGGCTACCTGTTCAACCCGCTGGTGACCCGCCTGGGGGTGCGCCTGAACACGTCGCGCACGGTGGCCACGCTGGTCATCTTCCTGCTGCTGATGCTGTTGCTGGCGGCGGTGGTGCTGGTCCTGATCCCGCTGGTCGCCGCCCAGCTGGAGCGCCTGTTCCTGTTCCTGCCGGAGATCATGGCGTGGTTCGACCAGCAGGCACGGCCATGGCTGGAGCGGCATGTCGGCGACGGCATCCCGGCGCTGGATCCGCAGGCGGTGCAGGACATGGTGGCGCGCCACTGGCAGGAGGCGGGCGGCCTGGCCGGCGGCGCGCTGCACTGGATCGGTAGTTCCACCACCGCGCTGGTGATGGGCGTGCTCAACCTGGTGCTGATCCCGGTGGTGAGCTTCTATCTCCTGCGCGACTGGCCGCGCCTGATCGACGGCCTGCATGACCTGCTGCCGCTGGGCTGGCGGCCCCCGGTGGAGACCTTCGCGCGCGAATCCGACGAAGTGCTGGGTGCGTTCCTGCGCGGGCAGCTGCTGGTGATGGTTTCGCTGGGCCTGTTCTATGCGGTGGCCCTGTCGCTGGTGGGCGTGGAGCTGGGGCTGGCCATCGGCGTGATCGCGGGTGTGGTGAGTTTCATCCCGTACGTGGGCGTGATCGTGGGCATCAGCCTGGCCAGTGCCGCGGTGCTGTTTGCCGGGGATGGCTGGCTCCTGCTGCTGGTGGTCTGGGCGATCTTCGCGGTGGCGCAGGTCCTCGAATCGGTCTGGCTGACGCCGTGGCTGGTGGGGGACCGCACCGGGCTGCACCCGGTGGCGGTGATCTTCGCCGTGCTGGCCGGGGGGCAGCTGTTCGGGTTCGTGGGGGTGCTGCTGGCCCTGCCGGTGGCGGCGGTGCTGGCCGTTGCGGTGCGCCACGCGCTGGCGCATTATCGCGCGCTCAATCAGCCCGCCCCCGGAGGGGATGCCGACCCGTGACCCGAGATCCCGCCAGCGCCGACACCGACGTGGCCCAGCTGCCGCTGGACCTGCGGCTGCGTGATGCCTCGCGCTTTGCGGAATACCACGCCGAGGCCAACCGGATCGCGCGTGACACCGTGGAGAGCCTGGGGCGCAACGCCGGACTGAGTCAGCCGCAGGTCTATCTGCACGGGCCGGGCGCGATCGGCAAGACCCACCTGCTGCAGGCGGCCTGCCACGTGGCGCATGAACGCGGCGACCGGGCCGCCTACCTGCCGTTGGCGGAACTGGCCACGGCGCCCCCCGCGGCGGTGCTGGACGGGCTGGAGCGTGCAGGGCTGGTGGCGCTGGATGACCTCGCGGCGGTGGTCGGCTCGCCGGCCTGGGACGAGGCGCTGTTCGGCCTGCTCAACCGTCTGCGCGATGCCGGTTGCCGGGTGCTGCTGGCGGCGCCGGAGCCGCCGGACGGCATGGGCGCGACCCTGCCGGATCTGAGCTCCCGCCTGGGCTGGGGGCCGGTATTCCGCCTGGAGCCCCCGGAGGAGGAGGACCTGCGGCGCATCCTGGTGGACCGCGCCCGGCGGCGCGGCCTGGAGATGCCGGATGCGGTGGCCGCCTACGTGCTGCGCCACCAGCGGCGGGACGTGGCCGCGCTGCTGGCCCTGCTGGAACGCCTCGATCTGGCGGCACTGGCCGAACAGCGCCGCCTGACCATCCCCTTCGTGCGCGATCAGCTGGCGCGTTCGGCCGCCGACTGAGCCGCGCGGGCGCGGCGCGCGTCCAGCTTCACGAACAGCAGGCAGCCGGCAAACCAGGCCAGGCTGAAGCCCGTGACCAGCGCACCGTAGAGACGGTCGCTGGCGACCGATGCCAGTGTGATCCCGAGGGTGATGTAGGCCAGCGCCAGCAGGCTGGCCCAGGCATGGGTGTAGCGGCGCGCATGCAGGACCCCGCGCAGCGGGAACAGCAGCGGCACCAGCAGGATCGCCAGCGCGAGGGCGCGCGGCAGGGCCTCCGGCGGCTGCAGCCAGCCGGTGAATGCCAGCAGGGTGGCGAACAGGCCGAACCAGCCGATCAGGGCCATCCAGCGGAACAGGGCCACGAGGTTCATGCCTTGCCGCCTCCCCGGCCCTCTGCGGCCTGAAGCCGCTGCGCCAGCCGCCCCACGCGCTCGCCCAGCGCGCTGGCGATGCGCTGCTCCTCGCGCGAGACCGGCGCCTCGCCGCGTTCCCCGGCCACGTGGCTGGCGCCGTAGGGCGTGCCGCCGGTGGTGGTCGTGGAGAGTTCCGGCACGGTGTACGGCACGCCGGCCCACAGCATGCCCTGATGGATCAGCGGCAGGGCCATGGTCAGCAGGGTGGTCTCCTGGCCGCCGTGCTGGCTGGCGGTGCTGGTGAACACCCCGAACGGGCGATCCACCAGGCCGCCGCTGGCCCACAGCCCGCTGGTGCCATCGAGGAAGTGCTTGAGCGGCGCGGCCATGTTGCCGAAGCGGGTCGGCGAGCCCAGCACCAGCCCGGCGCATTCTTCCAGATCGCGGGTCTCGGCCCAGGGCGGGCCGCTGTCGGGCACCGCCGGGGTGTCGCCGGGGGTGCCGGTGGTCACCGGCGGGACCGTGCGTACCCGGGCGGTGGCCCCGGACTGCTCCACGCCGGTGGCCACGTGGCGCGCCAGTTCGGCAGTGGCGCCGTAGCGGCTGTAGTACAGCACCAGGACTTCCACGGCGGCGCTCACGGCAGGATCTCCAGGATCTGTTCGGGCGGCCGGCCGATGCGTGCGGCGTCACCGTGGACCAGGATCGGGCGCTCGATCAGTTTCGGGTGTTCGACCATGGTCCGGATCAGCGCCTCGTCGTCCAGCTCGGCGTCCTTCAGGCCCAGTTCGCGGTATTCGGCCTCGCCGGTGCGCAGCAGCTCGCGCGGGCGCACTTCCAGACGCTCGAGGATCGTGCGCAGGGTGTCCGCGTCCGGCGGGGTCTTCAGGTATTCGACGATCTCCGGCTCGATGTCGCGTTCACGCAGCAGGGCCAGCGCGGCGCGGGACTTGCTGCAGCGCGGGTTGTGGTACAGCGTAGGGCGTGGCGATTCGGACATGCACGGACTCCGGAGGTGAAGGATTCATGACTGAGGCCAATGATAACCGGGCCCGCCGCTGGCGTGTCAGCGGCCGGGTGCAGGGCGTGTTCTTCCGCGCCTCCACGCAGAAACAGGCGCGCCCGCTGGGCCTGACCGGCCATGCCCGCAATCTCCCCGACGGCAGCGTGGAGGTGCTGGCGGTGGGCTCGCCCGAGGCCCTCGACCGGCTCGGGACGTGGCTGCAGGAGGGCCCGCGCCAGGCCCGGGTGGACGATCTGCAGGTCGAGGACGTTCCGATCCCGCAGCCGCCGCCGGAGCGGTTCACCACCGGCTGAGCCGGGTCGGGTCTTTCCCCCGACGCATTGCGGGTGTAGATTAGAACGAACGTTCGTTTTAGTGAGGCGTCGATGACTGCCAGTCCCGGAAAGGTCGTACGCGGGGAGACCCTGCGCAAGCTGGTGCTGGACACCGCGCTCGAGCGCTTCAGCGCCGACGGCTATTTCAATACCTCCATCCACGACATCCGCCGCCAGGCCGGGGTGTCGATTGGTTCGATCTATCACCACTTCGGCAACAAGGAGGCCCTGGCCAAGGCGCTGTACGACGACCTGCTGCAGCGCATGGATGCCGGGCTGCAGCAGGTGATGGAGGAGAGTCAGGACTGCCGCACGCGCTGCGACGGGATCATCGCCTTTCTGTTCGAGACCACCGCACAGGCCCCGCAGACCATGCGCTTCGTGCTGGAGTCCCGCCACCGGGAGTTCCTGCCGGATGAACCGCCGGTGTGTTCGTCGCAGCCGTTCCAGCGCATGCGCGAATGCATCGAGCAGGGCATGGCGGCCGGCGAGCTGCGGCCGATGGAGGTGCCGGTGGCGGCCACTGTGGCCTTCGGCGGAGCCATCCGCCTGCTGCACCTGTACCTCGATGGCGTGCTGGACCGGCCCCTGTCCGACTTTTCGCCCGACATGCAGGAGGCGGCATGGCGGGCGATTGCGATGGATCCGCCTCGCAACACCACCCGGGAGAACGCATGATGATGAAAAGAATGGCCGTACTGCCGTTGCTGCTGGCGCTGGCCGCATGGCCAATGCTGGCGGTGTCCGCCGCCGAAGCCGGCGCCGAACCCACCGACGCGAAGGCGCTGGAAGGCGTCGAGACCGGGCGCGTGGTGTTCGATCTCAACAACAGCGACCCCGAGGGGCTGGCGCTGTACCTGACGGTGATCCGCGAGACCCACGAGGACTTCACCGACCAGGGCGTGGAGCCGGACATGATCCTGACCTTCCGCGGGCTGGCGGTGACCATGGTCAGCGAGGACCGCGAGCGGTTCGAACTGACGCAGTTCGAGCATCTGGACGCGATCGAGGAGCACATCGCCGCGCTGCGCGAGAAGGGCGTGCGGATGGAGGCCTGTTCGGTGGCCACGCGCCTGTTTGGCGTGGAGAACCACGACCTTCTGCCGGGTATTGATCCCGTACGCAATACCTTCGTGTCGCTGACCGGGTATCAGGCGCAGGGCTATGCGGTGATCCCGATCTACTGACCCCGGGAAGAGAACCGGAAAACCACCAGGAGGAGGAAACTACATGAGAAAAACGATACTGAGCATCTTTTTCGCCTGCGTCCTGCCGCTCGGTCTGGCCGTGCCGGCGGTCGCCGACGACGAGGGCCTGGACAACCGCGAGGCGACCCAGGGCATCGAGACCATGCGGGCGGTCTACGACATGCGCAAGTCCGATCCGGACGTAATGCTGGCGTACCTGCGCGGTATTGCCACCAACCACGAGAACCTGCTCAAGGAGGGCGTGGAGCCCGACCTGCGCATGGTGTTCATCGCCGAGGCGGTCAAGTTCATCACCACCGATCCGGAGCCGGAGGTCGACATCGACCACGCGGAGACCCTGGAGGAGATCGCGAAGGCAGTGGACCGGCTGGATGAACTGGGCGTGCAGATGGAAGTCTGCTCGGCCGCCACCCGCGCCTACGGCGTGGACAACGACACCATCCTGGAGCCGATCAAGCCGGTTCGCAGCGGATTCATCGCGGTGATGGGCTACCAGAACCAGGGCTACGCGCTGGTGCCGGTCTACTGAACCCGCACACCCCATCACACGGGGCCTTTGGGCCGTTGCATCCGTGCAGCGGCCTTTTTTCTGTCCGGCCACCCGCGGGCGTAGCGCCCGCCAGGGCTCAGCCGCGCGCCAGCCGGCGGTTGAGCACCCATACGGATAACGGCGCGAACACCGCCGCGATCCCCGCCGCCCAGGCCAGCGATGCCAGCGCCGGGGCCGCGACCGCTCCGTCGTCGTTCATCAGCCCGCGCGCGGCGTCGGTCAGGAGCGACACCGGGTTGGCCTGCACGAAGCCCTGCAGCCACTCGGGCATGGTCTCCACCGGGACGAACGCCGAGCTGACGAACGTGACCGGGAACAGCGCGGTGAAGCCGAACAGCTGCACGTGTTCCGGGTCGCGCGCGAGCACGCCGACCAGCACCATCACCCAGGAAAAGGCCACCGCGAAGGTCAGCACCAGCAGCACC
Organism: Thioalkalivibrio sp. ALE11; assembly: GCF_000381205.1. Classification (NCBI taxonomy): domain Bacteria; kingdom Pseudomonadati; phylum Pseudomonadota; class Gammaproteobacteria; order Chromatiales; family Ectothiorhodospiraceae; genus Thioalkalivibrio; species Thioalkalivibrio sp. ALE11. The sequence goes on along the minus strand of NZ_KB906164.1, from coordinate 260,339 downwards.
ATGACCAGCAGATGGCCGAAGGAGGTGGCCAGGCGGAAGCCCAGCAGGTAGCCCACGATCAGCAGCAGGGCGATGCACAGGAGCTGCTTCACTACGTCCGCGAGGATGCGCCCGGCCAGCGGCGCCCAGCGCGGGATGGGCAGGGCGCGGAAGCGGTCGAACACCCCGCGCGTCAGGTCGATGTTGAGGCCGTGGCCGACATACACCGTGACGAACAGCATGTTCATCACGATCACGCCCGGCAGCACGAAGGCGAGGTAGTCATCCGGCGAGCCGGCGATGGCCCCGCCGAACACGAACAGGAACAGCACCAGGAACAGAATCGGCTGGATGGAGTAGTCCCCCAGCTCCCAGGGATTGCGGCGCACCTGCACCAGGCTGCGCCAGGCCAGCGCGAGGGTCTGGTCGAGGGCGTTCATGCGGCATCCTCCCCGCTGTCCCCGGCGGCATCGGCCGGGGCGCCGGCGCTGCCGGTCTGTCCGGTGAGTGACAGGAACACGTCGTCCAGGCTGGCGCTGCGCAGGCCCAGCTCCGCGACCTCGATCCCGGCGGCATCCAGCTCGCGCAGCACCGCCGGCAGCAGCGAGGCCTCGGCCACCGGTGCGCTGAGGGTCTCGCCTTCCACGTGCGGTTCGCTGCCGGTGAGCGTGGCTACCTGGCGGGCGGCTGCATCCGCCTGGTCCGCCCGCGCCAGGCGCAGGAACAGCGTGCGCGTGCCGACCCGGGCCTTCAGCTCCGCGGCCGTGCCCTCGGCGATCACGCGGCCCTGATCCAGCACCACGATGGAATCGGCCAGCGCATCGGCCTCCTCGAGGTATTGGGTGGTCAGCAGCACCGTGGTGCCCGCGTCCTGCAGCCGGCGCACCCGCGCCCACAGGTCGCGGCGGGCGCGCGGGTCCAGACCGGTGGAGGGTTCGTCGAGGAACAGGATGCGCGGGCGGCCGACCAGGCTGGCGGCCAGATCCAGCCGCCGGCGCATGCCGCCGGAATAGGTCTGCACCGGGCGGTGCCCGGCCTCCTGCAGGGAGAAGTCGAACAGCAGCTCGTCGGCACGGGCCCGGGCCGCGGCGCGCTTCATGCCCAGCAGGCGGGCGATCAGGATCAGGTTCTCGCGCCCGGTCAGCTTCTCGTCCACCGAGGCGTACTGGCCGGTCAGGCCGATGATCTCGCGCACCCGCGCCGCCTCGTCGACGACATCGAGGCCGCCGACCCGCGCGCGACCGGCGGTGGGGGACAGCAGGGTCGCCAGCATGCGTACCGTGGTGGTCTTGCCGGCGCCGTTCGGGCCCAGCAGCCCGAGTACATGGCCGGCCGGGACCTGCAGGCTGACCTCGTCTACCGCGCGGGCGCCGGCGAAATCCCGGACCAGGCCTTCCACCTCGATGGTGTTGTCCACGCTTGCCTCCGTTGGCGGACGGTCAGGCGTGCTGCAGCTCGCGCGTCAGCTCGCGTCGGATCATCCAGTCCACGTACAGGAACCCGAAGGGCACCACGCCCATTGCCAGGACCAGCAGCCACTTGAGTACCGACCAGCCGCGCAGGTGGCTGGCCACCACGGTGGCGGCCGCATAGATCAGGAACAGGATGCCATGGATCCAGCCGACCCAGGTGACCGCCATGTGCATGTCCGCATAGGTGCGCAGCGGCATGGCGACAAACAGTAGCGTGATCAGGGAGATGCCCTCGATCACGCTGATCGCGCGAAAGTATTTCATGGCCTTCCGGTATCGCTGGTGAAACGGCCGCGAAGGGTAGCACGCGGGCGCGCCGTCGGCGGCATTCCCGGTGCCTGACGCAGCCCCTACGGCGTGATGGTGACCGGGGCCTCGAGGGCGCCGAGCAGGGCGTCGCCCTGCGGGCCGGCCAGCAGCGGGCTGCGGCGGCCGAGCACCACTTCGGCCGCCGGCTGACGCTCCAGTGCGCGGAGCAGCTCGCGGGGAGCGCTCGAGCGCAGCGAGTGAACCCGCACCGGAGGGTCGTCGGTCGCCACCCATTCGCTCAGGGCCCGGTCCCGCTCCCGCGCGGCGTCGGGGTCGTCCAGCGGGACGAGCAGCACGGTCAGGGGGCGCCGTTGATGGCGGGCCCGGGCGCGGGCGAAGACGAGCGCATCGTGCGCGGTCTCCGGGGCATCGACCACCACCAGGACCGGGCTGTCGGGGCGTGTCGGCCGGGTTCCGGTGAGGTGGACCCGTCCCGGGGCTTCATGGACCAGGCTGCGGGCGGTGGAGCCCAGGCGGCTGCCGGTCGCGGCCGACCATCCGATCTTGCCCAGCACGAGGAAATCACCGGGGGTGGTCAGCGCAAGCACCTCGCGGCGCACCGATCCGCGGCGGACCTCGAGCGAGCAGTGGATCCTTGCACGCGCGGCGGCCTGTTCGGCCGCACGGCGGAGGTGGGCGGCGCGGCGCCGCAGGCGGGTTTCCAGCGGCCCGGTTTCCAGTGGCCGCGGCTGCCCGGAGAGCGAACCGATCTCGCGGGTGAAGGGGTAGGCGGCGCTGCGCAGCAGATCGGCCTCCTCGACAAAGATCGCCTGCAGCTCGCCCTGCAGCGTCGAGGCCAGCGCCGCCGCGGCCTCGAGCGCGGCCTGGCTGGCGCGCGAGGCGTCGAGCAGGACCAGGATGCGCCCGGCCTCCGCCGACGGGGGCGGTTGTGTGCCCGCGGGATCAGTCATCGTCCTCGTCCCGAGGAACGGGTCCGGCGTCCTCCGCGCCCGCGTCCTCGTGCCGGCGATGCCGCGCAAGGCGGGCGAAGGTCGCCAGCCGGTCGGCGACCGCGCGGTTGAAGCTCTCCGCCGGGAACTCGCCATCGGCGTCCGCTTCCCCGGGGGGCATGTCGGCGAGCAGGGCGACGGCGTCGTCCACCGTGCGCAGCGGGTACACGCGGAAGCGGCCGGCGGCCACGGCTTCGCGCACGTCGCGCCGCAGCATCAGGTGCTCCACGTTGCTGGCCGGGATGAGCACGCCGTGGCCGTTCATCTCGCCCGCCTCCCGACAGACATCGAAGAACCCCTCGATCTTTTCGTTGACCCCGCCGACGGCCTGGACCTCGCCGTGCTGGTTGACCGAGCCGGTTACCGCCAGCGCCTGCTTCAGCGGGACCCGCGCGATGGCTGACAGCAGGGCACAGATCTCGGCGACCGAGGCGGAATCGCCCTCGATCCCGCCGTAGGACTGTTCGAAGGCGAGACTGGCCGACAGCGACAGCTCCGCATCCCCGGTGTAACGGCTGGCGAGAAAGCGCGAGAGGATCATCACGCTCTTGCTGTGGATCGGTCCCGCCAGTCTGGCCTCGCGCTCGATGTCGATGACCTGGCCCTTGCCCGGCCGCGCGGTCGCGGTGATGCGCATGGGGCGTCCGAACAGGTGGCTGCCCAGCTGCATCACGGACAGGCCATTGACCTGGGCCGTCTGCCTGCCTTCCGCGGCGATCATCACCGTGCCGCGGCGGATCTGCTCCAGGCTGCGCCGCTGCACGCGTGCCGAGCGCTCGATGCGTTCCTCGATCGCGCGTTCGATGTGGGCGGTGCCGATGATTTCGGCCTCCGCCTGACGCGCCCAGTGGTCGGCCTCCATCAGCAGGTCGCGCAGGGTGCGGTCATGGGCGGTGAGCTTGGTCTGGTCCCCGGCCAGACGGCTGGCGTGTTCGATGGTGCGGGCCACGGCGCCGCGGTCCAGCGGGCGCAGCTCGTCGCGCCGCGCCATGCTGGCGAGCATGCGCGCGTACAGGGCGTAACCGGCCTCGTCGCGCTCGAGGTCGTCCTCGAAGTCGGCCTCGACCTTGAACAGCTCGGCGAAGTCCGGGTCGTAATGCGACAGCAGGTAATACAGCAGGCGGTCGCCCACCAGCACCACCTTGGGCGACACCGGGACCGGTTCGGGTTCCAGGCTGACCGTGCTGACCAGGCCGTAGAGCCGCTCCAGTGATTCGATGCGGATCTCGCCGGAGAACAGCACGCGCTTCAGGCTGTCCCAGGCCATTGGCTGCATCAGTACTCGCCGGGCGTCGAGGATCAGATAGCCGCCGCTGGCGTGGTGCAGCGCACCGGCGCGGATCAGCGAGAAGTCGGTGTACAGCGCGCCGTTGTGCACGTGGTGTTCAATCTGGCCGGTCAGATGCTGGTGATTGGGCAGGTCCTCGTAGATCACCGGCGCCCCTTCGGTTTCCGCATGGTCCACCAGCAGGTTGGCGCGAAAGCGGGCCAGCAGCGCTTCCGGGGGCGCGTGATCCTGCCCGCTCTGCCCGTCCTGCCCGCCCTGTTCGTCGTGGCCGCCGCGGAAGGCCTCGGCGTGTTCCACCACGTGCCCGTGGATGGCGTCCAGCTGTTCCACCACCCGCGGCAGGTGCGCCCATTTCTCCTTCAGTTCGCGGATCGGGCCGCCGAGGGTCAGCTGCACCATCTCCTCGTTCAGCGAGTGGACCTTCTCCCGCAGCTCCTTGCGCAGGCGGGGCACCTGCTGGATGGCCTGCTGCAGCTGTTTCTGCAGTTCCTCCGCCTTCTGCTCGATGCGCTCGCGTTCTTCCTCCGGCAGCTTTTCGTATTCCTCCGGGTCCAGGACCTCGCCGTCACGCACGGGCGCGAAGGTGAAGCCGCTGGGGGTGCTCACCAGCTCGATGTCGTGCTTGTTGGCCTCTTCCTGGACCTCGCGGACGCCTTCGTTCTGGCGTTCGGACATCTCCTCCTGCAGTTCCCGCAGCCGCCCCTGGTATTCGTCGCTCTCGAAGGCGGCGGGGATGCTGGTGCGCATCTCCTCGACCAGGTTCTCGAGATCATCGCGCAGCTGACGTCCCTCGCCGGCCGGCAGGCGAATCGCATGGGGGCGTTCCGGCCGGTCGAAGTTGAAGACATGGCACCAGTCCGGCGGAACCTCTTCGCTGGCCGCGCGGCGGGCGAGAAAACGCCGCACCAGGTCGTGCCGGTCGCTGCCCTCGGGGCCGAGCACGAACAGGTTGAAACCCGCGCTGCGCATGCCCGCACCGAATTCCAGCGCGCGCAGCAGCCGGTCCTGGCCGCAGGGGAGTTCCAGTTCTTCCAGCTCTTCGGTGGTGTCGAACGCGAGCTGCTCCGGCGGGCAGCGATGGTAGGTCCGTTCCGCGTCCAGGGGTGTCGGTCGGGTCATGCCAGCTCTCCTTGATCCGTACCCCGGACCATAGCCGGATACCTGCCCCGGCGACAAAGGCCTGCACCCCGGGGTTGCCGGGCCGCGCTCCCGCAGCCGGGATCAGCCTCGTGTGTGGACAGGACCCAGTTCCAGCAGCTCCAGGCGGTGGTTGCCCGAGGGGTGCGGCTCGGATGGCCCCTGGACGAGCAGGGCCAGGCCTTCGTTGATGCCGTTCTCCGCGAGCCACTGGTGCGCAAAGTCGTTCCAGTCGCTGCGGTCCTCGGCCACGGCCTCCGGCCGGACACCGTAGGAAAACTGCAGGCCCCGAGCGGTTTCGGGGTGCGGCGTAAAGGCCGTGATCCAGCAGGGCAGGCCCAGGCCGGCGATGCGTCGGGCGGTGGCGCCGCTGAGCGTGGGCACCAGCGTGACCTGCGGTCGGCTCCGGTGCGCGGTGTGGAACACGCTGCGCGCGATCAGGTCGGCGGCGCGCTCCTGCTCGGGCAAGTCGGGTTCGTCGGGGTGGTCGGTGCCCGCGGCCGCGTCGCGTTCCGGTTCGATCGAGCGGGCGATGGCCGCCAGCATCGCCACGGATTCCACCGGATAGCGCCCCATCGCGGACTCGCCGGAGAGCATCACGCAGTCGGTGCCGCCGAGGATGGCATTCGCCACGTCGGTGGCCTCGGCGCGCGTGGGCCGGCGCGAGTTCACCATCGACTCCAGCATCTGCGTGGCGGTGATCACCGGGCGGTTGTGCCGGTTGGCACGGCGGGTGATGCGGCGCTGGGCCAGCGCGATGCTCGCGATCGGGATCTCCACCCCCAGATCCCCGCGCGCCACCATGATACCGTCGGCCGTCTCGAGGATGCTGTCGAGCTGCTCCAGCGCATCGGCGCGCTCGATCTTGGCAATGATGAAGGGGTTGTAGCCCAGATCCTCCGCGGCCTTGCGCACCGCCAGGATGTCCTCGCCGTCGACCACGAAGCTCTGGCTGACCGCGTCCACCCCGTGCTGCGCCGCAAACCTCAGCCATTCGTGATCCTCCAGCGTGAAGGCGCGGATCCCGAGATCGATGCCTGGCAGGTTCAGCCCCTTGCGCGAGCGCAGTTCCCCGCCGGTCTGCACGCGACAGCTGACGTCGGGCCCTGCGACCGACTCCACCTCCAGCTCGATGTAGCCGTCGTTCAAAAACAGCGCATCGCCCGGCTGCACCGCCTCCGGCAGCCCGGAGAACGACACGCTGACCCGCGAGGCGTCCCCGATGCACTCCTGCGTGGTCAGCGTGATGCCCTGACTCGGCTCCAGCTCGATCGGCTCCTCGGCCAGTTCGCCGATGCGCATCTTCGGCCCCGGCAGATCCCCGAGGATGGCCACACGGGTACCGGTTTCCTGCGCCGCCTCGCGGATCCGTGCGATCAGCCCGGCGTGACAGGCGGGATCGCCATGCGAGAAGTTCAGCCGGACCACGTTCAGCCCCGCCTGCATCATCCGCCGCAGCGTCTCCGGAGAATCGGACGCCGGCCCGACGGTGGCCACGATCTTGGTCTTCTGTGCGGGAAACGGCATGGCAGGCTCTTGCTCGGTCACTGCTACCGAGAGTAAACCGTCCGCGAAAGTCTGTCGCCACCGAGACCGGCAGGCGTCCTCCATCCGGAACCCGGATCCCTCGCAATGGTCCATGGGTATGTGTTCCGGGGCAGGGGATCCGCCAGGCCGACAAACACCGGCTGTCGACATATCAAGCCGGAGGGATGGTGCACGTGATACGGACGAACGGGATCTGCACATGGCCCATGGCCCATGGCCCATGGTCCTGGTGGCCGTGGCGCTACTGGTGTTCGGCCTGAGCGGCAACGCGGCCGCCGGGGAACGGCAGGCCGAGATCGTGCAACTGGTGGGGGGCCTGGACGAGGACGAGCTCATCGTCTTTGAGCCGGAGGACCCCCGGTACACCGTGACGGTCTTTACCGACGTCAACTGCCCCTATTGCCGCGAGTTCCACCAGCAAATCGATGACTACCTCCTGTGGGACATCCGCATTCGCTATGCGGCGTTCCCCGTCATCGGCAATGCCTTCGAGCAGATGGAGGCGGTGTGGTGCAGCGACGACCGGCAGGATGCCATCACGCGGGCCAAGCTGGGCGGGACCGAAGTAAAGGCGGAAGGCTGCCCGAATCCCGTGGCCGATCATCTGGCCATCGCCCGGGAGCACCGCTTCCTGGGTACCCCCACCATCATCACCCCCAAGGGCCAGATCAGGTACGGCCTGGTCCCCGCCGCCGAACTCGCAGACATGCTGGAAGCCGAGGTGGCCCGGTAAGCAGCGTAACGAGCCGGAAGCGGCCCCTTCTCCATGCGCTGGGGCCCTCTCTGGTCCTTAACGATATCGGTGGATGCCTGGACGCTGACCCGGCCGGAGGCAGCCACCTAGCCCGTCGCCCACCTGGTTGCCGCACTACGCGCCTGGTTGTTCGTTGTCGCCGAGCCCGTCGAACTGGATCCGCTGCACGCCGTCCAGCTTCACGTTCCTGCGTGCGCACCAGAGGTCATGCTGGTCCTGCATGGCAAGCCAGCTTTCCGGAGATCGCCCGAGCGTTTTCGAAAGACGCAGCGCCATCTCGGGGCTGACCCCGCTGCGCCCCAGCAGGATACGCCCCAGGGTGGAAGGCGAGACATCGAGCTTGCTGGCCAGGTGGCGGGCACTCAGCCCGAATGGTTCCAGATAGACCTCGCGAATGAACTCGCCCGGATGCGGAGGGTTGTGCATCGTCATCAGTGGTAATCCTCGTAATCCAGAACATGGACATTGCCGTCGCGGAATTCGAAGGTTAGACGCCAGTTGCCGCTGACCCGGATGCTCCAGCGTCCCTTTGCAGTGCCCTTCAGTCGGTGCAGGTGGAACCCGGGGATATCCATGTCTTCGATCGTGGCCGCCGTATCCAGTGCTGCCAGCAGTATTCTCAGACGTCCTGCATGTCGAGGTTGTATGCCAGTCACGCTGCCCGACTCGAAGAAGCGGCGCAGTCCCTTGTGCCGAAACGACTTGATCATGTTACGAGTGTAGCGCATTGCGCGACATGCGACGCCTCATTGATGTGATCAGTCGAGAAAGGCGACGGCTTTGACGAGGGCGTGGGCGCGGGTGCCGGGTTGGAGGCGCAGGCGTTCGGCGGAGAGGCGGGTGAGTTCGGCCATCAGTGTCTGGCCGTCGTGCTGGCGGCAGACGGCGAGGATGCGCGCGGGACCGTGGTGGCCGGGGGCCTCGTCGAGGGACTCGATGGTGACCGGGACGATGTTGAAGACGGAGACGTCGTCGGGCGCGGAGAGGGCGAGGGCGACGTCGCGGGCATCGATGCGCAGGCGGGCCTGGCTCCCGGCGCCGTTGGTGGTGCCGGGGGTGGTCGGTACGTGGTAGCGGGCCTCGGGCGGGCCGAAGGGGTGCAGGCCGTGTTTGTCGGCCGGGCCGAGTTCGCCCTGGAGGACGGAGACGGCGCCCTGTTCGCGGAACAGGGGGGAGTCGGCTCGGGCCAGCGCCTCGCGCAGGGGTTCCAGGCGTTCGAGCTGGCCGTCGTGCATGAAGGCGACGCGGTGGGCGAGGCGTTCGACCTCGTCCGGGGCGTGGGTGACGAGCAGGGTGGGGATGCCGGTCTCCTCGGACAGCCGCGCGAGGAAGGGCATGATCTCGCGCCGGGTCTGGGTGTCCAGGGCGTTCAGGGGTTCGTCGAGCAGCAGCAGGTCCGGGCTGGTGAGCAGGGCGCGGCCGAGGGCGACGCGCTGGCGCTGGCCGCCGGAGAGCGCCTCGGCGCGGCGCCTCAGCAGGTCATCGATGCCGAGCAGGCGGGCGACCTCGTCCAGGTGCAGGCGGCGCAGGGGCTCCGGTGTGCGCTTGTAGCCGTAGAGCAGGTTGCCGCGTACCGACAGGTGCGGGAGCAGGGTGGATTCCTGGAACACCAGGCCGACGCGGCGGCGGTGCAGCGGGACGAAGGTCTTGCCGGATTGCCAGGGGGTGGCGCCGAAGTGCACCTCGGCGCCGGGCGGGTGTTCCAGCCCCGCGATGATGCGCAGCAGTGTGGTCTTGCCGCAGCCGGAGCGGCCGAACAGGGCGGTGACGCCCTGCAGCGGGAAGGCGGTGTCCACGTCCAGGGTGAAGCCTGCGCGCTCCAGCCGCGCCTTGATCCGCAGGGTCTCGTCGATGGGGCCAGTCACAGGCGCACCGTGTCGAAGCGGCGGTTGATCGCGTAGACGATGAACAGCACGGCGAAGGCGAAGACCAGCAAGCCGAGGGACAGGCGGTGGGCGGCCTCGAAGTCCATGGCCTCGGCGTGGTCGTAGATCAGGATGGACAGCACCTGGGTCTCGCCAGGGATGGCGCCGCCCAGCATCAGGATCACGCCGAACTCGCCGAGGGTGTGGGCGAAGGCGAGGGTGGCGGCGACGATGAAGCCGCCGCGCGACATCGGCAGGATCACGGTGAAGAAGCGGTCCACCCGGCCGGCACCCAGCGAGCCGGCGATCTCGCTCGGCCGGCGGCCGAGGTTGGCGAAGGCCTGCTGCAGCGGCTGCACCGCGAACGGCAGGGAGTAGATCACCGAGGCGATCAGGATGCCCTGGAAGGTGAAGGCCAGGTGGTTGAGGCCCCAGCTCTCCAGTGTGCTGCCGACCGGGCCGGCCGGGCCCAGCAGGACCAATAGATAGAAGCCGAGCACGGTGGGCGGCAGCACCAGCGGCAGGGCCACCAGCGCCTGCACCGCGGTGCGCAGGCCGCCGGGGGCGCGGCCGTTGGCCAGCCACCAGGCGATGGGCGTGGCGATCACCAGCAGGATCAGCGTGGTGTAGATCGCCAGCTTGAGGGTGACCTCGATCGCCATCCAGTCCGTGGGGCTCAGCTCGAACATGTCCGGTTACCGGGCGGCGTCGTCGGGCAGCTCTTCGCCGGGCATCACGAAGCCGTAGCGGCGCATGATGTCGCGGGCGGTGTCGCCGTTCATGTAGTCGGCGAAGCGGTGCGCGGTCGCGTTGTGTTCGCCCCGGCGGGTGATGATGAAGCCCTGGGTCAGGGGTTCGTGCAGCGCGTCGTCGATCAGGTGGTGCGGGTGCTCGGCGAGGTCCGGGAACTCGGCCAGCGACAGGGCGATGATGCCGATCTCGGCACCGCCGGCCTGGATCATGCGCGCGGTCTGGGCGATGTTGTCGCCGTTGACGATCTTCGGCTGCAGCTCGTCCCAGACACCCGCGGACTTGAGCGCTTCCATCGCGCGCACGCCGTAGGGCGCGTGGGTGGGCGAGGCGATGGCGACGCGGCGGATGTCGTCGCGCGTCAGGTCTTCCAGTGTCATCGTGGAGGCATCCATGCGGTTGCTCCACAGCACGATGCGGCCGATGGCGTAGACCTCTGGCTCGGTCACCGCATGGCCCTCCGCGCGCAGCTTCTGCGGGTAGGCGATGTCGGCGGAGAAGAAGACGTCGTACGGCGCGCCGTTCATGATCTGCGTGGTCATGCGCCCGGAAGAGCCGTAGGTCACGCGCACCGCGTCGTCCGGGTGTTCGCGCTCGTATTCCTCGATGATCTCGTCCAGCGCGAAGCGCAGGTCGGAGGCGGCGGCGATGGTCAGCGGGTCGTTGGCGGCCACCAGGCCGGGCAGCAACAGGAACAGGGTCAGGAGCAGGGTGCGCAGGTGCATCATCGGGCGTCCTTTTCGGTTTGTTCTTTCACGCACGGGGGTGCTCGTGCTTTTTGCACGGGATCGGGCCATGGGTGGAGGATCCGGGTGTCGGGTCGGCGGGGATTTTTGCATTCGCGTTATGTTTAGTGAAACATAACGGGCTCGATGAACCCGGTCAAGCATCGGGCGGTCGGGCCCGGTGGCCGCAGGGGCCGGGGGACCGCCGGCCGGCCGTGCATCCCGGATCCGGGATGCCTCGATTCAGCGCCTTTTTGAAGGAGTGCGCATGAGTAACGAAACGAACGAACCGATGGACGAGCCGCAGCTGGAGATCAGCGTGGATGCGTCGCGCGAGCTGGTGGATATCGGGCTGGCGGTACTGCTGGACATCCGCCAGCCGTTCGAGCTGGAGCTGGAAGGCGCGGTGGATGGTGCGGTATCGGTGCCGCTGTTCCGGCTGAAGCAGCTGCTGGGCAAGCATCTGTCGGAAGAAGAACAGGAGCTGCTGGATGCGGACGAGCCGGACGAGCGGGACTTCCAGCACTTCCTGTCGCTGATCAACCAGCACCATGTGCGCCAGGATCAGATCCTGCTGTGCCTGTGCAACAGCGGGCGGCGCAGCCTGCGGGCGGCGCAGCTGCTGCGCGATCTGGGGTATGTACGCAGCCTGTCGGTGCGCGAGGGGTTTCGCGGGTGGCAGGCTTCGGGGAAGGCGGATTGAGGGTCGCGGGCCGCGGCGGTTTCGTCACGGCCGGGGCCCTTGAGGGCGTCGGGGTGTTCGCGTGCGAGCACGCTCCCACATACCCACATACCCGCATAGTCCCATAGCCCATAGTCAATATGGCCAGATATGCGGGCTATTCGTTGTCGTCGCGCAGCAGCGGGCGCATGGCGTCGAGCTCGTCGCGGATGGCCTCGGCGGCGCGCTCCTCCATGCGGCGGTAGCGGGCGAGGACGTCCTCGCCCAGCGGTGTGACCCGGGCGCCGCCGCCCCGGGAGCCTCCACGTGCGGTATCCACCAGAGGTTCGCGGAAGCTGCGGTTCATGGTCTCCACCAGGTTCCAGGCCCGGCGATAGGACATGCCCATGTCACGCGCCGCACCGGAGATCGAACCCGCGCTCCGGATGGCCTCCAGCAGGCGTGCCTTGCCCGGTCCGAGGGCCGTCACCTCGCCCAGCAGGATCCGCAGGCGGGGTGTCGGGTCATGCCGGTTCTGGCTGTTGGGGGCGCTGTCGGGGTTGTCGGGGTCGCTGCTCATGGCTGGCCATGGTCGAAATCTGCGGGGATGGTGCCGTGAAAGGCCGCGGATTGCGAGGCGTGTGGCGGGTACGGGCCCGGGGTGGGCCCGGGATGCACCGGGCGGGCGGCGCGGTGCGGCGGGATCTGCGAGACTGAGGACATGGTGAGCAAGCTTTCCAGATCGGCCCGGTTCCGCGTCGGCCGCGGTGTCCGCTGGCGGGTGGCCCGTTCGCGATGATGGCCTGCGAAGAAGCGGCGGCGCTGGAGGATCTGCTGGGGCCGCTGGATGCGGCGCTGGCTTCGCACGGGGCGGCGGTACTGGTGGCCGAGCCCGGGGCGGGCAAGACGACGCGCGTGCCGCTGCATCTGGCCTCCGGGGAGTCGCCCGGGCGTGTCGTGGTGCTGCAGCCGCGGCGCCTGGCCGCGCGCATGGCGGCGACGTTCATGGCCGGGCAGTGCGGCGATGCCGTGGGGCAGACGGTGGGTTATCGCGTGCGCGACGCGCAGCAGGTGTCGGCGCAGACCCGGGTGGAGCTGGTCACCGACGGGATCTTCCTGCGCCGGATTCAGGCCGACCCGTTGCTCGAGGGCGTCGATACCCTGGTCTTCGATGAATTCCACCTGCGCCGGCCGGAGGCGGAGCTGGCGCTGGCCTTCGCGCTGCAGGTGCGCCGGCTGCTGCGCCCGGAGCTGCGCATCGTGGTGATGTCGGCCACGCTGGATGATGACGCGGTGGCGCGCCTGCTGGCCGGGGGCGGGCCAGACGGCGGCTCAGAGGGCGGGGCCGAACCCGTGCCGGTGCTGCGGGCGCGCGGCCGGCAGTTTCCGGTGGACGTGCGGCATGCGCCGCCGGCGCCGGACGCGTCGCTGGCGGACGCGGTGGCCGGGGCGGTGCGCGAGGCGCTGGCGGCCGAGAGCGGTTCCCTGCTGGTCTTCCTGCCGGGGGAGCGCGAGATCCGCGAGGTGGCTGGGCGGCTGCAGGCGGGCGGGGAAGCCGGCCTGGATACGCCGTCCGGTCATGCGCGGGTCGTGCCGCTGTTCGGCCGTCTGGCCGCGGAGGAGCAGGCGCGCGCGGTACAGCCGGCCCCGGCGGGTGAACGCAAGGTGGTGCTGGCCACCGACATCGCCGAGACCAGCCTGACGATCGAGGGTGTACGGGTGGTGGTGGATGCGGGACTGGCCCGCGAGCCGCGTTTCGATGCGGCTACCGGGCTTTCGCGCCTGGTGACGGTGGCGGCCTCGAAGGCCGCGGCCGAACAGCGTGCCGGGCGTGCCGGACGCACCGAACCCGGCGTCGCGATCCGGCTGTGGGCACGGGCGGACGAGGTCGCCCGGCCGGATTATGCAACCCCGGGACTGCGCCAGGTGGACCTCCTGCCGCTGGCGCTGGAACTGGCGGGCTGGGGCGAGCCGGTGGCCGGGCTGGACTGGCTGGAACCGCCCCCGGCGCAGGGACTGGCCTCGGCGCAGGCGCTGCTCGCGGAACTGGGCGCGGTGGACGCAGCGGGGCGCATCACCGATCACGGGCGTGCGCTGCTGCGCCTGCCGACCCATCCGCGGCTGGCGCACATGCTGCTGCGTGCGCAGGAACGCGGGTGGTCGCGGCTGGCCTGTGAGCTGGCGGTACTGGTGGAGGAACCCGGGCTGGCCGGACCGGAGATGCCCCTGGATCTGGAACTGCGACTGGAGCGGGCGCGGCGCGCGGGCGGACGGACCTGGCAGCGATCCCTGCGGCGTCTGGAACAGGGACTGGAACGGGTCGCGGGTGCGGCCGAAGCCGGCGAAGCGGGGGCGGACGGGGCGATGGACGAGCCCGCCGCCCTCGGCGTGCTGGCCGCGCTGGCCTGGCCGGAGCGCATCGCCCGGCGCCGTGGTGGCGCGGCCGGGCGTTTCGTGATGGGCAACGGCCGCGGCGCGGTGCTGCCGGAGCGCAAACGCCTGGCGCATGCGGAATTCCTGGTGGCGGTGGACTGCAGCGATGCCGAACGCGAGGCCCGCATCCGCTGTGCGGTGGCGCTGGATCCGGCGGTGCTGGAACGCGAGGCGCCGGAGCTGTTCCACCGCGAGACCCGCTGCGACTGGGTGGAGGACGGTGCGCGCCTGGAGAATGCGCGTATCCGCCGGGTCGGAACGCTGGTGATCGAACGGCAGATGATCGCGCTGGAGGATCCCGCCGACACCGTCGCCCCGTGGTGTGCACGGCTGCGCCGCGAGGGGCTGGAGCGGCTGCCTTGGGATGCGGCGGCCAGTCAGCTCCGCGCGCGCATCCGCCTGCTGCACGAGGCGGGTTTTCCGGATATGGGCGATACCGCGCTGCTGGCGGATCTCGAGCACTGGCTGGGCCCGTATCTCGCCGGGATCACGCGGCGGCGCGATCTGGAACGCCTTGATCTGGCGGCGATCCTGCGGGCACGCCTGGACTGGGCCCAGCAGCAGCAACTGGAGCGCGAGGCGCCGGCGCGCATCGAGGTGCCGTCCGGCTCCGCGCACCGGGTCGACTACACCTGCGAGCCGCCGGTGCTGGCGGTCAAGCTGCAGGAGCTGTTCGGCCTGACCGACACCCCGACGGTCGCCGGTGGCCGCGTGGCGGTGATGCTGCATCTGCTGTCACCGGCCGGGCGCCCGGTACAGGTCACTCAGGATCTGAAGAGCTTCTGGGCGAACGGCTACCCGGAGGTGCGCCGCGAGCTGAAGGGGCGTTATCCGAAGCATCCATGGCCCGAGGACCCCTGGGATGCGCCCGCGACCCGGCATGCAAAGCGGCGGTGATCGACCGCCCCCCGGAGTCCGGCTCCGGATCGGGTCCACGATGCGGCGCGCGGCGTTCTCGGGTAGTGTCGCGTTCAGCACCACTGCGAGAAGATTCCCCCGATGCTGAAGTTCCTGACCGCGATCCTGATCCTGCTGTTCATCTGGTGGCGGGTGTCGCGCTGGCTGGAGGTCCGCCGCCGCCGGGCACGCGGCGAGGACATCTCCTACGAGGTGCGGATCAAGGGTTATCGGCCGATCACCATCCTCAGCGTGATCTTCCTGATCCTGTACGGGGGGTATGTCGTCTGGTACCTGCTGACGGAACATCTGGGACTGCTGTAGTCCGTTCGTCCCGCGGGTCGAGCCACGGCTCAGCAGTCCCCGATGCGCTCGCCCTCGATCTCCATGATGATCGTCATCGGGCCCATGGGGCTGTCGACGTCGGTGGTCATGGTGCCTTCGGAACGCGTTCCCATGAAGCGCATCTCGCCTTCCATGGTGGCGCGGCCGCCCTGCGGATCGGTGCAGGTCATGGCGAAGTCGGCGCCGTCGGAGCGGACGTCCACGTGATCCAGGGTGCATTCTTCCGGAACCTCGATGACGTCCTCGCCCTTTTCGATGTCTTCCTGCGTCACGCATTCGCGGGTGACTTCGACCTGGTCCTGCATCTGGGGCATGCCTTCGATGGTGGTCGTATGGGTGTACTCCCATTCGCCGGGTTCGATGTTGGGGGTCTCGGCCTGAGCGGCCACGGGCAGGGCCAGCAGGGCCAGCGGGATCAGGAATCGCAGCATGACGGTTCTCCGGATGCGGAAAAGGGCTTTCCCGATCCATCTTGCATGGGGGCCGGAGGTGTGGCAACTCTGCATTTGGAGGGGACGAGGAGTACGCAATGACGGGACGCTGGTGGTTGCCGCTGATCGTTGTGCTGGTCGCGGCCGGAGCCTGGCGCGAGCTGGTGCAGGACGACGCGCGGGAGGCGGACGCGCCGGCCCCGGCCGCGTTCGCGGAGCACCCGGTTGCGCCGGGGTGCCGGCTCCCGGTGACCTTTAATCTCGATCGGGTCGACACGGCGTTCGGTCTGGAGGAACACGAAGTGCGCGCGGCCCTGCGCGATGCCCGCCGGATGTGGGAGGCGGTGACCGATGCCCGGCTGTTTCGCGAGCGGGCGGGCGAGGGCGTGGCCGTGCGGCTGGTGTTCGACGAGCGGCAGGCCGAGGCCCTGCGGCGCGAGCAGGACCGCGCGGGGCTGGAAGAACGGTACGCGGAGATCGAGCGACGGCGCGAGCGTCTGGATCACGCGCGCTCCGCGCTGGAGGCGGATCTCCGCCGCCACGGGGAAGACCGCGAAGACCTGGCAGAGCGCCAGGCGGCTCACCGGCGCGACGTTTCCGCCTGGAATGCCGGCGAGGGGAGCCGCAGCGAGGCGCGTCGCGCGCGGCTGGAGCGCGAAGCGGAGGCCATCGAGGGCCAGCGGCGCCAGCTGAACCGGCGGGCCGAGCGACTGGACGAACGCCGCGAAGAACTGGAACAACGCCGGGCGGAGCTGGACGCGGCGATCGCGGACTACAACGCCCGTGCGGACGGTTACAACGAGCGCTCGCGCGGAGCGACCGGATTCAACGTGGGACTGTACGAACAGTCCGCCGACGGACGCGCCATCACGGTCTATCAGGCCGCCGACCGCGAACGGCTGACGCTGGTGCTGGCGCACGAGCTGGGCCATGCGCTGGGCATCGGCCATGTTGCGGATCCGGCGGCGGTGATGCACGCCAGTCTGGGTGCCGAGAATGCGGGGCGCGAGCGACTCGCGGAGGCCGACCGGCGTGCGCTGGAACAGGCCTGCGACGTGACCACCGAGCCCGCCGGGTCTTCCGGGCCTGCAGGGGGTCAGTAGCGGTAGCGCAGCCCTGCCGACAGGATGTTCACCCGCCCGCGGGTGCTGCCGCTGTATTCCACCGTGCCGGTGTCGAATTCGCGGGTCAGTTCTATGTCCTCGCTCGACACGTGGACGTAGGAGTAACCGAGGTCGACGCTCAGTCGTTCCGACGGATGCCAGGAGGCCCCCAGCGACAGCCAGGTGCGGTCGCCGTCCGGGGTTCGGGTCGAGCGGTGGCTGTCGCGGGTGGGGGTGCGGTCGTACTGGATGCCGCCGCGCAGGGTCCAGGCCGGGTTGGGCTCGTATTCGGCCCCGATCGCCAGGGCGTAGCTGTTGCGATAGTCCTGCTCCAGCTCCTGTTCGGCGAGCGGGTTGGCGGACTCCACCGCGATCTCGTCGAAGTTCGACCAGTTGAACCAGGTGTACTGCAGCAGCCCGGTCCAGCGTTCGTTGAAGCGATGGCTGAGCCCGGCGCTGGCGATGTCCGGGAGTTTGAGGTCGGCCTCGCCGGTTGCGATCACCGGTCGGCTGATCGGGCCGTTTTCGGGCATGGACACCCGGGCAGTGCCCTTGAGCGTGTGGGTCACCCCGCTGCGATAGTGCAACCCGAGGCGAGTGGTGTCCGCGAGGTCGATCAGCACGCCGAGGTTGTACCCCACGTCCCAGCTGTCCCCTTCCAGGCGGTATTCGCCGTCGAGTGCCGGATCCGGACCAATCGGGTCCGGGATGGCCGCACGCAGCGTGGCATCGGCGTACTGCAGGTCGATGCCGCCGCCGACGGAGACCCGGTCGCTGACCTGCACGGCGATGCTGGGCTGCAGATTGAGCACCCGCAGGTCGGTCTCCAGCGAGTCGTAGCGGGCGAAGAAATCGTCGTCGTACTCGCCCTTCAGTCCGAAATGGGTGCCCAGGCCGAAGCCCAGCCATACGCGATCCGACTGTGGCTCGGCCCAGTAGAAACTGGGCAGCGGGGTGGGGTCGTAGGGGTTGTCGCCCTCGCTGCCTTCCACGGGGAGCGTCTGGCCGTTCGCATTCGTGAAGCTCGAGCCGTCGTTGCGGGTGCTGGAGCGCGGGAACAGCAGATGCGCACTGGCCTGCACCTCGGCGCTTTCCAGGCGGGTCATGCCGGCGGGGTTGAAATAGATGGTGCTGGCGTCGGAGGCGATGGCGGCCTCGCCGGCATAGGCCCGGCCCAGGCCGGTGACCCCCTGTTCCTGCAGGTAGAAGCCGGCGGCCAGCACGGTGGCCGGGGCCAGACCGAGCGGCGCGGCGATGGCCGCGGCCGCGAGATGGCGCGGTCGAACAGGCATGGTTCCCCCCCTTCACACCCGTGACACGGATTCTCGTGATCCGACTGGCAGCCGAAGGTAGCGACCCCGCCGGCCGGATACAAGGGCCGGCTTAAATCAGCAGCAGGGCGAGCCCGATGGCGGCGGCCGCCGCGCCGCCACCGGCCAGCCCCAGGGTGCGGGTGGTGAAGCGGCCGATCACCGGGCGTGCCCGTTCGCGCCGGGTGAAGGCATCCTGCACGGCGACCAGCGCGGTAATGGCGCCGGCGACCAGCAGGATGATGCCGAAGATGTCCAGCAGTGGGGCGTATTCCATGTCGGTGTCCCTGGCGGCGGTCGAGGCTGCTTGGGTGGATCATCCGGGGCGGCTGCGGGTTCCGCACCCCAACCCTGATCATGTCGGGGTTGGTTGTGAACGGGGTCTCAGTGCCCGAAGGTAGCAATGACCATTCAGGATAGTGGGTTGTCAGGAGACAGCCAATCGGGAGGGATCTCATGTCATCGATCTTGCTCCATCGTTCGCAGCATGCGCGTCACTGGTTTCGGTCGGGCCTGATGGCCACCGGCGCGGCCATACTGATGGCCTGCGGCCCCGGCGAAGGGCAGTCCGAGGTGCCCGGGGTGGAGGCGTCCGCGCTGGCACATCCGGAGGAAGCGGGCGAACTGGTGGTGGTCACCCGCAACGCACCCACCGCCTGGTTCTACGACCGCCATACCGAGACCGCGGGCCCCGAACACGATCTGGTGGAGGCGTTCGCCGACGCCCGCGGCTGGGACGTCGAGTGGCAGGTGGTGGATTCGGTCGATGCCGTGCTGCGGGCCCTCGCCTCGGGAGAGGTCCACATGGCCGCGGCCGGGCTCACGCACCTCGAGTCGCGCGATGCCGATTTCCTCCGCGGGCCGCAGCACACCGAGGTGACCGAGCAGGTCGTCTGTCATCGTGACCAGCGTCCGCAGCCGCAGACGGCCGCCGATCTGGACGGGCTGGAGCTGGCGGTGAGTGCCAGCAGTGCCTACGTGGAAACGCTGCAGGCGCTGGAGGAGCCCGTGCCCTACCGTGCCGAGCCCGAGGGTACCGAGCGGCTGCTGGCGGCCGTGGAAGAGGGCCGGCTGGACTGCACCGTGGCGGATTCGTATATCGCCGAACTCAACCGGCGGATGTTCCCGCATCTGGAAGTGGCCTTCGACCTGAGTGACGTCCGCGCGATCGGCTGGTACCTGCACCCCGATTTCGAGGGGCTGGCCGCACAGGCGCGCGCCTGGATGGACACCGACGAGGGCACGCAGGCCCGCGCCCGGGTGGACGAGCTGTACTACGCCTATGTACCCGAATTCGATTTCGTCGACCTGCGCGCGCTGACCCGGCGCATCGACCAGCGGCTGCCGGACTTCCGGCCGGTGTTCGAGGAGGCCGCGGACGAGTACGAACTGCCCGCCGACCTGCTGGCCGCGCTGGCCTACCAGGAGTCGCACTGGGATCCGGAGGCCCGCAGTCCCACCGGGGTGCGCGGCCTGATGATGCTGACGCAGCGCACCGCGCAGGAGCTGGGGATCGAGGATCGCCTGGATCCGGAGCAGAGCATTCGCGGCGGCGCGCGTTACCTGCGTCAGATGCACGAGCGCCTGGATGAAGACATTCCGGAACCGGACCGCACCTATCTCGCGCTGGCCAGCTACAACATCGGCCGCGGGCATCTGCTGGACGCGCGGCGCCTGGCGCGCGAGCTGGGCCGTGATCCCGACCGCTGGGCGGACATGCGCGAGGTGCTGCCACTGCTGACCGAGGAGCGTTACTACAGCGACCTGCGTTACGGCTATGCGCGTGGCTACCAGCCGGTGTACTACGTCCAGCGCATCCGCAATTACCGCGACGTGATCCGGCCGGTGTTCGTCGAGGACGAATCGGCGCCGCTCACCGGGTCGCGAGTGGCGCTGGACTGAGCACGCTCCCGGTCAGGTCCTCCAGGGCCCGCGCCCAGGCGGGCAGCAGCGCGTCGGTTTCCAGCGCCGAGACGTCCACCGGTGGCGGCAGGCCGTCGGTCAGCCAGCTGTCCAGTCGCGCGGCCAGGGCCTCGGGGTCGCCGGCCGGATAGCGGTATTCGGGCGGATACTGCTCCGGGTAGCAAAGGGCGTCCGGGACCAGCGGACGCGCGCCGGCGCCGCTGGCCTCCAGCATCGACAGTCCCTGGAATTCGTGTGCGGTGGTGCTGACCACGATGCCCGCCCGCCGCAGCAGGGCGTCGTATTCCTCCCGCGGCTGGCGCCCGTCGGCCTCGATCCGTTCACCGAAACGCTGCCGGATGCGCTGCAGGGCGTCGGGGGGCGGTTCCGGACGCGGACCCAGCAGGGCCAGGCGGAAGTCCCGCCCGCGCGCGGCCAGTCTTTCCAGCGCCTCGGCGAAGAGTTCGGGGCGCTTGTCGTATTCCCAGCGATGGTTCCACAGGATCAGCCTCGGGTCGCGTTCCGGCGTGCCCCCGTCGGGTCGCCGCGGCGGCGCGACCGGGACCGGAAGTACGTGCGTCCGCTCGGCCAGGCGCTCGGGGACGCCGGGCGGGACTGCGTCGGGCATGCGCCGCAACAGGGCCCGCAGGCCGTCGAGGAAGGAGTCGCGATTGAATGCGGAGTTGAATGCGATGCGCCCGGCGGACAGCGCGCCGTAGACCTGCACTATCTGCGGCTCGATGGAGCGCACCTGATGCTCGCCCACCGGGTAGGCGAACTGGTTTTCGTGGAAGTAGTACAGCGCGGGCAGGGCCGCCAGCGGCGGGTGCAGGCCCCGCAGCGTGGCCAGATCCACCATCGAGGTGGCGACGATCGCATCGGGGCGCACGCCTTCCAGCGCATCCAGCCACGAGATCGGGTTGCCGCGGATGCGCCAGCGGAAATGGCGCCCGGGCAGTTCGAAGCGCTGCCAGTCGATGCCGGGAAAGGCGGTCACCAGGGCGTCCGCCCACGCGGCATGGCTGTCGGCACGATAGGCCGACAGCAGCAGCACACGCGGACGGACGGCTTCGTTCATCCGGATTGCATCGCGTTCCTGTTGCTTACCAGGTCAGAACCTTGCCCGCCGTACCCAGTGATGGAAGGGCCTGGGAGGGCGTCAGCAGTGGCAGCTCGGGATCACTGAGGTCGTCTTCGCTCATCCCGTTGAGATCCAGTGACTGACGACAGCCCATGATCCGGACACCGTTGTCCACGGCGTTCTGCATGAAATCGGCGATGCTCTTCCCGCCTTCCATCGGGTACAGCGCCTCGGCAGTCCCGCTGCCCAGCAGTTCGGTCGCCGGGCCGGTGAAATACATGATGACGTTCTGCTCGTGCGCGGCGGCCGTCGCGGCCAGGAAAAAGGCCGAGGGCAGGCGCCGTTTGTTTTCGGGGCCGGTGATCATGATGATCACCAGATCGGCGGTCTCTTCTTCACTCATCGTGTGCTCCTCCAGTTTCGCTTTCTCCGGTGTGTCCCGGAGTGTGGTTCGCCTCAGCCGCCGGT
Source organism: Thioalkalivibrio sp. ALE11 (assembly GCF_000381205.1). Taxonomy (NCBI): domain Bacteria; kingdom Pseudomonadati; phylum Pseudomonadota; class Gammaproteobacteria; order Chromatiales; family Ectothiorhodospiraceae; genus Thioalkalivibrio; species Thioalkalivibrio sp. ALE11. Next base: position 238,931 of record NZ_KB906164.1, on the reverse strand, counting down.
CGGGGCGGTCCAGCGTTCGCCCTGCATCGGCTCGTCCACCGGTGTGGCGGCGAGGTGGTTGGTGTAGTTGGACAGTGTCTTGAGGCCGATGGCGAGGATGACCTCCAGCATCTTCTGCGGGGTGTGGCCGGCCTCCAGAAAGGCCTGCTTGTCCTTCTCGTCCACCCAGCCGCGGTGTTCCAGCATGGCCCGGGCAAACCCGCGCAGGGCCTCCAGCGCGGGGTCCTCCAGCGGCCGGTCCTCGCGCAGGGCGTCCACCACCGAATCGGCGACGCCGGCCATGCGGCCGGTCATGCTGTGGGCGGCCATGCAGTAATCACAGGCGTGGAAACGGCTGACGGTGAGCAGGAGCACGGCCTGTTCCTCGCCGCTCAGCGAGGTCTGCTGCAGGAGTTCGTTGAGATCGAGATAGGCCGCGGCCAGGGCCGGGACGGTGGCCATCTTGCGGATCAGGTTGGGGACCATGCCGAAGGTGGCCTCGGCGCGGTCGAAACTGGCGGCGGCCGCGGGGGCCGATGCGCGGTCGTGCAGTGGGAAATCGGATTCGGTCGTCATGGCGCGTCTCCGTCGGGATGGGTGGTGAGCAGCAGATCCTGCAGCGCCGGGGCCAGGCGCAGGATGGTGTCCGCGTCCTGTTCCGCCCGCGCCATCAGCAGGATGCCCTCCATCAGCGCGAGCCAGTGATCGGCGAGGCGGGCGGTGTCGGTGCGTGCGTCCAGTTCGCCGTGCGCCACGGCCGTGTCGAGGGCCGCGCGGAATTGCGCGCGGATCGCGTCCAGATGGCCCTGCATGGCTGCGCGCAGGCGCGGGCTCTGCGTGCCGGTTTCCACCGCCAGGCTGCCGAACGGGCAGCCGGGAAGGCGGCCCTCCGCGGCCTGCATGCGGGCCTGGAATGCGTGGATCGCGCCGACGAAGGCGGTGATCCGCTCGCGCAGTCCGCCGGGGCCGCGCAGGGCGGGCTGCAGGACTTCCGCCTCGAACTCGCCGTACAGCGCCTCCAGCGTGGCGATGACCAGATCCTCCTTGCCCGGGAAGAAGTGATACAGGCTGCCGCGCCGCACGCCGGCGCGCTCGCAGATGCCGGCGATGCCCACCGAACCGTAGCTGCGGGTGAGCACGAGACCGCGGGTGGCATTCATCAGGGCCTGTCGGCTTTGGTCTCCGGTCGTCATGATCTACAGTCTAGTTGACCGATCGGTAAACGCAAGAGGAGGAGATCCGATGGCAGATCCCATGAACGAAGCGAATGGCTCTGCACGGGGTGTTTCGGATGACGGGGCCCCGGGTACCTCCGGTGGATCGGCCACGTCGCCGGTGCATGTGCCGGTGCGGTATCGCAGGACATGGGAGGATGGCTTCGGCGCGCGCGGCTGGAAGCTGGCCCTTCCCGGACTGGGCGAGGATGTGATTGCCGCGACCCCGTTCACCGGCGAACGCATCCCCACCTCGGTCTTCGTGCATGACATCGTGGATCACCATCTGTGCGGCTTCGCGCTGTCCGGTTACCTCGACGAGGCGGGGGCGCTGATGCAGCTGGCGCTGCGCACGGGCTCGGATCCGGTGGAGGACTATCGTCAGATGATCGACGAGGACCTGTTGCCCGGGCGCCCGGTCGCGGACGACTGGCCGGCCCTGTTGCCGCAAGCCCTGCGGCCCGTGACGGATACGCGCCCCGATCCGGAACATCTGCGCGGGCTGGCGCAGTGGGCGGGGCAGGGGGCCCTGCGGGCACTGCTGGTTGCGGGTTTCGTGCAGGCCGGGTACGCGCGTCTGGCGAGCGCGCGCGCGAACTGGGAAGGATACGGTCTGGACGTGCGAGCCCGGGAGGCCATTGCGCTGGCGCTGCAGCGCCTGTTCGAACGTCTGGACGAACGCATGCTGGCGGGCGACGTGTGGCACGCCGAGGGGGAATTCGAGATCACTGACCGGCGGGTGGTTTATCGCGATGCCGGCGGAGCGTCGGAGGACGCGGAGACCGTGAGGGAAGACCCCGCCGATGCGTGACCGGCGGGGTCGGGACGTGCCCGTGAATCAGCTCATCACGTGCGCGTCGCACCAGCCGCCTTCGTTCACCAGGACGTTCTGGAAGTCTTGGTGGAAGCAGCCGCCCCAGCCTTCCGGGGCATCCGCGTTGGCGTTCCAGAAGGCGCAGTTGTCGCAGCGCGCGCCTTCCTGGAACTGCGGGTGATCCGCGGCATCGGCCGCGTCGTTGACATAGTCGTGGGCGTGACCGTCTTCGGCCTTCTCGTCCGCGGCGTGGACGGACTGCGTGCCCATCAGGCTCACCACCGGAATGGCGGCTACCGCGGCGGATGCACGGCGCAGGAAGGCACGGCGATCGGCGTTGTGCTTGTCGGACATGGGGAACCTCCGTACTTGCGTAGGCTTGTGAATGTTCTTCGCTGACAACGTCCGGTGTTTTTTACTGTGTATTCCGGACGCTGTTTTCGAGTGTTACAGACGATGAGGGTTCCCGGCCAGATCCGGGATCCGTGTCGCGGGACTCCGGTCTGCGCATCGGCCTCAGCCTGAGTAGATGACACGGGCTCGCGGGAAATTCCTTCCGCTCCCGCCGGTGCGGTCGATCGGTACCGCCTCCGGCAGGCTTGCGGGGCACCAGCACCTGCCCCGGGCAGTTTTACGGATCGGGTGTCAGCGTTAAACTACCGTGAAACACAAGCTTTTCCGGGAGTTCGACATGCAGGTACGCAGGATGATGTTCGCTATGGCCGCCGCTCCGCTCCTGGCGGTCGGCACCGCCAGCGCCGACGGGATGGGGCTCAACCCGAGCTTTGCGGTGATGGGGGGTGGCCTCTGGACCACCGACTCCGATCTGCGAGATGACCCGGCCTATGGTCTGGAAATCGGCGCCGACTGCCTGCTGTTCCAGCCGGACAACGGCGTGCTGCGCCATCGTCTGAGCGTGACCGAGTTCGACGACGGCCCGCTGCGGATGACCAGCACCGAACTGAACACCCACTGGGAGTTTGAAGTTGCCGACAGCGTGACCGTGGGCTTCGGGCCCGGGCTGGGCTATGTAAACACCAAGCTGGACGGTGACCGCAACGGTCTGTGGGCCGGGCAGTTCGGCGGCTCGGTGCAGTACGACGTGGACGACACCCTGTTCGTCGGCATGGAAGCGCGCTACCAGATAACCGAGAGCGATCGCTTCGCCGGCTCGCGCGAGGACATGGACAACATGCGCGTGATGGCCAAGGTCGGTTTCAATTTCTGAACCGGCAGGGCCTTCACTGAGAAAAAGGGCCGTCCCGGGCGACCGGGGCGGCCTTTTTTGTGCGTTCTGTCACGGAATCGGCGGGCTTGTGGCCGGCGCCGAACTCCGACAGGATTGAACCGTGACGCACCAACCACCCGGATGAAGCCCGCCCATGGATGAATCCCGTCCCGATGCCCCTGACACTCCTGACACGCCCGGCGGCTCGGGGGACGATACCGGTGCCACCACTGCGTGGCATGCACTGGAAGCCGACGAGGCCCTGCGGCGCCACGACGCCGCACGCGAGGGGCTGAGCGGCGACGCGGCCCGTGAACGGCTGGAGCGTTTCGGCCCCAACGCCCTCAAGCCGCCGGAAAAGGCCGGGGTGCTGCGGCGTTTCCTGCGTCATTTCCACAACATCCTGATCTACATCCTGGTGCTGGCGGCCATCGGGACCGCCCTGCTGGGCCACTGGGTGGACACCGGGGTGATCCTGGCGGTGGTGCTGATCAACACGCTGATCGGCTTCGTCCAGGAGGGCAAGGCGGAAAAGGCGCTGGACGCGATCCGCAGGATGCTCTCGCCGCAGGCGGTGGTGCGGCGCGACGGCGAACGCCGCGAGGTTCCCGCCGACAGCCTGGTGCCGGGGGATGTCGTGTATCTCCAGGCCGGGGATCGCGTGCCGGCCGACGTGCGGCTGTTCGAAACCCGCAACCTGCAGGTCGAAGAGGCGGTGCTGACCGGGGAGTCGGTGGCGGTCGAGAAGGATACGGCCGCGGTCGATGAAGGCGCCGACCTGGGCGATCGGCGCGGCATGGCGTTCTCCGGCACGCTGGTGTCCTTCGGCCGGGGTACCGGGGTGGTGGTGGCCACCGGCGGCGATACCGAGATCGGGCGCATCTCCACCATGCTGGGCGAGGTGGAGAGCCTCGAGACGCCGCTGGTGCGCCAGGTGGCGCAGTTCGGCCGCTGGCTGGCCGGCGTCATCATCGTCATCTCGGCGGCGACCTTTGCCTTCGGCTTCTGGGTGCGCGATTACCCGCTGGACGAGATGTTCCTGGCGGCCGCCAGTCTGGCGGTGTCCACCATCCCCGAGGGCCTGCCGGCGATCCTGACCATCGCCCTGGCCATCGGGGTGCAGAAGATGGCCCGGCGCAACGCGATCATCCGCAAGCTGCCGGCGGTGGAGACGCTGGGTTCGGTGTCGGCGATCTGTTCCGACAAGACCGGGACCCTGACCCGCAACGAGATGACCGTGCAGGCGCTGATGACCGGTGCTGGGGAATACGGGGTCAGCGGGGTCGGTTATGCGCCGCACGGCGATTTCACGCGTGACGGGGTAGAGGTGGAGCCGGCCGATGCCCCGTGTCTGGAAGAGGTCCTGCGTGCGGGATTGCTGTGCAACGACGCAGAGGTTTTCGAAAAGGACGGCCAGTGGGTGATGCAGGGCGACCCCACCGAGGGGGCGCTGGTGACGGCGGCGTTCAAGGCCGGCCTGAGCACGCGTCACGAGCACGAATGCCTGCCGCGCACCGACGTGATCCCGTTCGAGTCGGATCACCGTTACATGGCGACCCTGCATCACGACCACGACGGCCACGGGCGCATCTACCTGAAGGGGGCCCCGGAACGGGTGCTGGAGCTGTGCGAGCACCAGGCCACCGCCGACGGTCGCGAGCCGCTGCGGGCGGATGAATGGCATGCGTCGATGGACGCGATCGCGGCGCGCGGTCAGCGCCTGCTGGCCATCGCCCGGCGCGCCACCACCGCCGAGCAGCGCGAGCTGACCTATGGTGACGTGGAACAGGGCGGATTCATCCTGCTGGCGCTGGTGGGGATCATCGATCCGCCCCGCGACGAGGCGATCGCCGCGGTCGCCGACTGCCAGCGGGCCGGGATCCGGGTCAAGATGATCACCGGCGACCATGCGGCCACCGCGCGGGCGATCGGCGAGCAGCTGGGCCTGCGCGGCGAGGGCGGCACGCTGACCGGGCAGCAGCTGGAGGCCATGGACGACGACGAACTGGCGCGCGCGGTGGAAGACACCGACGTGTTCGCGCGTACCACGCCGGAGCACAAGCTGCGGCTCGTCAGGGCGCTGCAGGGCAATGGCCGTATCGTGTCCATGACCGGGGACGGGGTGAACGACGCGCCGGCCCTCAAGCGCGCGGATGTTGGCGTGGCCATGGGGCACAAGGGGACCGAGGCGGCCAAGGAGGCCTCGGAGATGGTGCTGGCGGACGACAACTTCGCCTCCATCGCGCATGCGGTGGAAGAAGGCCGCACGGTCTACGACAACATCCGCAAGGCCATTCTGCACATGCTGCCCACCAATGCCGGGCAGTCGCTGACCATCATGATGGCGATCCTGATGGGCCTGGCCCTGCCGCTGACCCCGGTGCAGGTGCTTTGGGTCAACATGGTGACCTCGGTGACCCTGGCGATGGCGCTGGCCTTTGAACGGACCGAGCCGGGGGTGATGGGCCGTCCGCCGCGTGCGCCCGATACCCCGCTGCTGTCGGGCTTTTTGCTGTGGCGCATCCCGTTCGTGGCGATCCTGCTGTGGCTGGGGACCTTCGGCCACTTCGTGTACATGGAGGAGGTGCTGGGGGTGGCCGATGACCTCGCCCGCACCGTGGCCATCAACACCCTGGTGGCCGGTCAGGCCTTCTACCTGCTGAACCTGCGCCTGATCCATCAGCCGGTGCTGGCGGGCGGCGAGCTGTTCCGCTCGCGAGCGATGTGGATCGCCATCGGGGTGCTGGTCGTGCTGCAGCTGGCGTTCACCTACGTGCCGGTGATGCACACCCTGTTCGGCACCACCGCCATCGATACCGGGGACTGGGCGCGCATCCTGCTGTTCGGGCTAGCCGTGTTCCTGATCGTGGAAGGCGAGAAGCTGGTGTTCCGGCGCATGGGGTGGGCCGGGGCCGGGACCTGACCGGGCTGGTCAGGTCCCGGCCCGGCCGGTATCAGTCGGTGTGGGTGACCCACTCGCGGCCGGTGGCCTCTTCCCAGTCTGCGGGTGTGGGGGTGTTGCGGTCGTAGTCCAGCCAGGCCTCGTACACCTCGTCGGGCCAGTGCGACTGCAGCCAGTAGATGATGGCCTCGGCGTCTTCTTCGTCGATCTGTTCCTCGAACGAGGGCATGGTGCCGCCACGGGCCTGGCCGCCGTAACGGATCATGTCCTTGAGCTGCCACCAGGGGTGGTGCCAGGTGTGGGCCGAGCCGTCGAGCGGCGGCGGGGGCCAGTTGCCGTCTTCGTCCGGCTGGTGCCAGTTCTCCGCCCCCTCGCGGTCCTCGCCATGGCAGGCCGCGCAGTACTGCTGGTAGAGGTGCTCGCCGCGCGCGAGGATCTCCGGGTTGTCGGTGCGTTCGCGGTGTTCCGGCTCGCCGGACCAGAAGCCGCCGTCACAGCCGGTCACCAGCAGGGCCAGGGCCAGGGCGAGAAGCGGGGAGGCCCGCAGGGTCGCGGTCATTCGGCTTCTCCTTCGTCCGGCGCGTCGTCCCCGCCGAAGGCATCACGGACCCCGTCCCAGGCGTCGCGCGAGCCGTCGCGCACGCCATCCCAGACCTCGCGGGAACCTTCGCGGACGCCGCCCCAGGCCTCGCGCGAGCCGTCCCGCACGCCTTCCCAGGCCTTGCGCGAGCCTTCGCGGATCGACCCGCCGGCGCGCCCGCTGCGCAGTTCCATGTCGTCGTACCAGGCGGCCAGGGCATCGCGTTCGTCGTCCAGGGCCTGCAAGGCCCGGTCGCGGTTTTCGCGCGTGGTGTCGGCGAGATCGTCCCAGGTCTCGCTGGCCTCCCGGTGCAGGCGCTGCAGGGTGTCATCCATCGCGTCCAGGGTATCCCGGGTGCGCTCGCGTGCGGTCTCGTCGCCTTCTTCGGCATCGCGCTGCAGCTGCTCGCGGCGCTGCTGCCAGTCCTCGCGCAGGCTCTTCATCGACTCGCTGGTGGTTTCGGCAGCGGTGGTCCCGTCGCCGGATTCCGCCCAGGTGGCCGGTGGCAGCGCCAGCAGGAGCCCGAGCACGGCCAGGAGTAACAGTCGGGTGGCTGGATTGCGGGTCATGAGGAGTCTCCGGATGCCTCGATTTGTCCACCATGGTAGACGAGTGCGGCCCGGTGTAGTTTCCCCAGTTCCGTGCGCGACGGCCGACGAGGAGGTGAATCCGTGAAATTCGACGCTTTTGTCCGCGGTGCTCCGGGCCTGTCCGTGATCATCCCCGCGTGGAACGAGGCGGAATGGCTGCCGCGGACCCTGGCCGCGGTCCAGGGGGCGCTGGCCGGTGTCGAACGGGCCAGCGAGATCATCGTGGTCGACAATGCCTCCACGGATGCCACCCCGGAGATCGCGCAGCGCGCGGGCTGCCGGGTGGTGTACGAGCCGGAGCGCAGGATCAGCCGGGCGCGCAATGCGGGTGCCGGGGCGGCTCGCGGGCAGTACCTGCTGTTCGTCGATGCCGACACCTGGCCCGATGCCGAACTGCTGCAGGCCACGCTGGACGCGCTCGACAGCGGAACGGTGTGCGGCGGTGGCGCCCGGGTCGCCTTCGATCACCTCGACCATCGCATCTATCGCTGGGGCGCGGTCGCATGGAACGCCCTCTCCGCGCGCCTGGGTCTGGCGGCGGGCTGCTACGTGTTCTGCACCCGCGAGGCGTTCGCGGCCGCGGGCGGTTTCAGCGAGGCGGTCTATGCGGGCGAGGAGGTGTTCCTGTCACGGGCGCTGAAGCGCCGGGGCAGGGCGCGCGGGCAGCGTTTCGAGATCCTGCAGACGCCGGTGCTGACCTCGGGGCGCAAGGAGGACTGGTTCCACCCCGCGCGCCACGTCCTGGTGGTGCTGCAGGTGCTGCTGTTGCCCTGGAGCCTGCGTTCGCGGCGTCTGAGCTGGTTCTGGTACACGCGTCCCCCGCGCAAACCCTGACTCAGAGCACGTCGAAGCGGTTGCGTCCGGATTCCTTGGCCGAATACAGGGCGTGGTCGGCGCGTTCGAGGATCTCGTCGACGGGTTCGCCGGGCTGCGCGAGATGGCCCCCGGCGCTGAAGGTCACCGGCGTGTCCTCCGGCGTCTCGACCCGGGCGGCGGCCTCCACGACGGTCTGCCCCGTCGCCGCCAGGCGGCCTTCGTCGCAGGGGTGCAGCAGGATCAGGAATTCGTCGCCGCCCCAGCGCGCGACCCGGTCGTCGGGGCCGAGGATTTCGCGCAGCCGTTCGGCGACCCGGGTCAGGGTGGTATCGCCTTCGGCATGCCCGTGGGTGTCGTTGAGCGGCTTGAAGTGGTCCAGGTCCAGATAGATGACCCCGAACGGCTCGCCGGAATGCCGCGCGCGCTGGGCATGGTCATCCAGCAGCTCGTCCATGCCCCGCCGGCTCACCAGTCCGGTCAGCGGATCCTTGCGGGCCATTTCGTGCAGTGCCTCGGTGCGCTCGCGGACCTTGGTCTCGAGGTTGCGGGTCTGGTTGCGGATGGCCTCCGCCATGCTCTGGTAGTGCCGCATCAGGCGGCCGATCTCGCCGCGCGCCTCGGGCAGTTCCACCGGGCGCAGGTCGCCGGACTGGATGCGTGCCATCGCCTGTTCCAGCGCGGCCACCGGGCGGAAAATCAGGCGCTGCAGGGCCATGTGCAGCAGCACCAGGACCAGGGCCAGGGTAAAGCCGAAGACCACCAGCACCGGCGTGAAATGTCGTACCGGCATCACCTCGTCGAGGTCCAGCAGGGTGATTTCATACCAGTCGAGAGCCGGCAACCGGGCAATGCCCGCCAGCTGGCGCTGCCCGTCGACCTGGACGAAGTCGGTGCGCACCTCGCCTTCCGGATCGGACACATTCCGCAGTTCGTCCATCATGGAGCGGATGCGCTGGTGGTCGCGGGGACGGTCGACCAGGCGTTCCACCGTGCTTTTCTGACCCTCCGGCTGCACCAGGCTGGCGAATTCGATGAACTCCGGATCGCGGTAGAGCTGGATGGCACCGCTGAAGTCGGCGAACACCGTGGTGATCCCCGGCTGCTCGATGTCGACGATGTCGTGCAGGATGCCGTCCAGTTCCAGGCCGGTCCCGGTCATGCCCAGGATGGAGCCGTCGCGGTCGCGGATCAGCACGTCGATCCACAGCTTGGTGACCCCCAGCTCGGTGTCCGGATTGACGTTGAGATGGAAGTCGCGTTCCTCCTCGATCAGGCGGAAGAACCAGGCATCATCGGGGTCGTCGGGGTCCAGGTGATAGCGCAGCGGGTCGTCGGCGAATTCGTCGTCGGCGTTGTTGTGGTAGTAGGCGCCGTTTTCGCGCAGGGCCACGAAGTAGTTTTCGTCGCGGAAATTGCCGCGAAAGCTCTCCATCTCCTCGATGGCGGCCGCCTCCCTGTCGGGGTTGTCGGATTCGCGGGCGAACCGGAGGATGGCGGTGGAGTCGGCCAGCTGGTGCGACAGGGCGATCTCGCGTTCCAGCGGCTGCTGCAGGCGGGCGCTGTCGTAGCGCACCTGGATCTCCGCGACGTGCTGCCCCCATTGCTCGATGATGCCTTCGGCAATGCGCTCGAAGGCAAACCAGACGCCGACCAGTCCGACCAGGAGCAGGGCGCCGGCGAGCATCAGGAAGCGGCTGCGCAGGCTCATGCCGGGGGCGGGAAGGGAGATAAAAGACCGTGCATGGTTCAAGTTTACCAGAGGGTCACGCGGCCCGTTTGCGCGCCAGTGTGAGGCCGTCGCCGATCGGCACCAGCGACAGATCCACCCGCTCGTCCCGGTGCACGAACCGGTTGAATTCGCGGATCGCTACCGTGTCCTCGCGCTGATCGCTGCGGTCGGCCACCGTGCCGTGCCACAGGGTGTTGTCGATCATCACCAGGCCCCCGGGCGCCAGCAGGGCGAGGCAGTGTTCGTAGTATTCGCGGTAGCCGGTCTTGTCGGCGTCGATGAAGGCCAGGTCGAAGGGCTCGACCGCGGGGTCTTCTTCGCGCAGGGCCTGGAGGGCATCCGCGGCCGGTCCGAGGCGCAGGTCGATGCGGTCCTCGACGCCGGCGCGGCGCCAGTAGCGGCCGGCGATGTCGGTCCATTCGCGGCTGAGATCACAGGTCACGATCCGGCCGTCGGCCGGCAGGGCCTCGGCGATGACCAGGCTGCTGTAGCCGGTGAAGGTGCCGATCTCCAGGTAGCGCCGGGCACCCGTCAGCCGGGCGAGCAGGGCCATGAACTGCCCCTGTTCCGGGGCGATCTGCATGCGCGCCTCGGGCAGGGCCGCGGTCTCCGCACGCAGTTCTGCCAGCAGCGGCGATTCGCGCAGCGAGGCATCGAGCAGATACGGGTGGAGTTCGTCATCGAGACCGATGGACCGTGTGGACATGGCAACCTCCGGGTTAAGGAAACACTGCGCGCAGGCGTTGCAGGCCGCGCAGCGGGTGGATGGCGGCCAGGGTCAGGGCGATCAGCGCCGCCCATTCCAGCCAGTGGGGCAGCCATTCGGTGGCGGCCTCGACCCCGGTCAGCGGATCGAAGCCGGTCTGCGCCAGGGCCAGATCCAGCAGCAGCCCCAGGGCGACGGTCGATACCACGATCCCGACGAGGTAGCGAACCAGCGCGGCATTGCCCATCTCCCGACGATAGACGCCCAGGGTCGCCATGCTGGTGATCGGCGCGGCCAGCAGGAACACCAGCACGGTCCCGGGCGAAACGCCGGCCACCAGCAGGCCGGCGGCGATGGGCGTGGCCGCCGTTGCACACAGATACATGGGGATGCCCACCAGCGCCATCAGGAGCATGACGGCCGGCCCGCTGCCGTACGCGGCCAGCGCATCCGGCGGTACGGTGGCCAGCAGCACGCCCGCCACCAGCAGTCCGAGCACCAGCCACAGGCGGATGTCGTCGAGGATGTCGCCAAAGGCGTAGGCGAGGCCGCCGCGCAGTTCGGCCAGGCGCCCGGGACTGGCGGGTGCCGGCGCGGCCTCCGTGCCGCAGGTGCTGCCGCAGGTGCTGCCGCAGGCGTCGCCGCCGACATCGTCCGGGCCGGGGTCGGGCGGCGTCTGGCGGGCGAGGCTTCCCGCTCCGACCAGCAGCCCGGTGGCCAGCGCGGTAACCACCGCGCCGAGCCCCCGGACCACGGCCATCAGCGGTCCCAGCAGGACGTAGCTGATCGCCAGCGAATCGATCCCGATGCCGGGGCTGCCGATCAGGAAGGCCGTGGCGGGGCCGCATCCGGCGCCGCCTCGGTGCAGGGCCAGGGCGGCCGGGATGGCGCCGCAGGAACACAGGGGCAAGGGCGCCCCGGCCACCGCCCCGCGCGCCGTGGCCCCCACCGAGGATCCCCCCAGCCAGGCCTGCAGGCGTTCCTGAGGCAACAGGGCGCGCACCAGGCCGGCGACCGCCAGCCCCGCCAGCAGCCAGGGCGCGGCGGCGAGCGCGAGTTGCAGGGTGGCCTGAAGGATGTCGCTTGCCATGAGTCCATCCTTCGCTGTGTGCCGCGCGGGTGCAAGAGCGACCAGTGCGGGTGGCGGTTCGGCACCGCCCGGCGGGAGCGGCTACACTGCCGCCCATTCACGCAATGCAACGAAAGGAGATGATAATGACGGGATACGCACTGGCGAACGTGCTCCACGTCCTGGCCGTGGTGATCTGGGTGGGCGGCATGTTCTTCGCCTGGGCCATCCTGCGCCCGGCGGCCAACGCGGAGCTGGATGACGCCACGCGCCTGCGCCTGTGGCCGGCGGTGCTGGGGCGGTTCTTCCCCTGGGTGTGGGCCTCCATCGCGGTGGTGCTGGTGACGGGCTTCTACCTGATCTTCGGCGTGCTCGGCGGCATGGGCGGGGTGCATCCCAGCGTGCACACCATGCTGCTGCTGGGCATCATCATGATGCTGATCTTCGCGCACATCTTCTTTGCGCCGTACCGCCGGCTGAAGCAGGCCGCCGAGGCCGGAGACATCGCCGAGGGTCTGCGTCGGGTCGGCCAGATCCGCCTGTTCGTGGCGATCAATACCGTGCTGGGTCTGGTCACCGTGGCCGTGGGCTCCGGCGGCCGGCTGCCGATGTAAGCCCGCTCAGGGGTCCGGCCCGGAGCGCAGGCGCGGGTGCCAGACGAGCTCCGGTGCCCGCGGCGGTTCGCACTCCACCACTGCGTTCTGCTCGAATTTTTCCAGCCAGTGGTCACGGATCGCCGGCGGGAGGTCGGGGATGCCGAAACCGGGTTCTTCGGGCCATTCTCCGTCCGGGTCGCCGCTGGTGGCCGGCCAGGCGGGTCGTCCCGCGCTGGTGATCGTGGCCCGCAGCTGTTCCTGGCGCCGGGCGTTCTCCGTCGCACCGGATGGCCGGCTGAAGGGGTTGTGTGCGGTGATCAGCGTGATCCGTGCATGGCCCCGTGCGCTCAGCTGGCGCGCCAGTTCCGCGTGGGGCTCGCCAATGCGCAGCTCCAGGGTCGCGCCGCCACCCTGTGCGGCCCCGGCCGGCCCCGGCGGCAGCTGTACGCGGTAGTGCGCCGCGGCGTACACCTGCTCCAGACGCCGGATTTCTGCGCGGCTTCCGGGGGCAGACGATCCCCCGCTGCTTGTCTGTTCGGTCATGTCGCGGCACTCTCGAGGTTGCACCTGCACGGCAGGCGATTCGACAGGGGGAGCGGGATGTCGGTCAAGCCATGGATCCAGCGGGGCGGGACGTGAGCCGCGGGTCGGCCTCCGGTCGGGTCCCCGGGCGGACTTCGCATCTGACCGGGGCCTTTCTGCTGGTCCTGCTGCTGGTGGCGGCGGTGGCGGTGGTCAGCTGGTTGCGCGTGCAGCAGCTGCAGCAGGAGGTCCAGTCTCTGACCGCGGAATACGTGCAGCGGGTGGACAGTGTCCACCGCATGCGCGCGCTGGTGCGCGAGCGGACGCTGCGCGCGACGCTGGTCCTGAGCACCGATGACCCCGCCATGCAGGACCAGTACCGCCAGGAATTCCGCGACCTCGCCCGACGCTTCATCGAGGCGCGCGACGAGGTGGATCGGGCGATCGACGATCCCCGCCATGCGCGTCTGCTGGCGGAACTGCGCGAGATGACCGCGGTGGGGGCGCCGCTGATGAGCGAGATGATCGACCTGGCCCTTGCCGGCGGCCGTCAGGAGGCGTTGCCGACCCTGTATTCCCGCATCATGCCGGCGCAGGAGCGCACCCTGGAGCAGATCGAGCGCCTTCTCGCGGCTCTCGAACAGCAGAACGCGGCGGACATTCGCGCGATGGTGCGCCAGCACGAGGATACCCAGCAGGTCATGGTGATGGCCTCGGGCGTGGCCATGCTGCTGATCGCCGGCATCGGTTTTCAGGTGCGCCGGCGCATCCGCCGGGATCATTCGGCGCTGCAGGAGGAACTGGTGCAGCGCCGCCGGGCCGAGGCGCGCCTGCGCGAGACCCAGGCCGGGCTGGAGGCCGCGGTGGCGCGGCGGACCGCCGAGCTGGAGGATGCCTCCGCGCGCCTCGAGGAGGCCCAGCGCATCGCCGGCGTGGGGTACTGGGACTGGGGCATCCGCGGCGAGCAGCTCAACTGGTCGACCAATGTCTATGAGCTGTTCGGTCTGGATCCCGAACGGGACACGGCCGGTTTCGAGGCCTACATGCACGCCATCCACCCGGACGACCGTGCCCGGGTGCGCCAGGGCATCAACGCCGCGCTGGCCGAGGGCAGCCATTATCACCTGGAGCACCGGGTCGTGCTGCCCGACGGCGGGCTGCGGCACGTGCGGGTGGAGGGCGAGATATCGCGTGATGCTGACGGGCGCCCGCAGCGGGTGCTGGGCATGGTGCGCGACATCACTCGCGACAAGCAATCCGAACAACGCCTGTGGCATCAGGCCCATCATGATTCGCTGACCGGACTGCCGAACCGCAGCCTGCTGCAGGAGCACCTGCGTCAGGCGCTGAGCCGGGCGCGGCGCAACGGCACGCGTCTGGCGCTGCTGGTCTGCGACCTGGACGGCTTCAAGCCGGTCAACGACCGTCTGGGTCACGATGCCGGTGATGTGGTGCTGGTGACCGTGGCCGCGCGCCTGCGCAGTGGCGTGCGCGAGAGTGACGTGGTCGCCCGCGTGGGGGGCGACGAGTTCGTCCTGCTGCTGGAGGCCGTGGGCGGACCCGAGGACGTGCGCGCCGTGGGACACAAGCTGCACCAGCGTTTCGCCGAGCCGGTGGAGATCAATCAGGAGGCGGTACGCGTGGGTCTGAGTCTGGGGGCGGCGATCTATCCCGACGACGGCGAACGGGCCGAGGAGCTGCTGCAGCAGGCGGACCACGCCATGTACGTCGCCAAGAACGGTTCCGGCCAGGAACTGGTGCTGTCGGATCAGAGGTAGGGGGTCAGCAGCCGGGCAGCGCCGTCGCGCAGGCGGATCGGCAGCGGGCGGCGGTAGACCTCGGTAAGCGTGAGTTCGCGCGAGTCTTCCAGCAGCTCGTCGGCCCACTGCGTCAGGCGTCCGCCCAGCCCCGGGTCGTAGCATTCCAGGTTGAACTCGAAGTTCAGCCGCAGGCTGCGCGGGTCCCAGTTGGCCGAGCCCGCCAGCACCCACTCGCCGTCGACCAGCATGATCTTGGAATGGTTGAACGGCGGCGGGGTCAGCCACAGGCGGCAGCCGCGTTCCAGCAGTTCCGCCTGGCCCGGCTGGCTGGCCCATTGCACCAGCCGCAGATTGTTGTGTTCCGGCAGCAGGATATCCACGCGGATCCCGCGCAGTGCGGCGGCCTTGAGCGCCCCCACCAGGGCATGGTCGGGCAGGAAATAGGGCGTGGCGATCACGATGCGCTCGCGGGCCTCGGCGATCGCCGCCTGCAGGGTGAAGTTGAGGACCTCGAAGTCCTCGTCCGGGCCGTCGGGCAGCCCGCGGCACAGCAGGGCACCGCCGTCGGCGTCCAGTGGCGGGAACCAGGTTTCGCCCTTCAGCTGTTCGCCGGTGGTGAATTCCCAGTCCTCGGCAAACACCCGTTGCAGCTGGCGGCAGACCGGCCCGCGCACGGCGAAATGCAGATCCTGGATCGGGTGACGTCCGGGGTCGCTGGGGCTGTGCCCGCGGCGGATGTTCATGCCGCCGGTGAAGCCACGATACCCGTCGACCACCAGCAGCTTGCGATGGTTGCGCAGATTGAACGCGGCGAGGCTGCGCGGGATGTGGTGCACGGGCAGGAAGGGGGCGGCGACGAGCCCGGCGCGGCGCAGATGGCGCAGGGTGTTGCGGCGGCTGTAGCGCACCCCGATGCCGTCGACCAGTACCCGCACGGCCACACCGCGTTCGCGCGCCGCCTGCAGGTGCCGGATGAAACGCTGGCCCTGAGTGTCGTAGTCGAAGATGTAGGTGGCCAGGGTGATGGAATGTTCCGCGCGATCGATCGCCTCCAGCATCGCGCCGAAGGCCTGGTCGCCGTCGAACAGCGGTTCCATCGCGTTGCCGCCGGTCAGGCGGAACGGGCTCAGGCGGTCGCCGCTGTGTACCAGGCGTTCCCAGCGCGCCGGCGGCGCGGGGCGTGCCCCTTCGTGCGGCTGCAGCCCGGACAGCAGGTGCCCCTCGCGCAGGGCATGCGCACGGCGCCGGATGCGGTTGACGCCGAACAGCCAGTAGAGGATGGAGCCGGCCAGCGGCAGCAGGAAGATCAGCCCGACCCACGCGATCAGCATGCCGGTGTCGCGCCGCTGCAGCAGGGCGTGCGCGGCGGTGGCGACGGCGATCGCGAGCGAGACGACGGCGAAAACACTGGCGGCCCAGCCGGTGTCGAGCACAGCAGGTCTCCCGGTGACGGTGTGGCGTGGCGGCGTTGTGGATGAACCGCCGCAGGCCCGCTACAGTACGCGGGCCGGGCGGCAGCTTAAAGATTTTCCCCGGTGCCCGCCACGGTGGCCCGCGGGAATCCAGCCCTGTCGCCCTCCGTTTCGTTCCCCGGCCGAGAATCGCGCATGAGCCATTCCCTGACTCCCGAATCGTTCGCCAATGGCGAGCAGCTGCCGCTGAAGGATTTCACCGAGAAGGCGTACCTGGATTACTCCATGTACGTGATCCTGGACCGCGCCCTGCCGCATATCGGCGACGGGCTGAAGCCGGTGCAGCGGCGCATCATCTATGCGATGAGCGAACTGGGGCTGTCCGCCACCGCCAAGTACAAGAAGTCGGCGCGTACCGTGGGCGACGTGCTCGGCAAGTTCCATCCGCACGGCGATGCCGCCTGCTACGAGGCGATGGTGCTGATGGCGCAGCCGTTCTCCTACCGCTACCCGTTCGTGGACGGGCAGGGCAACTGGGGCTCGCCGGACGATCCCAAGTCCTTCGCCGCGATGCGCTACACCGAGTCACGCCTGTCGCGCTATGCGCAGCTGCTGCTGTCCGAGCTGGGGCAGGGCACGGTGGACTGGGTGCCGAACTTCGACGGCGCGCTGGAGGAGCCGAAGATGCTGCCGGCGCGGCTGCCGAACGTGCTGCTCAACGGCGGCTCCGGGATCGCCGTGGGCATGGCCACCGACATCCCCCCGCACAACCTGCGCGAGGTGGCCGCGGCCTGCGTGCACCTGCTGGAACACCCGAAGGCCACCGTGGACGAGCTGTGCGAGCACCTGCCGGGGCCGGACTTCCCCACCGAGGCGGAGATCGTCACCCCGCGCGCCGATCTGCAAAAGCTCTACGCCACCGGCCAGGGGTCGGTGCGCGCGCGGGCGCGCTACGAGCGCGAGGGCGACGATATCGTGGTCACCGCGCTGCCGCACCAGGTCTCCGGGGCGAAGCTGCTGGAACAGATCGCCAGCCAGATACGGGCGAAGAAGCTGCCGATGATCGAGGATCTGCGCGACGAATCCGATCACGAGCACCCGACCCGCCTGGTGATCACCCCGCGCTCGAGCCGCGTGGACATCGATGCGCTGATGGCGCATCTGTTCGCCACCACCGACCTCGAGAAGAACTACCGCGTGAACATGAACGTGATCGGGCTGGACGGCCGCCCGCAGGTGCGCGACCTGCCCGGGCTGCTGCGCGAATGGCTGGAGTTTCGCATCGAGACCGTGCGCCGGCGCCTGCAGTGGCGCCTGGAGAAGGTGCAGGCGCGGCTGCATGTGCTGGAAGGCCTGCTGATCGCCTATCTCAACATCGACGAGGTGATCGCGATCATCCGCGAATACGACGAGCCGAAGCCCGAACTGGTCAGCCGCTTCGGCCTCAGCGAGACCCAGGCCGAGGCGATCCTGGAACTCAAGCTGCGGCATCTGGCGAAGCTGGAGGAGATGAAGATCCGCGGCGAGCAGGACGAGCTCTCGCAGGAACGCGACCAGCTGGAGAAGACCCTGGGGTCCGAGCGTCGCCTGCGGACCCGCGTGCGCCAGGAGATCGAGAAGGACGCCGCCGACTATGGTGACGAGCGGCGATCCCCGCTGGTGGAACGCGAAGCCGCGCGGCCGCTGGACGAATCCGCGCTGGTGCCGGCGGAGCCGTTGACCATCGTGCTCTCGGAGAAGGGCTGGGTGCGCGCCGCCAAGGGCCACGACGTGGACGCCCGCGGTCTGAACTACAAGGCGGGTGATGCCTTCCGCGCCGCGGTCGCCGGGCGCAGCAATCAGCCGGTGGCGTTTGTCGACTCCACCGGGCGTGCCTATACCCTGCAGGCGCACAGCCTGCCGTCGGCACGCGGCCAGGGCGAGCCGCTGTCGGGCCGGGTGAACCCGGCGGAGGGGGCCCATTTCGTCGGCATGGCCACCGGCGCCGGCGAGGATCGCTGGCTGCTGGCCACCGATCATGGCTACGGCTTCATCACCCGTCTGGAGGAGCTGCTGGGACGCCAGAAGGCGGGCAAGAACGTGCTGACCGTGCCGGCCGGGGCGGCGGTGCTGCCGCCGGTCGCCGTGCCGGATCCGGAGAACGACCATCTGGCCGTGGTGACCACGCGCGGCTATCTGCTGGTGTTCCCGGCGGCTGCGCTGCCGGAGCTGGCGCGCGGCAAGGGCAACAAGCTGGCCGGGATCCCGGCGTCGTCGATCAAGGACGGCTCGGAGCGGGTGCAGGAGGTGGTGGCCCTGGCTCCGGGCGATACCCTGGTAGTGCATGCCGGCAAGCGCTTCAAGGCGCTGGCGCCGGCGGAGTGGGGCGAATACGTCAGCGAGCGCACGCGCCGCGGGCGTCAGCTGCCGCGCGGTTACCAGAAGGTCGATTCGCTGGAGGTACGCCGCTGACCCGAGCCGCGAGGTCTATGTACGGCGTTGCCCGGCGCCGGTGGCGCCCTGTGCCGGGACGATCAGCGCGCGGGCATCGGCCTCGGGCAGCGGACGGTGATAGAGAAAGCCCTGGCCGACGGGGCAGCCCAGTTCCCGCAGAAGCGCGGCATCGTCTTCGGTCTCGATGCCTTCGGCGACCGTCTTCAGGCCGAAACCGCGACTGACTGCGAGGATGGCCTCGAACAGGCGGCGCATGTCGGGGTCGCCCGCGATGCCGTCCACCAGGGCACGGTCCACCTTGACGGTGGAGACCGGCAGCCGTCGCAGATAGGCCAGCGACGAATACCCCGTGCCGAAGTCGTCGATGGCGATGGAGACCCCCAGTTCGCGGAGTGCATGCAGCTCTTCCAGGGCCTGATCGAGGTTGTGCATGATCGCGGTCTCGGTGATCTCGACCTCGAGGCACTGCGGCGGCGTGCCGGTCTGTTCCAGGGCCAGCCGTACGGCTTCGGTCAGCGTGTTGCCGCGCGCGGTCAGGGCCTCGAACTGGCGTGCCGAGATGTTGACCGCCACCGGGTAGCAGTCACCGGTCGATGCCCGCCAGCGGGAGGTCGCGGCCAGCGCCTCGCGCAGGGCCCACTCGCCGAGGTTGACGACCGCGCCGGTGGTCTCCGCCACCGGGATGAACTCCCCCGGCGAGACCCGGCCGAATTCGGGGTGATCCCAGCGCATCAGCGCCTCGAAACCGGTGACCATGCCATCGGGCAGGTGGATCTTGGGCTGGTACAGCAGCGACAGGCCCTGACCGTCATGGGCATGCGCGAGGTCGTGTTCCAGGCGGTGACGCCGGCGGGCGGCCTGCTCCAGTTCCGGGGCGTAGCTGAGCCAGGGGAGCTGCCGGCGGTCGGCCTTGGACAGCGTGAGCATGACCCGGCGGATCAGCTCGCCGGTGTCGTGGCCGGCCTCGGTGGTGCGCGCATGTCCGGCCACGATCTCCGGGCGTACCTCGTACTGGCCGATCTGCAGGCGCTGCAGGGCGGTGTCGAGCATGTCGCGCAGGGCGTCGTCCGTCAGCCCGTGTTCGCTGCGGGCCAGCAGCAGGAAGGTGGCGCCGCCCCAGAGCCCGCAGATCCCGCCATGGTGGCCTACCGCGGCGTCGAGGCGGCCCTGCAGGCGCTGGCCGGTTTCGCGCAGCATCAGATCGGCGGCGGCGTGGCCCTCCATGCGTTCCAGGGTCTCGTGGCCACTGACGCGCAGCATCACCAGATCGATCACCGGGATCGCCGGGTCCTGCAGCCATTGCTCCAGGGTTTCCAGCAGCGCCGCGCGGTTGGGCAGGTCGGTGGCCAGATCGTGGTGGGCCAGGTACTCAAGGTCGCGGTCCTTGCGCTTCAGGGTCAGGGACTGGGTCTCGAGGCTTTGCGACAGGTCCTGCACCTCGTTGTGCGTGGCGTTGTGCAGGGCCCGTACCCGCAGCAGGTTGCTGATGCGCTGGACCACCTCGGAGGCATCGAACGGCTTGGTGATGAAATCCAGGGCCCCGCCCGCCAGCGCCCGCTGCCGGGTATCGGAGTCGATCTGCGCGGTCAGCACGATCACCGGCAGCCAGTCGCCTTCGCCCAGTTCCGCGTTCAGGTTCTCCATCACCTGATGGCCGTCCATGCCCGGCATGCGGATGTCCAGCAGGAGCAGATCGAAGGCCTCCTCGCGCCAGGTCTCCAGCGCCCGTTGCGGGCTGGTCTCGCCGTGCACGTTGGTGAACCCCGCGTCTTCCAGGATGGTGCTCAGGAGCTCCACGTTCATCGGGTTGTCGTCCACGATGAGGATGCGGGCGGCGGTCTGGCGGTGGTCGGGTGTCAGCATGTCGGGGACGGACTCGGACGTCAGTCGGCCGGCTGCAGGAGCCGGTCGAGGGTTTGCAGGAAAGCGGGGATATCCAGCGGTTTGGTCAGATAGTCCTCGAAATCGGGGTTCTGGTTCCCTTCGTCGACCCGCTCGCGGGAGGCATCGGCGGTCAGGGCGATCAGCGGGATATGGCGGGTATCCGGCCGGGATTTCAGCACCCGTGCCGCCGCGGTACCGCTCATCCCGGGCAGATGGATGTCCAGGATGACCAGATCCGGTTGCCACTCGCGCGCGGTGATCAGGCCCTGTTCCGCGCTGCCGGCCACGCTCAGTTCGGTATTCCCGCGATGGCCAATCAGCTCGCGCATCAGTTCCACGTTGACCGGGTTGTCCTCGATGTACAGCACCCGCCAGCAGTGGGTCGGTCGCCCGTCATCCGCGCCACCGGAGGGTCCGTCCGGGGCATCCGGGGAAGCCGGGCCCGCGACGTCCGCAGGCGTTCCGGTCTGTTCGCTGCGCGGCAGCACGATGCGGAAGCAGGACCCCTCGCCCACCGTGCTGGTGAAGTCGAGGTCGCCGCCCATGCGCGTGGCCAGTTCGCGCGCGATGACCAGGCCGATACCGGTGCCCTCGATGCCTCCGCCTTCCTGACCCAGGCGTTCGAACGGCTGGAACAGGCGGTGGCGCTGTTCCTCCGGGATCCCGGGGCCGGTGTCCCGGACCTCGACCGCGAGGTATCCGGGGGCGGTGCCGTCGGCGTGTTCCGGGACGGAGGCCTCGGGATCCACCACGACCTCCACGCGGCCGTGGTCGCGGTTGTACTTGATGGCATTGGTCAGCAGGTTGATCAGGATCTGGCGTACGCGGGTGGCGTCGGCGTGCACCGGTGGCCAGTCGTGGTCCGGGGTCGCGTGATGCAGGCTGATCTCGCGTTCGCGGGCCAGCGGGCGCACCATTTCCAGAGCCTCGTGCAGGATCGCGTCGATGTCGACGGGCTCCAGCGACAGGGTCAGGCGCCCGGTCTCGATGCGCGAGAGGTCGAGGACATCGGTGATCAGGTTGAGCAGGTGGGTGCCGCTCTGACGGATGTGGGCCACCTGGCGGGCCTGGCGCTGGCTCAGGGGTTCGCGCGGGCTCTCCGCCAGCAGCTGGGCGAAACCGAGGATCGAGTTCAGCGGCGTACGCAGTTCATGCGACATGTTGGACAGAAACTGCGACTTGGCCTGGCTCGCGCGTTCGGCCTCGTGCATGGCCCGTTCGAGCTCCTTGCGGTCGCGGTGGCGCGCCTCGCGGTCATGCAACGCGTTGATGAGGATCGCGCAGGTCGAGGTAAACGGGGCGAGGAAATCCGCGAGAGCCTCGTCGTAGCCGCCCGCGCGGCCGGCGATACCGAACATGCCCACCAGTTCATCGCCATGGTAGATTGGCATGCCGAGATACGGTCCCAGGTCCGGGTGTCCCTCGGGCAGACCCCCGGCCCGCGGGTCCTTCGTGATGTCGTCGGCGATCAGCATGTGGCCATCCCGGAGCACCCGGCTGATCAGGTTGTCGGTTCCGCACAATCGCTGGTCACCCGTGAGCAGCTCCTCGTAGAGCTGAGCCGAGTCCTCGTCCCACGCGATATTCGTGACGGCGTGAATCCTGAGGCGTGGCTGATCATGATGCCATTCGGTTTCGCCGATGAAACCGTAGTGACTGTCGGTCACCTGCAGCAGGGCGTACAGCAGAAACGGCCAGACATCCGCTCCGGATTCCGTTTCCATAAAGTGGATCGTGGCTAGGCGCATGGCGTCCAGCAGATGCTGCTGGCGCTGCTGCTGCGCGGTCGCGTTGCGGTAGGCGTCGATGTCCTCGACGATCCCCAGCAGGTGTCGCGGGCGGCCACGGTCGTCGCGCTCCAGATCGCCCTGGGCGCGCAGCCAGCGCGGCGGCGAGGTGCGGATACGGAATTCCACGTCCAGCGGAGTCCCCGAAGCCAGGCTTTCGTTCAGCGCTCCCTGGACGCGGGGACGGTCCTCCGGCAGCACGATGTCGGTGAGGAAACGCGGATCCTGCAGCGCGGGATGCTCGGCGCCTTCGGTCAGGGCGGCGGCCTCCGGGGTCCAGTCCAGCTCGCCGGTGACCGCGTCCACGCTCCAGTTACCGATGCGCGCGAAGCGCTGTGACAGGCTGCGACGGCGTTCCGCCTCGCGCAGGGCATTCTGCGCACGGGTGATCTCGCTGAGGTCGTGGGCGACGGTGATGACGCCTTCGGAACGGCCGTCCTGGCCGACCAGCGGGGTCTTGATCAGTTCCAGTTCCCAGCTCCGGCCGTTGTGCTCGAAATGCAGCGGCTGGGTGCGGGTCTGGCCGGTGGTCATGACTTCGTGGTCGAGGGCGCGGGCATAGTCGGCCACGTCGGCACTGAAAAAATCGTGGGCCGTGCTTCCGAGGGCCTTTTCCGGCGCGAAGCCCAGCAGGGGTTCGCAGGCCGGGTTGGCCACCACGTAGCGGCCGTCGGCATCGCTGGCGTAGATCGGATTGGGGGCGCCGCGCAGCACCGCGTTGAACAGGCGGCTTTCGCGCAGTTCGCGTTCCTGCGCCTCGTGCAGTTCGGTCAGATCGTTGACGATGCCGATGTAGTGCTCTCCGCCGTCGATCCGGATGGAGGAGACCGCGAGCTGCATCGGAAAGGTGTGCCCGTCGCGATGCAGGCCGCGGACCTCGCGGCCGACCCCGATGATGCGCGCCTCCCCGGTAGTCTGGTAGTGGCGCAGGTAGTCGTCGTGCTGGCTCGCCCAGGGGTCCGGCATGAGCATGGACACGTTGCGGCCCAGGACTTCGTCGGCAGAGTAACCGAACAGGCGCTCGGCCGCGGGGTTGAAGCTCTCGATGAGGCCACCGGCGTCGATCTGGATGATGCCGGCGGCCGCGGTCTCGAGCACGGCGTGCAGCTTGCGGCTTTGGTGCTCGTGTGCAGAGCGGGTGGCGTCATAATCTCCACGCAGGAACTCGGTACGGAGGATGTGCCCGGCGAGCCCGGCGAAGTCCTCCAGCGCGCGGATCCGGTCCGCATCGAACCGGCGCGGCCGGGTATCCATCACGCTCAGGGTGCCCACCGCGAGGCCGTCTTCCAGGGTCAGGGGGATCCCCGCGTAGAAACGTACGCCGGGCTCGCCGGTGACCAGCGGGTTGTCGGCAAAGCGCGGATCGTCGGTCGCGTCCTCGACGATGGTGGTGTGCTGCGGGGTGGCGATGGCATGGGCGCAAAACGAGACCTCGCGCGGTATGCGGCGGTGACAGGCGCCGTGGGTGCCCAGCAGGCGCTGGTGGTCATGGTCGATCACCGAGACCACCGCGATCGGGACCTCCAGTCGCGCCGCTGTCTGGCGCAGCAGCGGCGCGAACAGGCGCTCGCCGTCGGTCTCCTCGAGCAGCAGGCGGCGCACGCCGGCCAGGCGCCGGTCTTCGTCTTCGGGGGTGGGGGGTGCCCGCATGCATGAACCTGGGCGGAAGTTGTTCACGAAGGGATGATACGTCATGCAGGCGATGGTGTGTGTGGCCGGGACTTGAACCCGCGTGTATCGCCCCTATCTAATACACCGTCCGAAATGCCTGATTCCACCCGCAACGGAGAACGAGTTCATCCGATGAAACGCATACTGCTGTTCCTGGCCACCAACTTCGCCATCCTGATCGTGCTCAGCATCACGCTGCGCATCCTCGGGGTGGAGAGCATCCTCGACGAGCAGGGGGTCAATCTTGACCTGACGGCCCTGCTGATCTTCGCCGCGGTGTTCGGTTTTGGCGGCTCGTTCATCTCCCTGGCCATCTCCAAGTGGATGGCGAAGAAGACCATGAAGGTCCAGGTGATCGAGAAGCCTTCGAATGCCACCGAGCAGTGGCTGCTGGAGACCGTCCAGCGCCAGGCGAAGCAGGCGGGCATCGGCATGCCGGAGGTCGGGATCTACGATTCGCCGGACCCCAACGCGTTCGCCACCGGCATGAGCCGGAACAACGCGCTGGTCGCGGTCAGCACCGGGCTGATGCAGAACATGGGGCAGGGCGAGGTCGAGGCCGTGCTGGGCCACGAGGTCGGCCACGTGGCCAATGGCGACATGGTGACCCTGGCCCTGATCCAGGGCGTGGTGAACACCTTCGTGATCTTCCTGTCGCGCGTGATCGGGCACTTTGTCGATCGCGTGGTGTTCAAGAACGAGTCCGGTCACGGCCCGGCGTTCTGGATCACCGCCATCGTGGCCGAGATCATCCTCGCGATCCTGGCCTCCATCATCGTGTTCTGGTTCTCGCGGCAGCGCGAGTTCCGTGCCGACCAGGCCGGGGCCGAACTGGCCGGGCGCGAGAAGATGATCGGGGCGCTGGAGTCGCTGGCGCGGGCCTCCGGCCGGCCGGTGGACATGCCGGATCAGATGGCCGCCTTCGGCATCCGTGGCGGCATGGCGCAGGGCCTGAAGAAGCTGTTCATGAGCCATCCGCCGATCGAACAGCGCATCGCCGCGCTGCGCGCCGGGGCCTGAGGCAGGCCCCGCGCCGGGGTTCACCCGGCGAGCACGTGATCGGCGACGAACGGATTGCGCCGGCGCTGCTCGCCGAAGGTGGATTCCGGTCCGTGACCGGGGATGAAACGGACGTCATCTCCGAGTGGCCACAGTTTCTGCGTGATCGACTCGATCAGTACGCGCCCGTTACCGCCGGGAAAATCGCTGCGTCCGATCGCGCCGTTGAACAGCACGTCCCCCACCAGCGCCAGCCGCGCGGACGGGCTGAAGAACACCACATGCCCCGGGGTGTGTCCCGGGCAGTGCAGCACCTGCAGCCGTTCATTCCCCAGCTTCAGGGTCTCTCCGTCGTCCAGCCAGCGGTCCGGGGTCAGCGGCGCGATCTCCGGGAATCCGAACATCGCCGCCTGCTGCGGCAGCTGTTCCAGCCAGAAGGCATCCTCGCGCTGCGGGCCGAGGACGGGCGCGCCGGACAGCCGCGCCAGTTCGGCCGCGCCGCCGGCGTGATCCAGGTGGCCGTGGGTCAGCAGGATGGAATCCAGTTCCAGGCCCTGATCGCGCACGCGGGCGAACAGGGTCGGGGCCTCGCCGCCGGGGTCGACCCAGGCCGCGCGGCCGGTTTCGTTGCACCAGATCAGGGTGGCGTTCTGCTCCAGCGGGGTTACCGGAAGGGTGCAGTGTTCAAGCATCGGGGTATCGCTCCGCGGCGAACGCGTCGGGAGGGAATAGTTGTGTGGCGTATGCGTCTTACGGTTGTGCAGATCGAAAGCTTAGGAGAAAAACCGGTCCGGCGCGACCGCTTTCTGTTCGTCGCTCGCGGGAAGTGCTTGACAGGAATATCCTAATATTAGAAGATCTGCATACGCTGAATGTTGTCCCCCCTGACAGCATCGGCGGACTCCTCCATCCTCCTTTGGTGGTTTTCTTGGCGCGGGCTCTGTCCCGCGCTTTTTTTTGCCCGTTCGCATCGTCCGGCCGCCGTGCCTACCATGGCGGCATGCCCGCCCCCGGTTCCCATCGATCATGACGCGACGCCTGAACAGCCTGCGCAATGTGGTGGTGATGTTCATCCTGCTGCCGCTGCTCCTGTTGGTGGGTGCGGTGGTCGCGCTGGGCCTGCAGGAATTCCAGGCGCAGATGGAAGACCGCATGCAGGACGACATCGAGCTGGTTGCGCGGGCGATCCGTCTGCCGGTGTCCACGGCGATTGTTGAACAGGACGTGGCCGCCGTTCAGGAGTCGCTGGACTCGCTGTTCCAGATCGACGAAGTCTTCGGGGTGTACGTCTACGACGCGCGCGGCGAGCTGGTGGCGACCTCCGGGCCGCCCAGCCCGTCGCTGCGGCATCGGGGAGAGGCGCAGGCCATCAGCGAGACCGGAACCCTGGGTGCGTTCGACGAACATCGCGGGCGGGAGGTTTTTTCGTTCTTTCTGCCGCTGGCGGACCATGCCGGACGAATCGTGGGCCTGCTCCAGGTGACCCGTGACGTGTCTCCGTTTCGTGCCTACGTCTCCCAGCTGCGCTGGCAGGGCGCGGTGCTGACCGGGGCGGTTACGGTGCTGTTTCTGGCCCTGGTGCTGGTGGGGTACCACCGGGCCGTGGGGCGCCACGTCGAGCGCCTGACCGGGGTGATGCACGACATCGGCGAAGGGGTGCGCGGCGTGCGGGCACCCGAGGCCGGGCCGGCGGAGCTGCGCCATGTCGCGGCTACCATGAACGGGATGCTGGAGCGGCGCGAGGCGTCCGAAGCGGCGCTGGAGGCGCAGCGGGCCGAGCAGCGAGCGCTGGAGGAAAAACTGCGGCATTCGGAAAAACTGGCGGCGATCGGCCAGCTGGCGGCCGGGGTGGCGCACGAGCTGGGAACCCCGCTGGGGATCATCGCCGGACGCGCCCAGCGGGCCGCCCGCCGCCTGGCCGAGGACGATCCGGCGCGCAAGGAAATGCAGGAGCTGCGGGCAGAAACCGAACGGGTGGAGACCATCGTGCGGCAGCTGCTGGATTTCGCCCGGCGCAATCCGCTGCAGCGCCGCAGCGTGAATCTGGATGAACTGGTCCGGGAACTGGTGGATCGCGTGCGCGGTCGGGGACATTGTCCGGACGTGCAGTTCAGGCTGGAAGGCGCACCCCTGCAGGTGGAAGCGGACCGGCTGCGACTGGGTCAGGCGCTGGAAAACCTGATCGAGAATGGCGGGCAGGCAGCCCGGTCGCGCGTGCGGATCACGTGGGGCGTGGAGCACGGGCAGGTGGAAGTCACGGTGGCCGACGACGGTCCGGCCGCCGGAGGCGGTATCGATCCGGAGACGGCGGAGCGCCTGTTCGAGCCTTTTTTCACCACCAAGCCGGCCGGAAAGGGGACCGGTCTTGGACTGGCGGTGGCCCAGGTCGCGATGGAGGATCATGGCGGGTCGATCGCGCTGGATCGTTCGGACCCGGGCGAGACCCGTTTCGTGATCCGGTTTCCGCGGGCAGCGGATGCCACGGGGAGTGCCGCACGGGATGGAGAGGATGGAACGTTGCCGGAGGCGGGTGCATGACCAATCCGGAGTCGGTGCTGGTGGTGGAGGACGATCGCGGTCACCGGGACCTGCTGGTGGAGGAGCTGCGCGAGGCGGGGCATGGCTTGGTGGCCGTGGGCAGCGCCGAAGAGGCCATGCAGGCCTTGGGCCAGCAACCCTTCGGCCTGGTGGTCAGCGATCTGAGACTGCCGGGCGAGGATGGCTTCCGCGTGCTGGAAGCCACGCGCGAGGCGGTGCCGGAGCCCGGTTTCATCATGCTTACCGGCTTCGGAACCATCGACCAGGCCGTGGCCGCGCTCAAGGCGGGGGCGGATGATTTCCTGACCAAGCCGGTGGACCTCGATCATCTGCGGCTGGCGGCCGATCGGGTGATCGAGGCCCGGCGGCTGAAGGCCGAGGTGCGCCAGTATCGCGAGCTGCTGGCGGCCGGCGAGGGCTTTCACGGCATGCGGGGGAACAGCCCGGCGATGCTGCGGCTGTTCGACCTGATCCGGCGGATTGCGGCTTCCGACGGATCGGTGCTCATCACCGGCGAGTCCGGTACCGGCAAGGAGCTGGTGGCGCGTGCGCTGCACGCCGAGAGTGCTCGCCGCGACGGTCCCTTCGTCGCCCTGAACTGCGCCGGCATTCCCGAGAGCCTGCTGGAATCGGAACTGCTGGGGCATGTCGCCGGGGCTTTCTCCGGCGCCCGGGGCGCGCGCCGCGGCCTGTTCCGCGAGGCCGACGGAGGCACCCTGTTCCTCGACGAGATTGCCGAGATGCCGGTGGCGATGCAGAGCAAGCTCCTGCGGTTGCTGCAGGACGGGCGCGTGCGTCCGGTGGGCGGCAACGAGGAGGTGGACACCGACGTTCGCATCGTGGCGGCGACCCACCAGGACATCCCGGGGCGCATCGCGCAGGGCGAGTTCCGCGAGGACCTCTACTATCGGCTGGAGACCTTTCGTATCGAGATCCCGCCGTTGCGCGACCGGGGCGAGGACATCGAACGCCTGGCCCTGCAGTTCCTGCGCCAGCACGCCCTGGCTCACGGGCTGCCGGAGCGTCGCCCGAGTCCCGAGGCGATGCGGGCCCTCCTCCACTATGCCTTCCCCGGCAACGTGCGCGAACTCTCCAGCCTGATGGAGCGCGCCGCGACCCTGTCTTCCGGTGACCAGATCGAGTTGCGCGACCTGCCGGAGCGGGTGCACGCATCGGCATCCGGCGGAACATCAGCCGGCATGCCCCCGGGTGACGGCGTTCCCGGCGCCCGGGACGCCCACTGGCCTTCGCTGGCCGAACTCGAGACCGATTACATCCAGCGCGTGCTGGAACACTGCGAGGGCAACAAGCAACGGGCGGCGCGCATGCTGGGGATCGGCCGCAAGACGCTTTATCGGCGGCTCGGCGAGTCCGATACGAACTGAGCCCTTTCCCTTGCACGATGTGTCATGCGGACGCGGTGACACGTTTCATTGCGACCCATGTGTCGAAAAGAAACAGTTTTGATCTTGTTTCTGTTCCTCTTCCGGCCGCTCGGGCGACCTTCAGGTCTCTGATTTTAAGAGTTTTATTTTTTGGTCGAAATGTTGGCCCGTGGTTTGCTTCGTATGGGTTGTCCGTAGCGAAATCCGCAAACCACAGGAGGTCGCATGACGACTTTCCGCAAAACCGCAACGGCCATGGCGCTCGGTTCGGTGCTGACCCTCGGTTTTTCCGGGGTGGCTGCGGCCCAGGCGGGCCAGGGCGGTGCCCCCGCCGGCGACATGCCGCCCGAGGCCGGAACCCCCGGACAGGGCCAGCCACCCGAGCCGCGCCAGGACGCACCAGCACCGCGGGATGCCCCGGCACCCGGCGGGAGCGGCCAGGGCGGGGGGCTTCCGCCCGGCGGAACCGGACAGGAACGCGGGCTTCCGCCCGGTGGCCAGCCCCCCGAACCGCAAACCGGGCCGGGGCAGCCGGATCGGCCGCAGGGTGCGCCCCCCGAGCCGCGTGACGCGCCGCCGGGGAGCATGGAGCCCGAGCGCACGGATCCGCGTGGCGGTGCCACCGGCCAGCAGATGCCGGCCCCGGGCGAGCGGCCCGAGGGCGAGGCGATGCCCGAGCCCGGCGAAGACCCGCGGCAGGGCACGGAGCGGGACTGGTAGTCCGGACCGCAGATCATGATTTTCGTGAATACAGACCGTCGTAAAGACCAAGGAGCAAACGCAATGATGAACTTTCGCAAGACCGCAATGGCTTTCGCCCTGACTTCCATGTTCGCCTTCGGTGGTGTGGCCTCCGCGCAGATGGGTGGCGGCGCCGAGGGTGGCGCTCCGCCGGAAGGCGGCGCTCAGGGCGGTGCCCCGCCGCAGGGTGGCGCGCAGGGCGGCGCGGGCGCCCAGGGTGGTGCTCCGCCGGAAGGTGGCGGTGCCCCGATGCAGCAGCAGGCCCCCGAGGTCGACCTGTCCGACGAGGATATCGACACCTTCGTCGAGGCCTTCGTCGGCGTGCAGGAAGTCCGCGAGGACTTCTCCCAGCGCCTGCAGGAAGCCGAGGACGAGACCCAGGCGCAGCAGATGCAGCAGGAGGCCCAGGACGAGATGGTCGCGGCCGTGGAGGATGCCGGCATGACCGTTGAAGAGTACAATGAGGTCGCCATGGCCCTGCAGAACGACCCCGAGCTGATGCAGGAGGTCCAGCAGCAGGCCGAAAGCGCCATGTAAGCCCGCAAGGGACAGGCATGCGCTGACGGGGCCGTCCTTCGGGGCGGCCCCGTCTTTTTGTGCAATCGCTCGTGGGACCCTTGAATGACGGGGTACAACACGGTATTCTTCCGCGCTTTCTGAATCGCCCCGACATCGGAGCATCGATACATGAGCACCATCAGCGCCAAGCCGGCAGAAGTCGAACGCGACTGGTTCCTTGTGGATGCCAGTGACAAGACCCTCGGTCGACTCGCCACGGAAATCGCGCGTCGGCTGCGCGGAAAGCACAAGCCCGTCTACACGCCGCACGTGGATACCGGCGACTACATCGTCGTGATCAATGCGGACAAGATCCGGGTCTCGGGCAACAAGGCCTCCGACAAGATGTATTATCGCCATACCGGTTATCCGGGGGGCATCAAGGAGGCGAACTTCTCCCAGATGATCGAACGTCATCCGGAGAAGGTGCTCGAGCTGGCCGTCAAGGGCATGCTGCCGCGCAATCCGCTCGGCCGGTCGATGCTCAAGAAACTCAAGGTGTATGCCGGAACCGAGCACCGGCATGCGGCCCAGCAGCCGCAGCCGCTGGACATCTGATCCGCGGCGCCGCCAACCAGAAACAGGGAAATCGATTCCAATGGCTATGAATCAGTACTACGGTACGGGTCGCCGCAAGACGGCTTCCGCGCGTGTCTTTCTGCGTCCCGGCTCGGGCAACGTGACCGTCAACGGCCGTCCGCTGGACGAGTTCTTTGGTCGTCCGACTTCGCGCATGGTTGTCCGGCAGCCGCTGGAAGCGGCCGAAGCCCTCGACGGCTTCGACGTGGTGGCTACGGTCTCCGGCGGGGGTGGTAACGGTCAGGCGGGTGCCATTCGTCTGGGTATCGCCCGCGCCCTAGTTGAGTATAATGAGGACCTGCGCAGCACGCTGCGTCGTGGCGGTCACCTGACGCGGGATGCCCGCGAGGTGGAGCGCAAGAAGATCGGCCTGCGCAAGGCCCGTCGCGCGACGCAGTACTCCAAGCGCTGATCCGGTTTTCGCCGGTGCACCCGGAGGTTTCGGGCACCGGCCAGAATTGGGGGATCGTCTAGCGGTAGGACTACGGACTCTGACTCCGTCAACCCAGGTTCGAATCCTGGTCCCCCAGCCATCCATGGAAAAGGGCCCCCTCGCGGGGCCCTTTTTCATGGATATGACCGGCCAGGATGAGAACCTGGAAGCTTCGGCGGAGCGCAGCGGAGCAACGCACACGCGGGGGCTCTTCTGCGGAATGTCGGGTCTTCTCCGTGCGTCTGTGGTCTATAGTCAGTCCCAGGTTTCGAGCGAGGAGAAGCCATGTCCGTACCCGAGAATCCGTATTCCGAGGTCACTGTCGATACCCGTGCCCGCCAGGTGGAAGGGACCAATGCCTGGTACATGATCGGTCTGTCGGGCATCCCGGGCCCCGACAACGAGGGCCACACCTCCAACGCCGGTTTCGTGGTGACCGACGAGGGCGTGGTGGTCTACGACGCTCTGGGTACCCCGGCCCTGGGGTTCGAGATGATCCGGCGGATCCGGGAGGTCACGGATCAACCGATCCGCTACGTGATTGCGGGTCATTACCATGCGGACCATATCTACGGTCTGCAGGCGTTCGCCGATCATACGGAAGCGCGCATCATCGGTCAGCGGCGGGCGGAAGATTATCTGCGCGGGCCGGGCGCCGAATCCCGTCTGCAGCAGCGTCGGGGCGTGCTTTATCCGTGGGTGGACGAAGACACTCAGGTGATCCCGCCGGACGAGCTGTTCGACGAGGAGTACACCATCGAGCTGGGCGGCAAGACGTTCCGCCTGCTGCATGCCGGTCCGGCGCATTCACCGGATGACGTCATCATGGTGGTCGAGGAAGACGGCGTGGTGTTTGCCGGCGATATCGTGTTTGACGGCCGCATCCCGTTCCTCGGCGATGATGCCCTGGATTCCGGCAACTGGGTGAACCGCCTGGAGCAGGTGGAGGCGATGGAGCCGAACTTTCTGATCCCGGGGCATGGCGACGCGACCGCCAATGCCCGCCGGGCGGTGCGCTTCACCCGGGATTACCTGGTGAAGCTGCGGGAGCACATGGCGGAATCGGTCGAGGAAATGATGTCCTTCGAGGAGGCCTACGCTGCCATGGACTGGTCGGAATACGAAAACCTGCCGGCGTTCGACCAGACCAACCGTTCCAACGCCAATGCGGTGTTTCTGGAGATGGAATCCAAACTGTTCTGACGCCGCATTATCTCCGCAGCCGACCGGGCCCGGGCTGTTCCGGGCCCGGTCGGGCGTGCACGTCGATCAGGGTTTCCTTATTATTGCGCAATTACTTTGGTGCCAAAAGAATGGACCGCGAGTGCGAGATCGTGCTTTCGGTCCGGCTGGCCGTTAACCTTGCGCTTCACTCTGATCGGGAGGCCCCGCCTCAATGACCGCCGAACGCGTGCGCGAAATACCGTACAACTACACCTCCTTCTCCGACCGCGAAATCGTCATCCGCTTCCTCGGGTCCGATACCTGGGAGCTGCTCAACGAGCTGCGTGGCGAACGCCGTACCGGCGTGTCCGCGCGCATGCTGTTCGAGGTCCTGGGGGATATGTGGGTGGTCACGCGCAACCCGTACATCCAGGACGATCTGCTGGGGGACCGCAAGCGTCGCCGTTCGTTGATGGATGCGATGCAGCACCGCCTCGACCAGATCGAGGCGCGTGCCGAGGGCAACGAGAAGGCCCTGACCCTGGCCCGGCGTGCCCAGGCGGCGCTGACCGCGTTCGCGGAGGAGTTCGACAAGACGCTGGCGCTGCGCGACAAGGTTCGCAAGCGCATGAACGGGCTCACGCACAAGGACAATATCCAGTTCGGCGGGCTGGCGCGTGTCTCGCACGTGACCGATGCGACCGACTGGCGCGTGGAACTGCCGTTTGTGGTGCTCACCCCCGACTCCGAGGAAGAGATGGGGCCGCTGGTGGCGGCCTGCATCGAGCTGGGACTGACGGTGATCCCGCGCGGCGGTGGTACCGGCTATACCGGCAGTGCCGTGCCGCTGTCCAAGCGCTCGGCGGTCATCAACACCGAAAAACTCGAAGGCCTGGGCGACGTGCAGCGGCGCAGCCTGCCGGGTGTGGACCGCGAAGTCCCGGTGGTGCACGTCGAGGCGGGCGTGGTGACCAAGCGCGTCTCCGAGCTGGCCGACAACAACGGCCTGGTGTTCGCGGTGGACCCGACCTCGCAGGACGCCTCCACGATCGGCGGCAACGTGGCCATGAATGCCGGCGGCAAGAAGGCCGTGCTGTGGGGTACCGCGCTGGACAACCTGGCCGCCTGGACCATGGTGACCCCCGAGGCGGACTGGATGTATATCGAGCGCCTCGATCACAACCTCGGCAAGATCCACGACGCGGAGACCGTGCGCTTCCGCGTGACCCGTTTTGAGGCGGACGGCCGGACGCAGAAGGGCGAGCCGGAGATCCTGGAGATGCCGGGGGCACAGTTCCGCAAGACGGGGCTGGGCAAGGACGTGACCGACAAGACCCTGATGGGCGTACCGGGTATCCAGAAGGAGGGCTGTGACGGTCTGATCACCTCGGCCGAGTTCATCCTCCATCGCATGCCGGACAACGCCCGCACCGTGTGCCTGGAGTTCTACGGCACCGATCTGCACGAGGCGGTCCCGGCGATCGTCGAGATCAAGGATGCGGTGGATGCCGAGGAAAACGTGCTGCTGGCGGGCCTCGAGCACCTCGACGAACGCTACGTGCGGGCGGTGAAGTACACCCCCAAGGGTGCGCGCGGCGACCTGCCGAAGATGGTCCTGGTGGCGGACATCGTGTCCGATGACGAGGACGCGCTGGGCCGCCTGGCCGCGCAGATGGTGCGCGCGGCCAACGCCCGCAATGGCGAGGGCTTCATCGCGGTCAGCCCGGAGGCGCGCAAGCGGTTCTGGGCCGATCGCGCCCGCACCGCGGCCATCGCCCACCACACCAACGCGTTCAAGATCAACGAGGACGTGGTGATCCCGCTGGAGCGCCTGGCGGAGTACACCGAAGGGGTGGAGACCCTCAACGTCCGCGAGTCGCTGACGAACAAGCTGGCGATGGTCGACGAGATGCTGGAATGCATGCGCGGCGACCATCCCGAGCTGCGCGAGTTGCTGGAGGATGCCGAGGGCGAGGGCCAGCAGTGGTTCGAGACCAAGCGCCAGCGCGCGGTGGAGGTACTGGAATCGGTGCGCGATCGCTGGTCGCGCATCGCCGACAACTTCCACACCCTGGCCTCCGAGTGCGACGAGCTGCTGGACGATGCGGCCCGCGCGGATATGCGCCCGCACGACAAGCTGATCCACCTGCTGCTGCGGCGCAGCCTGCGCATCTCCTATCGCGCGGAGGTCGAACGGCCGCTGTTCGACATCTTCAACGGTCACCAAATGGAGTCGGTGCGCAAGCGCCTGACCGCGATCCACGACCGCGTGCTCACCAGCCGGCTGTTCATCGCCCTGCACATGCATGCGGGCGACGGCAACGTGCACACCAACATCCCGGTCAATTCCAACGATTACCCGATGATGCACCAGGCCGAGCGTCTGGTGGACGAGGTGATGCGCCTGGCGCGCGAACTGGACGGGGTGATCTCCGGCGAGCACGGGATCGGCCTGACCAAGATGCAGTACCTGGATCGCGACCGCATCGACTCGTTCGCGAAGTACAAGAAGCAGATCGACCCGAACGGGGTGTTCAATGCCGGGAAGCTGCTGGAGGGCTCCGGCCTGAACAACGCCTATACGCCGTCGCTGCGTCTGGTGAAGCAGGAGGCGCTGATCCTCGAGCAGAGCGAGCTGGGCGATCTCAACGACGAGATCAAGGACTGCCTGCGCTGCGGCAAGTGCAAGCCCGAGTGCAACACGCACGTGCCGCGCGCCAACCTGCTGTACTCGCCGCGCAACAAGATCCTGGCGACCGGCCTGATCGTGGAGGCCTTCCTGTACGAGGAACAGACCCGACGCGGGCTGTCGCTGAACCACTTCGAGGAGATGAACGACGTGGCCGATCACTGCACGATCTGCCACAAGTGCCTGAACCCGTGCCCGGTCGACATCGACTTCGGCGACGTGACCATGCACATGCGCTCCATCCTCAACAAGAAGGGCAAGCGCAAGGCGTCGCCGGCCACCATGATGTCCATGGCGTTCCTCAACACCAAGGATCCGGCTGCGGTGAAGGGCATCCGCAAGGGCGCGATCCAGATGGGCTATGCGGCCCAGCGTCTGGGTCACTGGTCGTTCAAGAAGCTCGGCCTGACCGGCGAGGGCAAGCGGCCCCGCTCGACCACCGGCAAGGCGCCGGTGCACGAGCAGGTCGTGCATTTCGTGAAGAAACCCATGCCGGCGGGGCTGCCGAGTCAGACCACGCGGCAGATGCTGGGGCTGGAGGACTCGCGCTACGTGCCGATCCTGCGCGATCCGGTGAAGACGGACATGGACTCCGACGCGGTGTTCTACTTCCCGGGCTGCGGCTCCGAACGCCTGTTCAGCCAGGTCGGCCTGGCCACCCTGGCGATGCTCTACGATGCGGGTGCGCAGACCGTGTTGCCGCCGGGCTACCTGTGCTGCGGTTACCCGCAGAACGCCGGCGGCGACTTCGAGAAGGGTTCACAGATCAGCACCGAGAACCGGGTGCTGTTCCATCGCATCGCGACGACGCTGAACTACCTCGACATCAAGACGGTGGTGGTCTCCTGCGGGACCTGCATGGATCAGCTGCTGAAATACGAGTTCGAGAAGATCTTCCCGGGCTGCCGGCTGCTGGACATCCACGAGTACCTGATGGAGAAGGGCATCAAGCTGGAAGGGCTGCAGGGCGTGCAGTACATGTACCACGATCCCTGTCATTCGCCGATGAAGTCGCACAAGCCGACCGAGGTGGCCGGCAACCTGCTGGGCCAGGAGGTCCTGCAGTCCGATCGCTGCTGCGGCGAGGCGGGCACCTTCGCGGTGAGCCGCCCCGACATTGCGACCCAGGTGCGCTTCCGCAAGCAGGAGGAGCTGCACAAGGGCATCAAGCAGCTGACCGGCGAGGAGAAGGCGGAAAACGGCAACGTGAAGATGCTGACCTCCTGCCCGGCCTGCCAGCAGGGGCTGTCGCGCTATCGCGAGGATACCGGCCTGGACACCGATTACATCGTGGTGGAGATGGCCAACCGGCTGCTGGGCGAGGACTGGCAGAAGGGCTTCATCGACCGGGCGCGTGAAGGAGGCATCGAGAAGGTCCTGCTGTGAGCGGCGGTTTCCCGTACACTGCGCAGTGGAATAAACGGAGTTCACGGGGCGTCGCAGGGAAGGCCGTATCCCGCGGCCCCCTGCTGACGTCAACGGAGATCGCATGAGCTTTCGTCATTTCGCTGTTCGTTCGGGTGTGTTCGCCCTTGCCGCCGGCCTGCTGGCCACCCCTGTCACCCTCTCGGCCCAGCTGGCGGAGTTTCCGGGGCGTCATCTTTACGAACGCTTCGGGGTGGAGGCCATCGAGCTGTTCGACCTGCGCGGTCAGTTCAGCGGCTCGACCCTGGTGGACGTGCGCCCGCGCGCGGAATACGACGTGATGCGGATGCGCGACGCCCATCACGTGAATCTGCACGCCCCCGATTTCGACGAGCGTGTCCGCGACCTGGAAGCCCGGGAGGGCAGCCCGCTGGTGTTCTACTGCAACGGGCGCGACAGCCATCGGGCGTACCGTGCGGCGGCGCGGGCCAGCGATGCCGGGCTCGATGCCGTGCTGGCGTATGACGCCGGCATGCATGACTGGGCGCAGAGCTATCCGCGCTTCTCCCGCCTGTTCGGCGAAGCGGTCGAGGACGGCGATCTGATCCCCGACGCGTCGTTCGAGGCGCGGCTGCTGGATGGCGAGACGTTCGCACGCCGGGCCCAGGAGGACGACAGCCTGCTGCTCGACATCAGTGGTGCCGGGGACGAGGATGACATCGCCCTGTTCGGCGGACGCGAACGGGTCATGCCGGTGAACGAGCCGGCGGCCCTGGACGACGCCCTGCGTGCGGCCGCCGCGGACGGCGACACCCTGCTGATCTTCGACCAGCACGGACAGCAGGTGCGCTGGCTGCAGTATCGCCTGCGCGAGCTGGGCATCGAGGACGAGCGTTATTACTTCCTCGAGGGCGGCATGCAGGCGTTCTACGATGAGGTGATGGGCTGAGAGAGCGGGGTCAGCGGCGGAAGAAGCCCAGGATCAGTGACAGCACGATGCTGACGATGATCATGGTCGTCAGCGGGAAGTAGAAGCGGCTGTCACCGCGTTCGATCACGATGTCCCCGGGGAGTCTTCCCCAGGGGATCTTTCCCAGCCAGGGCCACAGCAGCCCGATCAGGACGATCGCGCCGCCGATGATGATCAGCCACTTGCCGGTCTCGTTCATCGTGCCTCAGTGGCGGTGCAGTTCGCGCACGCCCTTCTCGCTGCCGATCAGCATCACGTCGGCCGGGCGCCGCGCGAACAGCCCGTTGGTCACCACCCCGGCGATGTGATCGATCTCCGATTCCAGCTCCACCGGGTTCATGATGCGCAGGTTGTGGACGTCGAGGATGACGTTCCCGTTGTCGGTGACAAAACCTTCGCGCAGTTCCGGATTGCCGCCCAGGTTCGACAGCGCGCGGGCCACGTGGCTGCGGGCCATCGGGATGACCTCCACCGGCAGCGGGAAGTTGCCCAGATAGTTCGCGATCTTGGTGTCGTCGACCACGCAGACAAAGGTCTCGGAGGCGGCGGCCACGATCTTCTCGCGGGTCAACGCGCCGCCACCGCCCTTGGTCAGGTGCAGGTGGGTAGTGGCCTCGTCGGCGCCGTCGACGTAGATCGGCAGCGGGCCGGCCGAATTCAGGTCCAGGACCTCGATGCCATGTTTGCGCAGGCGCTCCGCGCTCGCCTCGCTGGAGGCGACAGCCCCGTCGATGCGGTTCTTCATGCCCGCGAGGGCATCGATGAAATAGTTGGCGGTCGACCCGGTGCCGACACCGACCACCCAGCCGTCCTCGATCTTCGACAGGGCCGCTTCGGCCACCGCCTTTTTCATTTCGTCCTGAGTCATCGCTTCGTCTCGCATGTTCTTGATATAACCTGCCGAGCATAACCATCCCGACGTTGACGGGACAAGCGCCGCGCAGCTCTCGCGCCGTCATTGCGAGTCATGCCATGCCCAGTCATCGCGAGTCGCGCAGCTCTCCCCCCTCGTCATCGCGAGTCGCGGAGCGACGTGGCGATCTCCATCCGAAGCCACCTGTTCCTGCGTGCAGGCCATTGCGGCCGATTGCCGCGTCGCCTTCGGCTCCTCGCAATGACGGGGGCACGAACGGCCTCGCGCGAGGGAGTCACAAGGTATGCGGCGCGCGTGCTATCGTGCGAAGTCATGAAAGACTATCGCTATCTGGAGAAGATCCTCACCTCCAGCGTGTACGATGTTGCGCGCGAGACACCGCTGGATGCCATGCCCACGCTGTCGAACCGGCTGGGCTGTGATATCCGCCTCAAACGCGAGGACCTGCAGCCGGTGTTCTCGTTCAAGCTGCGCGGCGCCTACAACAAGATCGCGCAGCTTTCGGAGGAGCAGCGCTCGAAGGGCGTGATCGCGGCCTCGGCGGGCAACCACGCCCAGGGCGTGGCGCTGGGAGCGACCCATCGCGGTATCCGTGCGGTCATCGTGATGCCGGTCACCACGCCGCAGATCAAGGTGGACGCGGTACGCCGCTTCGGCGGCGAGGCGGTGCTGTTCGGCGATTCCTTCGACGAGGCCGCAGCGCATGCCCGCGAGCTGGAGGCCGAGCACGGCTATACCTTCATCCACCCGTTCGACGATCCGGACGTCATCGCCGGGCAGGGTACGGTGGCCAT
The DNA here is from genome assembly GCF_000381205.1 of Thioalkalivibrio sp. ALE11. Classification (NCBI taxonomy): domain Bacteria; kingdom Pseudomonadati; phylum Pseudomonadota; class Gammaproteobacteria; order Chromatiales; family Ectothiorhodospiraceae; genus Thioalkalivibrio; species Thioalkalivibrio sp. ALE11. The sequence goes on along the minus strand of NZ_KB906164.1, from coordinate 200,150 downwards.
GGAACTGCTGCGTCAGCACCCGGGACCGCTGGACGCGGTGTTCGTGTGTATCGGCGGTGGCGGACTGGTCTCGGGCATGGCGGCCTATATCAAGCGCCTGCGCCCGGAGATCCGGGTGATCGGGGTGGAGCCGGACGACGCCCCGTCGATGTACAAGGCGCTGCAGCAGAACCGGCGGGTCAGCCTGAAGCAGGTGGGGATCTTTGCCGACGGCGCCGCGGTGCGTCAGGTGGGCAAGGAGACCTTCCGCCTGACCCGCGAGCTGGTGGACGAGGTCCTGCTGGTGGATACCGATTCCATCTGCGCAGCGATCAAGGACATCTTCGACGACACCCGCGTGGTGGCCGAGCCGGCCGGGGCCCTGGCGGTGGCCGGCATGAAGCAGTACGCCCAGCGCGAGGGGCTGCGCGGCGCGCATCTGGCGGCGGTGCTCAGCGGCGCCAACATCAATTTCGACCGCCTGCGCCACGTGGCCGAGCGCGCCGAGATCGGCGAACACCGCGAGGCGCTGTTCGCGGTGACCATCCCCGAACGGCCCGGCAGCTTTCGCGAGTTCTGCGAAGCGGTCGGCAAGCGCGGCATTACCGAGTTCAACTACCGCTACGCCGACGACAGCACCGCGCATGTCTTCGCCGGGATCAAGCTGGAAGGCGGCGATCCCGAGCGCGCGGAGATCCTCGCGAACCTGCGCGAGCGCGGCTACGAGGTCCTCGACATGACCGAGAACGAGGTCGCCAAGCTGCATCTGCGGCACATGGTGGGCGGCCACGGTGGCGAGGTGCGCAACGAGCGGCTCTACCGCTTCGAGTTCCCGGAGCGTCCGGGGGCGTTGCTGAACTTCCTCAACCACATGGGGGAGACCTGGAACATCTCCCTGTTCCATTACCGCAACCATGGCTCCGCGCATGGTCGGGTGCTGGTCGGCATGCAGATCCCGAAGGAGGATCGCAAGCGCTTCCGGGAATTCCTCGAAGAGGTCGGCTATCCCTGGCACGAGGAGACCGGCAACCCGGCCTATTCGCTGTTCCTGCGCTGAAGGTCGCGTGCGGGGTCAGTCTTCCGGGGCGTCCAGTGCATCCGCCGGCGGGGTGCCCTCGGTTTCGATCCCCTCGCGCATGGCTTCCTCGGCCTCCTGGTTGAGGACGATCAGGGTGATGCGCCGGTTCACCGCAGCTTCGGGGTTGTTCCGGTCGAAGGGGACGGTGTCGGACAGCCCCACCACGCGCGCGATCTGTTCCGGCTCGGTGCCGCCGGCGATCAGCTCGCGCCGCGCGGCGTTGGCGCGGTCGGTGGACAGCTCCCAGTTGGTGTAGTCCTCGCGCTGCAGCGGGCGGGCATCGGTGTGGCCGGTGATCGAGATCCGGTTGGGGACCTCGTTGATCAGCCCCGCGAGCTCGCGCAGGATGCCGCTGGCATGGTCCAGCGGCCGCGCGCTGGCGGTGGCGAACATCGGACGATTCTCGGCGTCGATGATCTGGATACGCAGGCCTTCCGGTGTGATGTCCATCAGCAGCTGGTCCTTGAACGGCTCCAGGGCCTGACTGCGGTCGATGGCTTCTTCCAGCGCTTCCTGCAGCGATTCCAGGCGCTCGCGGTCGCGTTCCAGCAGGGTCTCGTCATCGGCATCGTCCGGTACGGGCTCCGGGGGCGCATCGAGACGGTCGGGCAGGCCCTCGAAGTCGATGATCGAGGGATCGGCGCCGGTGCCGTCACCGATGGCCTGCGACGGTGCCATGGCCTGGCCCTCGAAGGCTGACGGGTTCTGGAAGTACTCCGACAGCGCGGCGCGTTCGTCCGCCTCCAGCGCGGCCAGCAGCCACAGCAGCAGGAAGAAGGCCATCATCGCCAGGGCGAAGTCGGCGAAGGCGACCTTCCACGAACCGCCGTGGTGGCCGCCCTGGACCACCTTCTTCTTGACGATGATCGGCTGGGTCTTGTCCTCGACGCCCATGAGCGGTGTCCGGCCGGCCTCAGGCCGCCTTCACGTGTTCCTCGAGTTCGGTGAAGCCCGGGCGCACGTCGCTTTCCATGGTCTTGCGGCCGAATTCCACCGAGACCTGCGGGCTGTAGCCCTGCACGTTGGCGAGGATGCAGGCCTTGATGCACTGCATGTACTTGGTGTCCTCGTGCGAGCGGGCCTCCAGCGCGGAGGCCGTCGGGCCGACGAAACCGTAGGCCAGCAGGATCCCGAGGAAACTGCCGACCAGCGCGGCGGCGACGTTCATGCCGATGGTCTCGATGTCGCCGCCGATGGCACCCATGGTGTTGATGATGCCGAGGATCGCCGCGACGATGCCGAAGCCGGGCAGGGCGTCCGCCACCTTGTTCACCGCATGGCTGGGACGCTCCACCTCTTCGTGGTGGGTCTCCAGATCCACGTCCATCAGGGCGTCCAGCTCATGCGGGTTCATCGAGCCGGAGATGATCAGCCGGAGGTAGTCGGTGATGAATTCGACGGCATGGTGATTCTTCAGCACCCGCGGGTGGGCCTGGAAGATCTCGCTGTTTTCCGGATCATCGATGTCGACTTCGACCGCCATCAGGCCCTCCTTGCGGGCCTTGACGAACAGCTTGTACATCAGCGCCAGCAGGTCGAGGTAGTCGGCCTGCGCATATTTGCGTCCCTGCATCAGCTTGGGGATCGACTTGAAGACCGTAACCACCACGTGTGGCGGATTGGCGATCAGGAACGCGCCCAGCGCGGCGCCGCCGATGATGATGTATTCGTAGGGCTGCCAGATGATGAAGATGTCGCCACCGTGGGCCACGTAGCCCCCGAAGACGGCGCCCAGTACGACGAGAAAACCGAGGATGAACTTCACGCGAGCAGGTCCTGCGTTGCTATAGTCGGCCCGCCAACCTTAATCGAGAACCGCAGGCGAGGTACAGCAATGGCCCTGGATGAAACGGCGCCCTATGCCGGGCGGGCACGCAGCCTGGCAGAGACGGACTGGCCGGTACTGGGGTCCAGCGAGGCGGTTTTCGCCGACACCGACGCCCTGGTCAACCGCTCGCTGCGCGAGGTGGGGCTGTATGCCGAGCGCGATCCGGGGCTGGCACTGCGGCTGATCCTGCGGGCCAACGCCCCGCGTCCGGGCCTCAAGCAGGAGGTGCATTCGGTACCGGATGCGATCGCCATGCTGGGCCTGCGGGCGGTGCACGAGGAGATCGAACGCGCACCAAGGGTGGAAGACATCCTCCCGGACCCGCAGCCGTACCGGCGGCGAGCGGCCCAGGCGCGCCTGGCGGCACTGATCGTGGAGAAACTGGGACGGGTGCGCCACGACAGTGAACCGGGCGAGCTGGGGCTGGCCGCCCTGTTGAACGACCTCGGCATGCTGGCGCTGGAAATGACCGACGCGCCGGAACTGGCGGGGCTGCGCTCGATGCTGCAGCTGCGGGCGCTGCCCGACGAGGCCAGTTACGTGGCTCTGGGCTATGCCACCGACGATCTGTCGCGCGGAATGGCCGAGCACATGCACCTGCCGGAGCTGGTACGCGGTACCCTGCGCGCGGAGAACGCCGCTCACCCGCGGGCCATGGAGGTGATGGTGGCTTCGACGGTGGCCGGCCAGATCTTCCACGGCATGGACACCCTGCGCGAGGATCGCGATCTGCGCCTGCTGGCCGATTTGCTGGGCGAGCCCGACAAGGCGGCGGCGGATCGGCTCGGCCGTCTGATGGAGGGCTTCAACCGGGACGCCTGGCTGTATGCCATGGACGCCCTGGATCCCGCGGCGATCGCGCGTGTCTGGCGGGAGGACTGTTCGCCGGTGCCGCTGGGCCTGGCGCCGCGCGGCGACATCGCGGTCAGCGGCGAGCTCGCGCTGCAGCGCGAGCCACACCGGGGCGTGCGCCTGCGGCGCCTGTTGCGCGCCTGCCAGTTCGGCCTGGGGCTGAACAGGGTCGTGTTCGCGGAGCTGGCGCATGATGGTGACTGGCTGCATGCGGCCGATCTCGTCGGTACGCTGCACGAGCCGGAGTTCAGCCATTTCGGCATCGGCCGCCATGACCTGGGCGCCATGGGCGCGGTACTGGAGCAGACCGATCCGGTCTGGTGGTCGCGCGATCATCCTGACACCCCGTTGCCCGGGCCAGTGGCCGGGCTGACCGGCGGGGTAGACTGCCTGCTGGCGCCGGTGCGGGAGCACGGGCGCTGCATCGGGATGATCTACGCCGACCGGCGCTCGCCGGCGCTGGCGCTGGATTCCCGGACCTTCGACGGCTTCGCCCGGCTGCTGGCGGCGGCACGGCGCTGAAGCTCAAGCCGCCCGGGCGGCGGCCGTTACCCCGTAAAACGACACTCACGCGACGAGCAAAGGGCGCGCCGGCCGGCGCGCCCGCGGAGACCGAGCAGTATGCGCGAAAACCTTCCCGTCACGGGGACCGAATACACCCTCAACGAGGGCGAGGACCTGATCTCGTCCACCGACCTGAAGGGCCGGATCCGCAACGCCAATGACGCCTTCGTGAGCGTCAGTGGTTTCGACTGGGAAGAACTCCACGGCTCGGCGCACAATATCGTGCGCCACCCCGACATGCCCGAGGCGGCCTATGCCGACATGTGGGCCACGCTGCAGTCCGATCGCGCCTGGATGGGCATCGTGAAGAATCGCCGGAAGAACGGCGATCATTACTGGGTGGACGCCTTCGTCACCCCGGCCTACGAAAACGGGCAGAAGGTGGGCTACGAGTCGGTTCGTCGGGTGCCGTCGCGCGAGCACGTCGAGCGCGCGGAGAAGGTCTATGCCGCGATGAAGCGCGGGCGCCAGTTTCGCCGGCACCTCTGGGACAGCCTGCTGTTCCGGCTGCTGGGTGTCTGGGGCCTCGGCTTTGTGCTGGCGCTGGGAGTGCTGCTGGCGCCCTGGGGAGCACTGGCCCAGGGGCTGGGTCTGGCCCTGGTGTTCGCCCTGGGGGGCGCGTCCACGCTCGGGCTGATGCAGCCGTTGCAGCGTACCATGCGGGGGCTGCGGCGGATCTTCGACAACCCGGTGATGGAGACCATCTACTGCGGCCGGCGCGACGGTTCGGCGACGCTGGAGCTGTTCCAGCGCTTCCACGAGGCGCGGCTGTTCACCGTGCTCGACCGCATCGAGGAGCAGTCGGGGGCGGTAAGCGACGGCGCCCGGACCATGGCGGGTGCGGTGGAGCAGACCGCCAGCGGGGTCACCCGCCAGCAGGGCGAGATCGATCAGGTCGCCACGGCGATGAACCAGATGACCTCGACCATCCAGGAGATGGCGCAGAACTCGGCGCAGGCCGCGGACAGCGCCCATCACGCCGAGCAGGAGACCCGTTCCGGGGAGGAGGTGGTGAACGCCACCGTGGAAGCCATCAACCGCATGGCGGGCGAGGTCGAGACCACCGCGGAGAAGCTCAACCGGCTGGAGACCGATGCCGCGGAGATCGACAACATCCTCGGCGTGATCCGCGAGATCGCCGAGCAGACCAACCTGCTGGCCCTGAACGCGGCCATCGAGGCGGCGCGGGCCGGCGAACACGGGCGCGGCTTTGCGGTCGTGGCCGACGAGGTCCGCCGGCTGTCGCAGCGCACGGATGAGTCCACGGTGACCATTCGCCAGATGATCGAGACCCTGCAGAACGGCTCGCGGGAGGCGGTGAGTGCGATGCGCTCGAGCCAGGAACAGGCTGCCCACGGTGTGGAACAGGCGCAGTCGGCCGGTGAGTCGCTGGGGCGCATCCGCGAGGCGGTGGGGCGCATCACCGAGATGAACACCCAGATCGCCACGGCGGTGGAAGAGCAGAGCTCGGTCGCCGAGGAGATCAACCGCAACGTCACCTCCATCCACGATGTGGCCGGCGAGACCGGGACCGTGGCGGAACACGCGCGCGAGGCCAGCGCCGACATGGAACGCCTGGCCGGCGAGCTGAAATCCCTGATCCACCGTTTCGACACCCGCGTGTAGGTGGCCGGCCCACCGGCCGATTCGGCCCCGGTGGCTCGTCAGGCCCCGATCGGCCAGGGGGCTGGCCTCCTGCACGCGGGGTTCCCGCCCGGTGGCGGGCGGACGTATGCTGTGGGCTGCGACGCCGCCGAGCAGAGGAGCCCCGCCGGATGTCCATTGACTGGAAACACTACGATCCCGCCCCGTTTTTCGACGAGCTGATGGAAGGGCCGGGACAGCCGCGTGCAGCGGCCCGCGCGGTGGCCGATTACCTCGCCACGCTGGACGACGCCGAACTGCAGGGGCGCAAGCAGGCGGCGGACAACGCGATCCTCGAGATGGGGATCAGCTTCACGGTCTACAGCGAGGGCGAAAACATCGATCGCGCCTGGCCGTTCGACATCATCCCGCGGGTGATTCCGCGGCGCGAATGGGAGCAGGTCGCGGCCGGGCTGGAGCAGCGGATGACCGCGCTCAACCTGCTGATTGACGATATCTACAACGAGCAGCGCATCTTTCGCGACGGCGTGATCCCGCGTTACGTGCTGGAGCAGTCACGCAATTTCCGCGAGCAGTGCGTCGGGATCCACCCCCCGCACGGGGTGTGGGCGCATGTCTGCGGCAGCGATCTGGTGCGCGCCGGGGACGGGCAGTTCCATGTACTTGAGGACAACCTGCGGGTGCCCTCGGGGGTCTCCTACATGCTGGAGAACCGGCAGGTCACCAAACGGGTGTTCCCGGAACTGTTCCAGGACAGCTCCATCCTGCCGGTGGACGAATACCCCGCGCAGCTGTTCGACATGCTGGCCTCGATCTCGCCGCGGCCGCAGGACTATCCCGAGATCGCGGTGCTGACACCCGGCATCTACAACTCGGCCTATTTCGAGCACTCCTTCCTCGCGCAGCGCATGGGCGCCGAACTGGTGGAGGGGGCCGACCTGATGGTGGGCGACGACGACTGCGTGTACATGCGCACCATCGACGGCCCCGAGCGGGTCGACGTGATCTACCGCCGCATCGACGATGCCTTCCTCGACCCCGAAGTATTCAATCCCGATTCCATGCTGGGGGTGCCGGGGCTGATGCGCGCATGGCGCAAGGGCAATGTGGGGCTGGCCAATGCCCCCGGGGCCGGCGTCGCCGACGACAAGGTGATGTATGCCTTCATCCCCGAGGTGATCCGCTATTACCTCGATCAGGATCCCATCATCCCGAACGTGCCGACCTGGCTGTGTTCCGACGACGAGCACCGCCAGTACGTGCTGGACCATCTGGACGAGCTGGTGGTGAAGCCGGCCAACGAATCGGGCGGCTACGGCATGCTGGTGGGGCCGCATGCGAGCAAGAAACAGCGCAGCGAGTTCGCGAAGCTGATCCGCCGGGATCCGCGCAACTACATCGCGCAGCCGACGCTGGATCTGTCGGTCGCACCCACGCTGTGCGGGGCGGAAATCGAGCCGCGCCACCTGGACCTGCGGCCGTTCATCCTGCAGGGCGTGCGCACCGACGTGACCGCCGGGGGGCTGACCCGCGTGGCGATGCGCAAGGGCTCGCTGGTGGTCAACTCCTCGCAGGGCGGGGGCAGCAAGGATACCTGGATCGTGGACGAGGAGGACTGAGATGCTCTCGCGGGTGGCAGAACGGGTGTACTGGATGGCGCGCTATGTGGAACGGGCCGAGAACACCGCGCGCATGGTCATGGCCTTCAACCTGCTGGCGCTGGACATGCCGAAGGCGGTGCAGCTGTCGTGGAAGGGCCTGGTGTCGGTCACTGGTCACGACGCCGAGTTCGAGGCGCATTACCAGCGCGAGGACGAGCGCAATTGCGTGAAATTCCTGCTGGCGGATGCCGACAACCCCGGCTCGGTGCTGTCGTCGCTGCGCTCGGCCCGCGAGAACGTGCGGACCACGCGTGATCTGGTGCCCTCCGAGGCCTGGGAGGTGATGAACGAGCTGTACCTGTTCGCCCGCGATCACATCGATCAGGGGATCACCAAGCGCGGGCGCTTCGAATTCCTGTCGCAGGTGATCCAGCGCTGCCAGATGCTGACCGGTCTGCTGGCCGGCAGCATGAGCCACGATGCGGCCTACGATTTCATCCGCCTGGGGCGCAATCTGGAGCGCGCCGACATGACCACCCGCCAGGTGGACGTCGGGGCACTGCGGCTGCTCAAACGCCACGACGAGCCGGCCGAGCCCTACGAAGGGCTGCTGTGGACCTCGATCCTGCGTTCGGAGGGCGGCTTCCAGATGTATCGTCTGCACGTGAAGCGCCGTATCAACGGCCCGGACGTGGTGCGCTTTCTGCTGCAGGACACGGCCTTCCCGCGGGCGGTGGCGCACGCCCTGACCGAGGTGCAGTCGGCGCTGGAGCGCCTGCCGCGCAACGAGATGCCGCTGCGGCTGGTGAGTCAGGCCCGGCGGCATGCCCTGAACGCCGATATCGACGCGCTGATCGCCGAAGGCGAGCTGCATGGCTTCCTGGAGGTCCTGCAGCGCGACGTGGCCGAGCTGCACCGCGCCAACGAGCGGACCTGGTTCCTGTTCCCGGAACACGCGCCCGCGCCGGACGCGGCCTGAGCCGGCCCGGGCTGTGTCGCGGCCCGGGCGTCAGGACTTCTTCTTCGCCCGGCGACTCACGCGAGTGCCGCGGTCCTTGCGCCCGTGGCGGTGTTCCCAGTCGAAGCGGGGCAGATCGGTGAAGGCCTTCTTCACGTTTTCGTCCCAGGCATGCGTCAGCGAGCGCAGGTATTCGTCCTCCGCCTCCAGGCAGAGGTAGTGATCCATCTCCTGGGTGTCGCGCTCGTACACCAGCACCTCGATCGGGGGCCCCACGGTCAGATTGGAGCGCACCGTGGAGTCGATGGAGACCAGGGCGCAGCGCGCCGCGTCGCCCAGCGAGGTGTCCGCCTCGATGATGCGGTCGAGGATCGGCTTGCCGTACTTGCTTTCGCCGATCTGCAGGAAGCGGGTGTGCTGCGAGGTGGTGATGTAGTTGCCCTGCGGATAGACCAGAAAGATCGCCGGGGGCTCGCCGGCGATCTGGCCGCCGATGATCAGGGTGGCATCGGCCTTCATCCCCGACTTCGACAGCGCCTCGGAATGCTTCTCCTGTTCCTCGCGGTTGATGCGTCCGAGGTATTCCGCCGCCTCCGACATGTGGGCGACGGTCGCGAGGTTCGGTTCGGCGGCGCCTTCCTGGCCGGCTTCCTCCATTTCGCGCTGCAGGCGACTGACCACCGCCTGGGTGGTGGCGAGGTTGCCGGCGGCGAGGACCACGAACAGGCGCTGTCCCTGGACCTCGAAGGTATGCATCTTGGAGTAGGTGCTGACCTGATCGACGCCGGCATTGGTGCGCGAGTCGGAGGCGAACACCAGACCGTCGTCCAGATCGATGGCGACACAGTAGGTCATCGGGCGGGCAATCCGGGCAGGGCGGAGTCCCGGGATACTAGGCGCCGCCAGCGGGTGCGTCAACGCGGGCCGGTCCGCCACCCGGGTGCGCGGACCGGCGGCCGGCCTCTCAGTTCTGCAGGATGCCGTTGGGTGCGTGGGAGCGCATCCAGTCGCGGACCATGTGGCCGTATTCGTGGTCATCCTTGCGGATATGGTTCATCAGCCAGTCGCGCAGGGTCTCGCCCAGTTCGCTGGCCACGTCCTGACCGTCGGCGAAATCCTGCTGATACTGGCGGATCCGCTGGCTGAATGCCTCGTGCGAGCGACGGTGCCGGTCCAGGTCGGGGTATTCCACGATCTCCAGCATCTCTTCCTCGAAGGCGAAGTGGGTCAGGGTGTAATCCACCACCTGGTCGAGCACCTCGTGGACCTCCTCGCGCGACGCGCGGCCCTCGACGGCTTCGCACAGGCGGTTGATGTATTCGACGATGCGCTTGTGCTGGTTGTCGATGACCGGGATCCCGGTATCCAGATCGTCCGACCAGTGAACGTACGGCATGGCTCCATCTCCTGGTGATGTTATCGGTATGCGGTGCCCGCCGCGCGGCGGCCCTCCTCCGCCACACGGGAGCGGCGGGGCGTTCAGCGGCCGAAGAGCTTGCTGAACAGTCCCCGGTTGTGGGCCGTGTCGGCCCCGGTGTGCTGGCGCACGAGCTCGGCGTAATCGGCGTCGTCGTGCTTGATGTGATTGACCAGCCAGGTCTTGAGTACGGTATGCAGTTCGCGGGCGATGTCCTCGCCGTTCTCGAACTGTTCCTTGAAGGTTTCCACCCGCCGGATGAACAGGCCGTGCACCCGCTGGTGGGCGCGCAGGAACGGGTAGCCGGCTTCCTCCATCATTTCTTCCTCGAAGGTGAAGTGCGACTGGGTGTAGTCGATCAACTGGTTGATGACATCGCCCACCTCGTCGCGATCGCTGTTCTCGATCGCGTGATGGAGCTCGTTGATGTAGTCAACGATGCGCTTGTGCTGGTTGTCGATGACCTCGATCCCGGTGTCGAGATCGCTGGTCCATTCCATGTGTGCCATTCGCTGCTCCGGGCCACGGATGTGGGACTGAGAATGTCGTCACGCGAGGATACGGTATGTCGACGCCTTTGACAGTGATTCGGCTCATAATCATCGGCGGTCGGGTTGTGCGCGGCCATGCCGGATCCGTGTACCCTCGGGCCTTTATGCAGGCCGCCCGCGGGAGAGGACATGACGCTGTTCTGGGTAACGCTGGTTCCGTTCGCACTGCTGTTCGTGCTCCTGGTGTTCCTGCGCCGGCCGGCGTACGAGGCGGCGCCGCTGGCGTGGCTGGCCACGCTGCTGATCGGGCTGTTCGTCTGGCAGCTGCCGGGCACGGTGGTGGCGACCAGTCTGGCCAATGCCGGGGTCGTGTTCCTGGAGGTGATGCTGATCATCACCGTGGCCCTGCTGATGCTGAACGTGCTGATCCGGACGGGGCACCTCGACACCATCCAGTGCGCGATCGCGCGGGTCTCGGACGACCGCCGGGTCCTGGCGATGCTGCTGGGCTGGGGCCTGGTCGGCTTTGTCGAGGGGATCGCCGGTTTCGGGACCCCGGCGGTGCTGGCCGCGCCGCTGCTGGTGTATTTCGGCCTGCCTCCGCTGAAGGCGGTGGCCATCGCGCTGATCGGCAATTCCACCGCGGTGCCGTTCGGGGCCGCGGGGACCCCGGTGGTGATCGGCTTTTCCGGGCTGGGGCTGAGCGAGGACACCATCGGCCAGGCGGTGTTCCAGACCGCGGCGATCCACGGGACCCTGGGGGTGTTCATCACGGTGTTCATTGCCTGGGTCGCGACCCTCGGCGAGGAGAAGGGCCGTTTTCGCGAGTTCATCCCGTTCGCGGTGTTCTCGGGTCTGGCCTTCGGGCTGCCGTATTTCCTGGTGGCCTGGCTGGTGGGGCCGGAACTGCCGGCGATCATCGGCGGGGTGAGTGCGATGGCCCTGATCGCCTGGGCGGCGCACCGCGGCTGGCTGCTGCCGGTGCGCGGGGGTCGCGAGGCGGCCGAGCCGGTGGATAAGCGCGGGGTGCTGCGTGGCCTGGTTCCGTTTTTCGTGATGGCCGTGGCCCTGATCCTGTCGCGTACGGTGGGGCCCCTGCGCGAATGGCTGGCGGGAGTGGAGATCGGGTTTGCCGGGCTCCCGGGCGTCAGCCCGGATCAGACCCTGCAGCCACTGTTCACCCCGTATTTCTATTTCCTGCTGGCCCTGATCACCGCAATGTTCCTGTTCCGCGTGGATCGCGCGACCCTGGGCGGGGCGGCCGTGGCGACCTGGCAGCGGGTACGCATCGCCGCAATCGTTCTGGTATTCATCATCAGCCTGACCCAGCTGCTGCTGATCTCCGCGGACAACGGTGCCGGGCTGCCGTCCATGCCGCAGGTTCTGGGGCAGGGGCTGGCGGAACTGCTGGGCGGGGGTTTCGTGCTGTTCAGTGCCTTCGTCGGTGCCCTGGGCTCGTTCATGACCGGCAGTGCCACGGTCTCCAACCTCCTGTTCACCGGGCTGCAGGTGGATACCGCGGAGGCCCTCGCGCTGGCGCTCCCGTCGATCCTGGCCCTGCAGCTGATCGGCGCCGGCGTGGGCAACATGATTTCCCTGCAGAACATCGCCATGGCCGCCGGGGCGGCGGGGCTGGAGGCGCGCGAGGGTCAGGTGATCCGCGAGACGATCATCCCCGTGCTGGTGGTGTGTACCAGCGCCGGGCTGCTGATGCTGGTCTGGTGAGCCGCCCCCGGGACGGGGGCGGCGGGACACGCGGACCGGCTCAGTACAGGAAGTCCGGGAGGTGTTTGCGCAGGTCGGCGGGCTTTTCCACCTTGGTGACGTTCTTGGCCACCTCCGCGGTCACGGTCTGCGCCACCTGCCGGTCCAAGAGTTCGCGCAGGGCGCCCAGGAAGGAGGGCGCGGCCACGATCACCAGATGCTGAAAACTGCCCGCGTGGTGAGCCTCGCGCAGGCGCTCGGCGAGCTGACGGGCGAAACGGTCGCGCTCCTGGGCTCCGGGATCGGTAGTGTCCTGCATCGCATGGCGGCCATCTCCGCTCGCGCTGCTCCAGCTGCGGCCGGGCCGGTCGGAGACCAGGTCCTGGTTGTGGGCCCGGGATTCGCTGTGACTGAGGGCCTCGACATCCTGCATGTTGCTGCAGGCGCGGCCTTCACAACCGAGGATGCGCGCGCGCGCGGCATCGGCAACCACGATCCAGACGTTGTTCATGCATTTCCTCCCGTAGATTGACGTGGCGGGTACCCGTGACGGCCGGGGACGTATCCCGGGCCGCGGGTCGGCCCAATTCGGGAGTGTAGATGCCGGGGCGGCCCTTCGGGTGACGAATCCGCCGCGTGCGTGATCCGGATCACTCGACCGGGGCCGGGGCGGAGGTCTGCGACGGCGTACAGGCGGCCAGCGGGGCGGGCATGGCCAGGCCGTAGCCCTGGCCGTAGGGGATGCCCAGGGCCCGCAGGTGGTTGCCGATATGTTCGTTCTCGACGTGTTCGGCGATGGTGGTCAGGCCGACGATGCCGCTGATGTCATGGATGGCGCGTACCATGGCGAGGTCGATGGGGTCGTGCTCGATGTCCTTGACGAAGCTGCCGTCCACCTTGAGAAAGTCCACCGGCAGGTTCTTCAGATAGGCGAAGGAGGACAGGCCGCTGCCGAAATCGTCCAGCGCGAACAGGCAGCCTTCGCCACGCAGCTCGCGCATGAAGCGCGCGGTGCGGGTCAGGTTGCCGACCGCGGCGGTTTCGGTGATCTCGAAGCACAGGCGGTGGCCGGGGATGCCGGCCGAGCGCACCCGTTCCAGCAGGAATTCGGGGAAGGCCTCGCTGTTGAGGGCGGTGCCGGAGATGTTGATCCCGATGACCGGCAGTTCGGCACCGCGGGCCTGGCAGTCCTGCATCCATTCCAGTGCGGTTTCCACCACCCAGCGATCCAGCTGGCACATCAGATCGTATCGCTCCGCCGCCGGGATGAAGGTCCCCGGGGGAACCGGGTTGCCGTGCTCGTCGCGCAGCCGGAGCAGGAGCTCCCGGTAGGCGGGCGGTCCGTCGTCCAGTGCGAGCACCGGCTGAGCCCAGAGTTCGAATTCTCCGCGTTCGATTGCCTGGGGGATGCGGCTGACCCAGTGCATCTCGCCCGCGCGATCGGCCAGATCGACATCCTGCGGGGTGTAGACGCGGACCTGATTGCGTCCCGAATCCTTGGCTGCGTAGCAGGCGGTGTCGGCGTGGCGCAGCAGCTGCTGGGTGGACTCCGATTCGGCGTCCACCGGCACGACGCCCAGGCTGGCCGACAGGGCAAAGACGTTGTCTTCCCAGAACAGACGCATGCCGGCGATCTCGCTGGCGATGTCCACGGCCATCTGGCTGCCCTGCTCGATGTCGCAGTCCTGCATCAGGATGCCGAATTCGTCGCCGCCCAGACGCGCGAGGTGGTCCTGCGGCCGCATGATGCTGCGCAGCATGCCCGCGATCTGGCGCAGCATCTCGTCGCCGGCCTGGTGGCCGCGGGTATCGTTGATCAGCTTGAACTGGTCGAGATCGAGATAGCACAGCACATGCGGGCGTCCGTCGCTGCGGGCGCCGTGCAGGGCTTCCTCGACCAGCTGCTCGAAACGTCGCCGGTTGATCAGGCCGGTCAGGTCGTCATGCGAACTGTAGTAGGCCATGTGCTGCAGGGCCTCGCGGACTTCGGACACGTCGCGCAGAACGATGACGTGTCCGCGTGCGGTGCCGTCGGTGTCCTGCACCGGGGTGACGGTCAGCTGGACCGGCAGGCGGGACCCGTCAGAGCGCCGGAGGACCTGTTCGTCGGCGCCGTCGCCGCGTCCGCTGGCCGGGGGAGCGGCATCACCGCCGGGCAGCGGGTCCAGGGGGCGGCCAGTGCTTTCGTCTTCCAGCTGCAGCACCCGTTCGAGCGGCTGTTCGGTCAGTTCTTCGACCGGCTGGTGCAGCAGTCGGGCGGCCATCGGATTGGCGTAGTCGATCCGGCCGGCGGTGTCCACGGTCAGCACGCCGTCGCCAATCGAGGCCAGGGTGGTCTGCGCGCGGCGCTGTTCACGCGCATGGCGGGCACGCTGCTCGTCGATGATCGCCTGCTGATGCCGGCGTTCCAGGCGCATGCCCAGCCATTCGGCACACAGCCCGAGGAAGCCGCGGACCACCGGGTCGGGCGGGCGGCGGGTGCGGTGACTGCGGCGACACGCGGCCAGGACCACGGGCTCCGGCAGATCGGCCGGCACCCGCACGAGATCCACCCGTCCGGCCGCCGGCAGCTCCACTTCCTGTCCGGGGACGCTCCGGGGAACCGGCTCTTCGGCGCCGCGCGTGCACAGCGCGGCGGCCCGTTCCTCGATCAGACAGGTCGGGCGCTGCGGATCGCGCGCCCAGTGGGCCAGACGCTCGATGCCCGTGTCGCCCTGCCGGAACAGCGCGATCTCGTCACTGTCCAGCTCGCCGGCCGCGGCCTCCAGCAGACGGCGGAAGGCCCGGGCGTCACCCTCCGCTTCCGGCTCGCGGGTCCCGGCCGTGACCGCGGCAAAGGCCTGCAGCACGTGGGTGTGTGACGCGAGCACGCGGATGCGCGCGAGCATGATGCCGAACAGCAGCCCGACCGCCGACGGGATGACGAACAGCTGTGGCGGGAAGCCTTCGACGGCGTAGACGAAGCGCACCTGGACCACCGCCAGCACGGCGACGATCGCCACGGCCAGCGCCGTATAGCGCAGATAGATCGGCCAGGTGTCCCGCCAATCCGGATGCTTTTGCATGTTTTCCCCCTTCAGGAAACGCACACATGGATCAGCGTTTCCTTAACGGACCGCGCGGCTTTTTTGTGCTCTGGCGGCCCCTCCTTTGGTCGCCGCATACGCTACACCGCGAGGCGCAGCGGGTACAGTCCGGCGGAACCGATCGCAGTGCCATCCGGGTGTGGGATACTGGCGGCATCAAGCGACCGCCGGGGGCGAGGATGACGACTGCGCTGACCTGGATCGGCGTGCTGCTGTGCCTGTCGCAGTCGGCGATCCTTTCGGGACTCAACCTGGGGCTGTTCGCCCGCAGCAAGCTGGAACTCAAGGTGGAGGCCAGCAAGGGGGACGCGCGGGCGCAGCGGGTCCTGCACCTGCGCGAGGATTCCAACTTTGCGCTGGTGACCATCCTGTGGGGCAACGTGGGCGTCAACGTCCTGCTGGCGCTGCTCTCCGGCTCGGTGCTCGGCGGGGTCGCGGCGTTTCTGTTCTCCACCGTGGTCATCACCATCTTTGCCGAGATCATCCCGCAGTCGTATTTTTCCCGCCACGCCCTGCGCGTGGCCTCCGTGCTTTATCCGGTGCTGCGTTTCTATCAGTTTCTGATGTATCCGGTCGCGCGGCCCACTGCGTGGGTGCTGGACCGCTGGCTGGGCGGGGAGGAGATCCGCTATTTCCCGGAACGCGACCTGCACCAGGTGCTGGATCTGCACATGCGTGCGGGCGAGAGCGAGATCGCGCGGGTGGAGGGGCGCGGGGCGCGCAATTTCCTCGAGCTGGACGACATCGCGGTGCGCCACGAGGGCGAGCCGGTGGATCCGGCCAGCATTCTGACCCTGGAGTTCGACGGGGACCGGCCGCGGTTTCCGCACATCGAGCCGCGGGTGGACGACCCGTTCCTGCGCAGCATCAACCGGGCGGCCTGCTCCTGGGTCATCCTCACCGACGCGAGCGGCGAGCCCCGCCGGGTACTGCGCGCGGCCGACTTTACCCGCGAGGCCCTGTTCGCGCCGGAGCGTTTCGACCCGCTGCATCACTGCCTGCACCCGGTGGTGGTGCGCGACGGATCGCGCCGCCTCGGCGAGCTGATTCCGCATTTCCGCGTGCGCCCGGCACACGAGGGGGACACGGTGCTGGGCGAGGACGTGATCCTGCTGTGGGACGAGCAGCGGCGGATCCTCAGCGGCACCGACATCCTCGGGCGGCTGCTGCGCGGGGTGGCCCGGCCGGCGCCGGAGTGACCGCGCGGGAGGCGCGAGGAGCGGTCCGGTTCAGTCCTTGCCCGGGTCCTTCAGGCGTTCGGCGAGGTCGGCGAAGGGGTTCCACGTCGCGCCCCCGGACGTCGCCGCGGTGCCGGACCCGCCGCCGGATGCCCCCGCCGCACGCGCCTCGCCATGGCGCTGGTGTTCGTTGTCATGGCAGTACAGGCACAGCAGCTCCCAGTTGCTGCCATCCGGGGGATTGTTGTCGTGGTTGTGGTCGCGGTGGTGCACGGTCAGTTCGTGCAGGTTGGCGCGGGTGAACTCGCGGCCGCAGCGCCCGCAGACCCACGGGTACATGCCCAGGGCCTGCTCGCGATAGCCGCGTTCGCGTTCGTCCCGCTCGCGCCGGGCGCGTGCGACCAGATCGTCCAGACGTTTCGAATCGCTCATGCCCGGAGCATAGCCGTGCGCGCTCAGTCGCGCGAGCGCGGGGGCGGCAGCAGGAATTCCGCCGGGTGGCGCCGCAGGTGGCGGCCGTAGGCGCGCAGCAGCCGCGCCGGGGAGCCGATGCGCACGCCGCGGGCGCGCAGCGCCACGTACAGTGCCAGGCCGAAGCTGACCCACAGGTTGATCGCACCGATCAGCAGCACGAACGCCAGGAACAGTCCGAAGGTGGCCAGGGCGAGTCCCTCGTTCACCGTGACGTAGCCCAGGTTGGCCGACGCGAACGCCACGTGCTGGATATCCAGCGGCAGCCCGGTGAGATAACCGACATAGCCGGTCGCCCCCAGCAGGGCGCCGAACACCATGTTGCCGAGCACGGCGCCATAGTGGTAGCCGACCCAGTTCGCCAGGCCGTGGCGCGCCCGCTGCGGCAGCAGGCGCCGCAGCAGCGGGTGTTCGCGCAGGCGCCCGGGCAGGTCGAGATAGGCGCAGCGGTTGTCCAGCCAGCCGGCCACCAGCCCGGATACGAACAGCCAGACCCCGGCGATGGCCGCGAACAGCAGGGCGAGCCCGGCGAGCGGGCGCAGGCCGTCCAGCAGATAGTCGGCCTTCGTGCTGTCCAGTACCGGCTGTTCGAAGACCGACAGCGCGAACAGGCCGATGAACAGGGCCATGGGCAGGGCCACACCTACGTTGCCGAGGATGGCGGCGAACTGCGAACGTCCGACCCGGACCAGCAGATCGGCGAGTTTCGACGGGTCGGCGGTGCCGCGTTCGGTCTGTTCGATGGCCGCCGCCATGCGCGCCGCGGTCATCGCGGGCTGCTTGGTGGCCACCGTCAGATGCAGCATGTGGATCAGCACGAAGCCCAGGCCGTAGTTGAGGCTGGACCAGAATGCGTACCAGCCCTCCGACAGTCCGAGGTGGCCGATCTGGATCTTGATCAGGGCCATCAGCGCGATGATCACGCCGGCCCCGGCGCCGGACCCGAGCATGCCGAAGTATTCCTGGCGTCCCCGGGTGATGTACTTCTCGCCGGTGTCGGAGACGTGCTGGGTCACGCTGCGCGAGACCTGGCGGACGTTGTCCTGCCACAGGGCGCGCACGCCGTGGCGCCGGGCGCTGGTGGTCACCAGCTCGCGGAACAGGCCCACGGCGGTGGCGCGGGTGGTCGCGGATTCTTCGGGCTCGAGCAGATCCAGCAGCTTGTGGATGCGCGCCAGCGTCTGGTTCAGCCGCTCCAGCAGGTGCGTCAGCGACAGGCTGTTGCCGCGGCTGTGCGACAGAGTCCGCAGCTTCTCGATCTGCTCGGCGCACTGCTCCAGCAGGACCCGCGCATGGCGGTCGTCACGGCGCTCGCGGGTCGGGTCCTGCAGCCAGGCGCGGTACTCGCGCACGTAGGCCGCGATCTCGCGTTCCTGCGCCACGAAGGCCGAATTGCGCTCGGCGATCGACGGATCCAGACGCAGGAGTTCGGGTTCCAGCTCCTCCGCCGCGATCCAGATCGAGAGCATCTCCAGGGCGTAAAGGGTCTCCTCGCGGGCCCTTTGCAGGACCCCGGGGTGCTCGCCGGAAAGACAGCCGAGCGCGCTCAGCAGGCGCAGCCAGGCATCGTCCGGCAGGCGTGCCACCCAGACCGCGTCGTCCGGATCGTGGAATACGTGATAGAGCACGTCGCGCAGGTCGGTGCGATCCATCGGCGACGGGTTGATGCGCTCGTACAGCAGTTCCGCGGCCTCGCGGAAGAAGCCGCGGCGCGAAAACAGTCCGATCCCGGTGTACAGCGTCAGGTGGCGGGCGTCTTCCAGCCCGGCTTCCAGGCGTTCACGCAGGCGTTCGCGCAGCGCAGGCTGATCCTGCAGGGCCAGTACCAGGGATTCCAGGCGCGCGATCACCGGAGCCACATTGCGCGGGTCGTCCGGGCGCAGCCAGTCGACCAGGCGCCGGAGGATCTCCGCCAGGTCGATGTCGGGGTCGTCTTCGAGGGCGGTCAGCAGGTCCGCGGGGTCATCGGCTTGCGACATGGGATTCGGGCTGGATTCCGGATGATGGCGCGAAGCTTATCATCCGTTCCCGGTGACCGCGCGCCCGCGGATTTGATCGGCGCCGCCCCGCAGTCCAGAATACGCCCCCTGCGGCCGGCCCCGGCGACCTTCCCGACGAGATCGATGATCAAGCTCCGTACCTACGTCTACATGGACTCCCTGCAGCCGCAGCTGGCGGCCTACATGGCGACCGTCTCGCAGGGATTCCCGCCGGTGCCGGGTGACTCCTGCCTGTGGGTGGAGGTCTCGCCGGGCATGGCCGTGCACCGCCTGACCGACATCGCGCTGAAGTCCACCCGCGTGCACCTTTCGCAGCAGGTGGTGGAACGCGAATACGGTTCCATGGTGGTGCACCAGCGCGACGACTCCGACGTGCAGGAGGCCGGGCGCGTGCTGCTGTCGCGCATGGGGGCCGAGGTCTCCGACCGCCAGCAGTGCAACATCCCGTGGCAGGAGATCATCCGCGGGATGTCGCCCGACCACACGGTGCTGATCAACCGCCAGAACCGTCGCGGCTCGATGATCCTGCCGGAACAGAGCATGTTCATCCTCGAGGCCGAGCCGGCGGGCTACATCATCTATGCCGCCAACCAGGCGCTGAAGGCCGCGCACGTGACCCTGATCGACGTCAGTGCGGTGGGGGCCTTCGGCCGGCTGATCCTGGCCGGGAGCGAGGCCGACATCGACGAAGCCGCGCGCGCCGCCAGCGCCGCCCTGGAACGCCCTGCGGGAACCTGAGCGCCATGCATCGCGAACAGCTGCTGCATCTGCTGCAACGTCACCAGACCCCGTTCATCGAGGAGGCGGGCTTTCGCCGCCGCGCGCTGGATTTCGTGCGCCGGCACCCCGACTGCTTCAACTGCGATCTGCTGCCGGCGCATGTTACCGGGTCCGCCTGGGTGCTCAGCCCCGACCGCGAGCGGGCGCTGATGCTGCTGCACGGCAAGCATAACCGCTGGTTCCAGCCCGGCGGCCATGCGGACGGTCAGGCCGACATCCTCCAGGTGGCCCTGCGCGAGGTGCACGAAGAGACCGGGCTGGCGCGCGAGCACATCCGGCTGGTCGCCGAAGACGTCTTCGACCTGGATATCCACACCATCCCCGCCAGCCCCGAGTTCCCGCAGCACGACCACATCGACGTGCGCTTCCTGGTGGAGATCGACGACCGCCTGGAGATCCCCGGCAGCCACGAGTCGCACGCGGTGCTGTGGGTGCCGCTGCAGCACGTCTCGCGCTACAACAACAACCGCTCCTGCTGGCGCATGGTGGAAAAGAGCCGCCGACTGCGCACTGCCGAGCATGTCGACGACCCGGTGCCGGCCCACCGGGTGCCGGGTCCGGGGTACTGATTCGCTGATTCGCGGCCAGGGCTGCCCCGATGCCTGTGGGAGCCTGCTTGCAGGCGAACAGGGCGGGGCCGGCCCGCTTGTTCAGAACCGGCGGGAACCATGCCCGGGCAGGGGCACCGCCTCCACGTGGACGCGCACGTCGCGCAGCTCCAGTGGCCCGTCGGAATCCACCCGGCGGGTCTCGCCGCGGCGCCAGCCGGAGCGCCACGGCAGGCGGGCCGCGCCGTACTCGTTGCGGCCACGGGACGGCAGATCCAGCAGCAGCAAACCTTCGCGGTAGGCGACCTTCATCTCCCCCGAACGTCGTTCGCTGTGGACCTCCACCGTGCGTGTCTCGCCATCCGCCAGGGTGAAGGCCAGCGGGGCATAGCGCCGTTCGCGGCCGCCGATGCGCATCCGCCCGCGTTCCAGGCTCACGCGGATCAGGTCACCGAAGTGCCCCTCCTCGCCGCGGTGGATGCGATCGATGCGCGCCTGACGTTCCGCGCGCTCGCGCGCCTCGATCTTCTGCTGCTCGCGCCGGGTCTGTTCGCGCTCCTTCTGCACCGACTCCCAGGCGCGCATCGCCTCCTGGCGCTCGGATTCGCTCATCTGCTCCCAGTGCTCCTCCGGCACGCCGTAGATACGCGGGGCACAGGCGGCCAGCATCAGCGCCAGGCTCAGCACGGCGGACACCAGGATGAGGCGGGCAACGGATCGGGGCATGGTCATGGCGGCAATCCCTGTCGGATGGAACACGATGGCCGCCGGGGCGGCTCGGTCAGTCTATCCTGCCGGGGCCGCCTGAGTGGCGGCTGAACGGCCATGCCCGAGCTTGACCGCTGCCGCGGGGCTTTGAGCTGGCGCTGCGGAGTCCGGGGCTTTGGCTTCCGCCGGGGGGTGCGCTCTCTCGCGAGCGCGCCGCGAGGTCCTTTCTTGCTTGCCCAAGAAAGGACCCAAAGAAGTCACCCCGACTGCCGCATCCCGGTCCGCTGACGCGGCCCGGGATGCCCTCGCTCCGAGGCCGGTCGCGGGCGGCGCTGAACTCGCGAAGCTGCGCTTCGCTCAGACAAGCAGCGCCTTTTCTCCCGCGCCCGACCTCTGCGCTCGGTGCGGCAAACGGGGCTGCAGGACCACCGCCCGTTCCTTTTTCGCCAGGCGGGCAGACCGGGGCTGTGAACGCCCCGGCCGAGACCAGGACCGTTGGCAACCGATTGTGCCGGATCGGCGAGAGGGCTCGCCTCCTACCGTGTTGAAGCCTGCCCCCGCAGGAGGCCGGCCCTCCGGCCGATCGGGGCCCGGATGCCGTGTCGCATGGGAAGATGTCGCCCCCAAAGGACACCACGAGCCTACGGTTCGCTTGCAAGCAAGCTTGTATGTTTACTCGTGGCAGGCCTAGAAAGGGTCTGTCGGGGCGGAGGGACGAAGCAAGCATCTCCCACAGTCACCGTTGCATACCCGGTACCGGGAGGGTGCCCGGGTAGGGCCATGGGCATGCCCTGCCGAGCCGCATGACCTTTTTCCATCAGGGCTTGGGGGTGGGCCGGCCCCTGCCCGCACGCGATTCCTTTGCAAGGATGGTTGGGAATGAGCTCTGCGAAGGGCCCGTACAAAGCTTGAACCCGTTGGTGCACCGGGCCGCCTTTGCATCAGAAGCCAGGAAACGCACGATTCGGGCGCCCCGCAACGAAGCGGGTCGGGACCGGGGCACCAATGGCCTGAACGCCTCCGGTTTACCCCCCCCCCTCCCGTTGCGAGCCCCTTGCGGAGGGTGCCTCGCGCCGGAAACAAGGCGCCGGATGTCTGAGCGAAGCGCAGCTTCGCGAGTTCGGCGCCGCCGGCGCGAGGCGCCCGGAGCAAGGTTCCCGGGCGAGCTCCGGGTGCCCTTCTTTGGGTCCTTTCCTGGGCAAGCAAGAAAGGACCTCGCGGCGCGCTCGCGAGAGAGCGCAACCCCCCCGGCGGCAGCCAAAGCCCCGGACCCCGCAGCGCCAGCTCGAAACCCCGCGGCAGCGGTCAGACTCGGGCAGCAGCCCCTGCTCGCTTGCAAGCAAGCTCCTGCAGCCGCATCCGGGCGCCGGCGCGGATGGCGCCTACGCACCGTGCCCGGTGCGTTCGCGCAGGGCCGCCACCAGTCCGTCCATCGGCAGGTGTTCGGCCTCGCTGGCGGTGCGGGCCTGGTATTCGAGTTCGCCGGCGTCCAGGCCGCGTTCGCCGATCACGATGCGGTGCGGGATGCCGATCAGCTCCATGTCGGCGAACATCACGCCGGGGCGCTGTTCGCGGTCGTCCAGCAGGACCTGGAAGCCGGCGGCCTCGAGCTCGTCGTGCAGCTGTTCGGCGGCCTCGCGCACGCGCTGCGACTTCTTCGCGCCGATCGGGCACAGGGCGATGTCGAACGGGGCGATGGCGGTGGGCCAGCAGATGCCGCGCTCGTCGGAGTTCTGTTCGATCGCGGCGGCGACCACGCGCGAGACGCCGATGCCGTAGCAGCCCATGGTGACGATCTGTTCGCGCCCGTCCTCGTCCAGCACCCGGGCGCCCAGGGCCTCGGAGTACTTGTCGCCGAGCTGGAAGATATGGCCGACCTCGATGCCGCGGCGGATCTCGATGGGGCCGGAGCCGTCGGGCGCGGGTTCGCCCTCGGTGATGTTGCGCAGGTCGGCACCCTCCGGGCGCGGCAGATCCCGTTCCCAGTTGACGCCGGTCAGGTGGTGGCCGTCCTCGTTGGCGCCGACCACCATGTCGGCCATGCCGAGCACGGCGTCGTCGGCCAGCACCGGGATCGGGCTGTCCACCGGGCCCAGCGAGCCGGGGTCGGTGCCGAACACGGTACGGATCTCGCTCGCTTCTGCCATGCGCAGCGGCTCGGCGATCCAGGGGTGCTTCTCGGCCTTCACGTCGTTGAGTTCGTGGTCGCCGCGCAGCACCAGGGCGACCAGATCGGCGTCGACTGCGTCGCTGGCGGCCACCACCAGGGTCTTGACCGTGCGTTCGGTCGGCACGTCGAGGAAGGCCGCGAGATCGGCGATGGTGTGGACGTCCGGGGTGGCGACCTTCTGCAGCGTTTCGTCGGGGGCGGCCGGCGCGGCGGGGCCGGGGCAGGGCGCGAGTTCGACGTTGGCGGCGAAGCCGCCCGGGGAGAAGGCGATCGCGTCCTCGCCGGAGGCGGCCAGCACGTGGAACTCGTGCGAGGCGTTGCCGCCGATCGCGCCGGTGTCGGCCTCCACCGCACGGAAATCCAGGCCGCAGCGCTGGAAGATGCGGCAGTAGGCGTCGTGCATCTGCTGGTAGGTCTGCCCCAGCGAGTCGGCATCCAGATGGAAGGAGTAGGCGTCCTTCATCAGGAATTCGCGCGCACGCATCACGCCGAAGCGCGGGCGGCGCTCGTCGCGGAACTTGGTCTGGATCTGGTAATAGTTCACCGGCAGCTGACGGTAGCTGCGGATCTCGCGGCGCACCAGATCGGTGATGACCTCTTCGTGGGTCGGGCCATAGCAGAAATCGCGTTCGTGGCGGTCCTTGATGCGCAGCAGCTCGGCCCCGTAGAAGTCCCAGCGTCCGGATTCCTGCCACAGCTCGGCCGGCTGGATGGCCGGCATCAGCACCTCCAGGGCCCCGGCGCGGTCCATCTCCTCGCGCACGATGTTCTCCACCCGGCGCAGCACGCGCAGCCCCAGCGGCAGCCAGGTGTACAGCCCGGAGGCGAGCCGGCGGATGTAGCCGGCGCGCAGCATCAGCTGGTGGGAGACGATCTCGGCGTCGGCCGGGGTTTCCTTCAGGGTGTTCAGCGGGAATTGCGAGACGCGCATGGGGCTCGGGCCTTGTGGTCGGTGGTCGTGGAGCGGACGGAGTCGGGAATCAGAACGTGGTGCCGTTGGTGCCCCAGAAATGGCGCGGGGCATCGGCGAACTCGATGTAGATGCGTGCCGGCTCCACGCCCAGTTCGGCCTGCAGGGTGTCGCACAGCTTGCGTGACAGCTCGCGGGTCAGGCCCTCGGGCAGGCCGATGCTCTTGAGTTCGCAGTAGGCGAGTGCCTCGGTGCTGCCGCCGAAACGCATGTGCGCGTTGTGGCCAAGGGCGACCATCACGTAGCCCTCGGGCTTGTTCAGCCATTCGGCAACCGCGGTCGACAGGCGGGCGGTGACGGCATCCGGATCGGCGGGCAGGGCAACGTTGGTCTCGATATGCAGCAGTGGCATGGCGGTCTCCCGGGAATGAAACGGCGGTCGGGGAACGTCCCCGTGCGGGTGCCGACATGATACGGACAGACGCGGCGCGGTGCAGGGGGTTGCAGGGCTTTGCTGCAAAACCGACGGGGAAAGCTATACTCCGGGCAGTTACCGGGGTTGCGGTCGGGGATTTGCCCGCCCGTGGCCGGCTCCGTTAAATTAGGGAAAACTAATATATTAAAGAACGGCCCCGTGACGGCTGATCGCCCCGCAAGAAGGGTGGCAGGAGAGGGCCGAATATCCGGAAGGGACCACACCATGACACGACTCCCGATCATCGGGGCCGCGCTGCTTGCGCTGGCTCTGCCGCTGGCGACTCAGGCCGATGACCTGCCCTTCGAGACGGTCGAGGCCGAGCGTCTGACCCTGCCGCAGGAGCGTCTGCTGGATGGCCGCGTCGAAGCGGTCCAGCGCTCCACCATCTCGGCCCAGACCTCGGGCCGCATCCGCGAGATCTACGTGGACGTGGATGACTTCGTCGAAGAGGACGAACTCCTGCTGCGCATCAGCGACGTCCAGCAACAGGCGCGCCTGAGTCAGGCCGAGGGTGACCTCGCCGATGCGCGGGCACGTTTCCGCGAGGCGCGCTCCGAGTTCGAACGCATCCGCGAGGTGTTCGAACAGGACGTGGTGTCGCGCTCCGAGTTCGAGCGCGCCGAGGCGCAGCTGGAATCCGCCCGTGCGCGCCTGCGCTCGGCCGAGGGGCGGGTGGACGAGGCCCGCGAACAGCTCGGCTACACCGAGGTCTACGCGCCGTACTCCGGGATCGTGACCGAGCGCATGGTCGAGGTCGGGGAATCGGTCTCGCCGGGTTCGCCGCTGCTGGCCGGGCTGAGCCTGGATCGCCTGCGGGTCGAGGTCGACGTGCCCCAGCGTCTGATGCCCGGGGTGCGGGATCGGCGCGAGGCCGAGGTCCTGCTGGATTCCGGCGAACGGATCGCTGCCGAGAGCCTGACCCTGTTCCCCTATGCACATCCGCAGACCGCCACCTTTCGTGTGCGCGTGAACCTGCCCGAGGACGAGAACAACCGCGGTCTGTTTCCCGGCATGTTCGTGAAAACGAGCTTCGTGCTGGACGAGGTCGAGCGCCTGATGGTGCCGCAGGAGGCCGTGGCCTATCGCTCCGAGGTGATCGCGGTGTACGTGATCGACGACGAGGGCCGGGTGCGCTTCCGTCAGGTCCGCACCGGGCGCGAGCACGACGGCATGATCGAGATCCTTGGTGGCCTGCGCGAGGGTGAACGCGTGGCGCTGGATCCGGTGCATGCCGCGATCTATCTCAAGGAACACCAGCAGGTGACGCGATGAGCGGCGGCGGCACGGACGCGGCCCCGGAGCGCATGGGGATCTCCGGGCGCATTGCGAAGGCCTTCCTGACCACCCAGATCACCCCTTTGCTGGCCCTGGTGGGGCTGCTGCTGGGGCTGTTCGCCATCCTGGTGACTCCGCGCGAGGAAGAGCCGCAGATCAACGTCACCATGGCGGACGTGTTCATCCCGTTCCCCGGGGCCAGCGCCGAGGAGGTCGCCCATCTGGTGTCGACCCCCGCGGAGCAGGTGCTGTCCGAGATCGAGGGGGTGGACGACATCTATTCCACCTCGCGCCCGGACATGGCGCATATAACCATCCAGTTCGAGGTAGGCGAGGACCGCACCGCGGCGCTGGTGCGGCTGTACAACCAGGTCTTCTCCAACGATGACTGGATGCCGCGGAATCTGGGGGTCGGCGAGCCGATGGTGCGGCCGATGGGCATCGATGACGTGCCCATCGTCAACGTGACCCTGTGGACCGAGGACGAAGAACGTGGCGGACACGACCTGCTGCGCGTGGCCCACGGGCTGGAATCGGAACTCAAGCGGGTGCCCGGCACGCGCGACATCTACACCGTCGGCGGGCCCGACCACGTGGTCCACGTGCGCTTCCAGCCGGAGATGCTGGCGGCGCACAACCTCGCGGTGGACGACCTGCGCGAGGCCCTGGCGGTGTCGAATTTCTCGCGCGATGCCGGGCATCTGTATCAGGACGACGAGGAGATCCTGATCCAGGCCGGCGACTTCATCACCGAGCCCGAGGCGTTCGCGCGGCTGGTGGTGGGGATGCATGACGGACGTCCGGTGCATCTGGAAGACGTGGCCGAGGTCGAACAGGGCCCCGGCTATCCGAGCGAGCACGTACGCTTCGCCCATGGGGCCGCGGCCGAGGGCGGCGGGCACATTGGCCAGAGTCACCCGGCGGTGACCGTCGCGGTGGCCAAGCAGCCGGGCACCAACGCCCCCGATATCGCCGACCAGGTCATCGAGCGCCTGGACCAGCTGCAGGGCACCTACATCCCCGAGGGGGTCGAGGTCTCGATCACCCGCAACTACGGCGAGACGGCCGAGGACAAGGCCTCCACGCTGATCCAGAAGCTGATGCTGGCGACCGCGTCGGTGATCATCCTGGTGTGGATCGCGCTGGGCTGGCGCGAGGCGTTCATCGTCGGCGTGGCGGTCATCATTACCCTCGCGCTGACGCTGTTCGCGTCCTGGGCCTGGGGTTTCACCCTCAACCGGGTGTCGCTGTTCGCGCTGATCTTCGCCATCGGCATCCTGGTGGACGACGCGATCGTGGTGGTGGAGAACATCCACCGACACATGGTCCAGGGCGGGCGCAAGTTCCTCGAATCCATCCCGCTGGCGGTGGACGAGGTGGGCGGCCCGACCATCCTCGCGACCTTTACCGTCATCGCGGCGCTGCTGCCCATGGCCTTCGTGACCGGGCTCATGGGGCCGTACATGAGCCCCATCCCGATCAACGCCTCCATGGGGATGGTCCTGTCGCTGGCGGTGGCCTACGTGGTGACTCCGTGGCTGACCTACAAGGTGCTGCGGCGTCAGGCCGAACAGCACGAGGCCGGGGTCGGACACGGCGGACACGAGGCCGGCGAGGCGGCCTCCGATGGCCTGATGCGCCTGTTCAACTTCCTGCTGCGCCCCTTCCTCGGGACCGGCGGGCGCAAGAAGATCAACCGCATGGCGCTGTGGATCGGCACGCTGGTGCTGATCCTCGGCTCGGTGTCGCTGGCCTATTACCAGCTGGTGGTGCTGAAGATGCTGCCGTTCGACGACAAGTCGGAGTTCCAGGTGGTGCTGGACATGCCCGAGGGCACCAGTCTGGAACGCACCGGCCAGGTGCTGGGCGAGATGGCCGACTACCTCAAGACGGTGCCCGAGGTGCACGACGTGCAGACCTACGCGGGCACGGCCACGCCCATCAACTTCAACGGCCTGGTGCGGCAGTACTATCTGCGCGAGGGGAGCCATGTCGGCGACATCCAGGTGAACCTGACGCATGCCTCCGAGCGCGACCGACGCAGCCACGACATCGCGCTGTCGGTGCGCGACGAGATCAATGCCATCGCCGGGCGCCATGACGGCGCGGCGGTGAAGGTGGTCGAGGTGCCGCCGGGACCGCCGGTGATGTCGCCGATCGTCGCCGAGATCTACGGGCCGGACTACGACGGCCAGATCGAGGTCGCGAAACAGGTGCGCGAGGTGTTCGAGAACACCGAGGGCCTCACCGACATCGATGACTCGGTGGAACACCCGGGGCCGAAGAAGATCCTGCAGGTGGACCGCGAGCGCGCCGCGCATCTGGGCGTGCCCCAGCGGGCGGTGGTCGAGGCGATCGAGACCGCCCTGTCCGGCGAGGACGTAACCTATCTGTACGGCTCCAACATCAAGTATGCGGTGCCGGTGCGTCTGGAGTTCGATCGCGCGGAGAAGGGCAGCCTGGATCCGGTGCTCGGGCTGCGGGTCCGCTCGCAGAGCGGCGAACTGGTCCCGCTGGCCGAGGTCGTGAACGTGGTGGATTCGAGCCGCGAACACTCCATCCATCACAAGAACCTGTTGCCGGTGGTCTACGTGCAGGGCGATCTGGCGGGCGGTGTGGACAGCCCGCTGTACGGCATGTTCGACATGTTCTTCGGCCTGCGCGACCAGCCCATGGTCCATGGCGAGCCGCTGGAGCAGCGGTTCATCAGCCAGCCGGACAACCCGTACAACTTCAGCCTGAAGTGGGACGGCGAGTGGCAGGTGACCTACGAGACCTTCCGCGACATGGGCATCGCCTACTCGGTGGGGCTGATCCTGATCTACCTGCTGGTGGTCGCGCAGTTCCGCTCGTACATGGTGCCGCTGATCATCATGGCGCCGATCCCGTTGACGGTGATCGGCGTGATGCCCGGACATGCGTTCGTGGATGCGTTCTTCATGGACGCCAAGTTCACGGCGACCTCCATGATCGGGATGATCGCGCTGGCGGGGATCATCGTGCGCAACTCGATCCTGCTGGTGGATTTCATCAACGAGGAGCTGCGCCGCGGGGTGGACACCATCGAGGCGGTGGTGCATGCCGGTGCGGTGCGGGCCAAGCCGATCGTGCTGACGGGGCTGGCGGCGATGGTCGGCGCCGGGTTCATCCTCGATGACCCGATCTTCTCCGGGCTGGCGATCTCGCTGATCTTCGGGGTGTTCGTCTCCACGGTGCTGACCCTGGTCATCATCCCGGTGCTGTACTACCTGTACGTGCGCAACCGGGTGGATCAGATCCGCGAGCAGGCGGCGTAAGCCAGGGGGCATTGCATGGCAATGGCACGACCGGAGTCCGGCGTTTTCGCCGGGCGACGGTACCGGCATACAATCGGGGGACCGAACGAACCGGAGTGGCTCGATGAATGTGGACATGGGAGACGAGGGCCTGGATGTCACCGGGATCAGTCGTGAACAGTGCGCGACCCTGGTGGAGGCCCTGAAGGCCAGCAGCGATCAGAGTTTCATGGAGGATCCGGAGCTGCGCAAGCTGTTCAAGCTGCTCGCCGTGCTGCAAAGCGATCTGTGGGACGAGATGACCGCGGGTCAGTTCGATTTCAGTCAGTACAAGAAGCAGTAAGCCACTGCAGGAGACTGTCATGTCCGATCCGTCCGGCGGCCGCCCCTCGAATTTCGTCATCGGCAATATCCTGCTGGGGCTGGCGGCCCTGATGCTGTTCTTCTTCGTTCCGCTGTGGGAGCGGATCGGCGTGGTGGCCCTGTTCCTGTGGATGGTCCTCGCTGCGGCGGGGGTCTACTTCATCGTGAAGGACAAGGACATAACGCCCGGTGGACCGCCGAACTGATGCCCCCCGGACGGGGGAGCAGGCTGCCGGTATCGGGGGTTCGGACACCGTATCCGACGGGACTTCGCGGTCCGCTTTTCCGGCCTTTCTGAGCGCGCGCCTCGCACGCCTGCGCGACGCCGCGGGCGAGCTCGATCAGGGTGAATGCTCCGGGGACTGCGTGGATCGGCTGTATCGCGAGGTCAGCGCCCTGGCCCGCGTGGCCCGGACTCACGGGGTGCAGGAGATCCTGCGCCTGGCCGAGTCACTACAGGCCACCCTGGCCGGGCTGCGGGCCCGTCCGAATACCGCCGATCGCGAACTGCTGCGTCTGGGCCTTGCGCGCCTGGAGGCCGCCGCGGAGGCCTGGGCGCGTCAGGAACAGGGGGTGCCGGAGACCCGGCTCCAGCCGCAGGTGTCGGCGGATGCGGGTGGCGGCCGGGTGCAGGTGGTCGCGGAGGACCCGGAAGTCGGCGAGGCGGTGGCGGGCATGCTGCGTGATCACGGCTTCGCGGTCGTGCTGAGCGGCGCCGAACCGGACGCGGCGGGCGCCGGCGGGGTCACCGCGCGGGTGGTCTGCGTCGGCGAGGTGGCCCCGGAGTCCGCGGTGCTCGCGCGACTGCAGGATCCGGGGCGCGGGTTTCTGCCGACCCTGGTGGTGGCGCGCTCCTGGAGCCCCGGGGCGCGCCTGCAGGCCGTGCGCGAGGGCGCGGCCCGCTGCCTCGATTACCCGCTGGCGGACGATACCCTGCTGGAACAGCTGGTGCAGATCGGCGGGGTCGTCGCGGAGACGGGGTATCGGGTGCTCCTGGCAAGTGCCCGCCCCGAGGCCGCCGACGACACCCTGGCGGCGGGCCTGCGGGAGGCCGGACTGACGGTGGAGGTCCAGCCGGACCCCGATGCCGCGCTGGTCCGCCTCCACGGCGGCGAGGTCGAGGTCCTGGTGCTGGATCTGGACGAAGGGGGGTGCAGTGCCGAGGAGTTCGCGGCCCTGCTGCGCACCCGCGACAACGGTTCCTCCATCCCCATGCTGGTCCTGACCGCCGACCCCGGGCGGGTGAACGAGCTGATGGCCCTGCACCCCGGGGCGAGCGGGGTGTTCCTCAAACCGGTGGAACCGCGCCGCCTGGCGGATACGGTGGTGGCGCGTGCCCGCCAGCAGCGGCAGATGGACGGGGTGACGCGTGCTTATCGCCAGGCGCTGTACGAGCGTGAGCGGGAACACCTGGCGGTCGACGAGCACGCGCTGGTGAGCATCACCGACGTGGCTGGCGACATCATCTATGCCAACGAGCGGTTCGCGCGGGTCAGCGGCTATAACGTATCCGATCTGCTGGGGCGCAACCATCGCCTGCTGAAATCCGGAATGCACGCCCCGGCTTTCTACGAGGAGCTCTGGGAGACCATTGCCGCGGGTCGCGTCTGGCAGGGCGAACTCTGCAACCGCGCGCGGGACGGCTCGCTGTACTGGGTCGAGACCACCATCGTTCCCTATCTGGACGGCGACGGCCTGCCGTATCAGTACGTGTCGATCCGCACCGACATCACCACGGTGAAGCGCCAGGAGCATCGCCTGCGCAGCAGCCAGCGCTTCGCCAACATGGGGACCTGGGAATGGACCCCGGGGCGCGAGGAACTGCAGTGGTCCGAGCGTATCGCGCCCCTGCTGGGCCACTCTCACGGAGACCTCGAGCCCACGGTGGAAAACTTTCTCGGTGCGGTGCACCCGGAGGATCGCGAGCGGGTGGAAAACGCCATCCGCAGTTCCCTGCGTCGCGGGTCCTATCTCGAACTGGAGCACCGGGTGGTCTGGCCGGATGGCACGGTCCGCTGGCTGCTGCAGCGCGGTGACGTCGAGCGCGACGCCAGTGGCGGCGTGCTGCACATGCTGGGTGTGTCGCAGGACATCACCAAGCGCAAGCAGTCCGAGCTGGCCCTGACCCGACAGACCACGCGACTGCGTGAAGCCCAGCGCCTGGCGCGCGTGGGGCACTGGGAACACGATCCGGTGACCGGAGCGCTGTGGTGGTCCGACGTGGTCTACGAGATCTTCGCCCTGTCCCCGGGCGACGCCCCGGTAAGCATGGAGGGCTTTCGTGCGTTCGTGCACCCCGAAGATCGCGAGCGGCTCGACCGCGAATATGCCGGGGTGCTCACCGAGGGGCGGGGCGAGGTGTTTCTGCGCATCCGGCGCGATGACGGCGAACTGCGGCACCTGCATCTGATTGCTCATGGCGAAAGCACCGGCGGCCGGGAACAGAACGGCCGGCTGACCGGGACCGTTCAGGATGTCACCGAGCTGCAGCAGGCCCAGGAAGAACTGTCGCTGTTCCGGCGCATCTTCGAGGCCTCCGAACAGGCGATCTCGGTCGCCGACCGGGAAGGCCGCATGGTGTACAACAACCCTGCGGTGCTGGAGATGACCGGCTTCGAGGAGGCCGAGCTGGCGGGCCGGTCCTATCGCGACCTGATCCCGGAGGAGGCGGAACAGTCGGCGCGCGAGATCGACGAAATCCGCGAGGCCGGCGGGGCCTGGACCGGTCAGCTGCCGATCCGCTGCCGCAACGGTGCGGTATTCATGTCCAGCAGTACGATCGGCGTGGTGCGTGACCGCCGCGGCGAGCCGCAGTACATCTTCAACATCTTCGGGGATTTCACCGCGGAGCTGCAGCGGCGCACCGAGCTGCAGCGGGCCCGCGAGGAGGCCGAGCAGGCGAGCCGGGCGAAGTCCGACTTCCTGTCCAACATGAGCCACGAGCTGCGCACGCCGATGAACGCCATCCTGGGCTTTGCCCAGCTGTTGCAGCGCGACACGTCGCTGGGCGAGCGCCAGCAGAGTCAGCTGGACGAGATCGCCCGCGCCGGCCGGCACCTGCTGGAGCTGATCAACGAGATCCTGGACCTCGCGCGCATCGAATCGGGGCGGCTGCAGGTGACGCCGGAACCGGTGGACGTGGCGGACGTGGTGGACGAGTGCCTGTCGCTGCTGCGGCCGCTGGCACAGGAGCGCGAGGTTCGCCTGGAAGGCGCGCGGGCGGCCACCGCGGATGCCCCCCGCGTGCAGGCCGACCGTACCCGGCTGAAACAGGTCCTGCTGAATCTCTTGTCCAACGCCATCAAGTACAACCGCGAAGGCGGGCGGGTGACGCTGCTGGGCGCTGCGGGGCAACAGGGGCTGCAGCTGGAGGTGCACGACACCGGCCCCGGACTGACTGCCGAGCAGCAGGAACGGCTGTTCCAGCCCTTCGACCGACTGGAGGCGGACGCCAGCGGGGTGGAGGGCAGCGGGGTGGGACTCACCATCACCCGGCACCTGGTGGAGATGATGGACGGTCGGCTGGGCGTGACGAGTACGCCGGGCGAGGGTTCCTGCTTCTGGTTCGAACTGCCGCTGGCCGCGGACAGCGATCCCGGGGCAGCACCCGCGGGCGGGCCCGGTCACCCGGCCGCGACCGGCGCATCGGAACTGCCGGCGTCCGGCACGCCGCGCACGGTGCTGTGCATCGATGATCAGCCGGCCAACCTGCGCCTGATGGAAGAGGTCCTGGGGCCGGAGCCGGACCTGGAAACGGTGGTGGCCGAGACCCCCCTGAAGGGCCTGGAGGAGGCGGCACGGCTGGCGCCGGACCTGATTCTGCTGGATCTGGCGATGCCCGGCATGGACGGTTATCAGGTGCTGCGCGCGTTGCGGGCCGACGATCTGCTGGCCGCCGTCCCGGTGCTGGCGGTGACCGCGGATGCCACCGACCCGACGCGCGAGCGGGCGCTGGCGGCCGGTTTCGCCGAGGTCATCACCAAGCCGGTGGATCCGGCAGGGCTGCGGGAGCGGGTGCGCGCGTTCGCCCGCGACGCGGGTCAGAGGTAGAGCCAGGCGACGATCGCGACCGCGGCGACCACCGCCACCGCGTCGGCGCTCAGCGCGGCCGCCAGGGTGTGGCGGACCCGTTTGACCCCGATCGCGCCGAAATAGACCGCGAGCACGTAGAAGGTGGTCTCGGTGGAACCCTGCAGGGTGGACACCAGCATGCCGACGTGGGTATCCGGCCCGGTGGCGGGGTCCTGCATGATCCCGGCCATGATCCCGTAGGCCCCGGATCCGGACAGTGGCCGCAGCAGCGCCATCGGCAGGGCCTCGGCGGGCAGCCCGAAGGGCGTGGTCCACGGCCCGATCAGCCCGACGAACATCCCCAGCGCCCCGCTCTCGCGCAGCATGCCCACCGCGACCAGGATCGCCACCAGATACGGGATGATCCGCAGGGCCACGTTGAAGCCCTCCTTTGCCCCCTCGACGAAGACCTCGTAGACCGGGACCCCGCGGATGACGCCATAGGTGAGAAAGCCCACCACCAGCCCCGGGATGATCCACGGGGCGATGGCCTGGCCGTAGATGATGGTCAGCGGGATGATCGCCAGCACCCCCAGCAGGACCAGGAGCGAGACCCAGGCGGGATAGCCCTCGGCCGGGACCTCGATGTTCATCGGCTGGGGCTGCTCGCCCGGCTCCGTGTCCCGGTCCGCATCGGAACGCCGGTCCCCGGGGTCGGCTTCGGCGTCGGGGTCGTCAAGGCCGCCGGGCGGGATCTCGCGGGTGGCCGCCGGGGGGCGGAACCAGCGTTGCAGGACCAGCGCGCTGGTGATCCCGGCGACCGTGGCGAACAGCGTCGCGAACAGCGTGGTCGGCAGGATGGCGGCCGGATCCTCCGAGCCCAGCGAGGCACGCAGCGCGATCACCCCGGTGGGCAGCAGGGTGATGCTGGAGGTGTTGATCGCCAGGAACAGCGCCATCGCGTTGGTGGCGGTGCCCGGGTGGGGGTTGAGCTTCTCCAGTTCCTGCATCGCGCGGATGCCGAACGGCGTGGCGGCATTGCCCAGCCCGAGGATGTTGGCGGAGAAGTTCAGGATCATCGCGCCCATCGCCGGGTGTTCCGGCGGGACGTCCGGGAACAGGCGCACCATCAGCGGCCGCAGCAGGCGGGCGAGGACGGTCAGCAGGCCGCCGGCCTCGGCGATCTTCATCAGGCCGAGGAACAGGGCCATCACCCCGACCAGTCCCAGTGCCAGCTCGACCGCGGCCCCGGCCGCTTCCACCGCGCCCTCGGAGAGCTCGGCCATCGGACGTTCGTCGGGATCGGTGGAGCGCAGCTCGCGCAGCGCCGCGGTGGCGAAGGCGATGACGACCAGCGCAAGAAAGATCGCGTTCATGCGCCGGGGGCCGCGACCGTCAGCGGTTCTCGCCGCGCGAGACCAGGCGCAGGAAGGCGTCCATCCAGCGCGCCGGCAGGATCGCCTTGAGGAAGGCGAACAGATGCGTGGGGAAGGTCACGCGGTAGCGCAGCTTCGGCCGCCGCGCCTCCAGGGCATGGATCACGCAGCGCGTGACCGCCTCGGGCCCGAGGGTGAACGGGGCGTCGGCCTCCGCGTTGGCCATGCGCGCCTCGGCCGCCTCGTAGGTGCGGGCCCAGGGGCTGTGGGCGCGGTGGATGTGGTGGCGGAAGGCCTTCAGCGCGTTGGCGCGGAATTCCGAGCGGATCGGCCCGGGCTGGATCAGGACCACGCGGATGCCGCTGCCGTGGAGTTCCTGGCGCAGGGTGTCGGACATCCCTTCCAGCGCGAACTTGGAGGTGACGTAGGCCCCGCGCAGGCGCAGCGGGGCGAACCCCAGCACCGAGGAGTTCTGGATGATGCGCCCCTCGCCGGCGCGGCGCATCGCCGGGATGACCAGATTGGTGAGCTCCAGCCAGCCCAGCACGTTGGTCTCCAGCTGGGCGCGCAGGGCGGCGCGCGAGAGGTCTTCCACCGCCCCCGGCTGGCCGTAGGCGCCATTGTTGAACAGGCCGTAGAGCTTCCCGCCGGTGCGGTGCAGCACCTCGTGCGCCGCACTGCGGATGCTGGCGGAGTCGTTGAGGTCCAGCTGCAGGGCCTCGAAGCCCTCCTTCTTCAGGCGCGAGACGTCTTTGGCGGCGCGCGCCGTGGCGAATACCCGGTAGCCGCGGTCGCGCAGGGCGCGGGCGGCGTGGGCCCCGATCCCGGAGGAGCAGCCGGTGATCAGGACGGCACGGGCATCGTCTTCGGCGGAACTCACGCGGACCTCCGGGTGCCGGTCAGTAGGTCAGGGTCGCGACGCCGTCCTCGACGACCTCGCCGATGAAGGCCCCGCCGCCGCGCATGCCGTCGAGTTCGGGCACCGCGTTGTCCAGCGTCAGGCCGTTTTCGTCCATCGCGCCGGCGCAGGCGTAGAAACGCGCACCGGCCTCGTGGGCATCCTGCATGAAACTGTAGACCGATTTCTCCTGCCCGTCGCCGGGGTACATGGCTTCGGCGACCCCCTGGCGCAACAGGCGGGTGGTCTGCGCAGCGAAATAGATCTCGACCTCGAGATCCATGGCACCGGCCACCGTGGCCTGAAAGAACGGGGCCCCCAGAGTGCCGGGGCGGTCGAGGTCCAGATTCAGCAGCATGATCACGATCTTGTCGGCCATCTCGTCTCTCGCTTTTGGGCGTGGGCTCGGCATTTTTTCGGGATCGCCGCATGATCGGATCTCCGGGCGCGCGAAGCAATCGGCGCGAGTCCTTTTATTCCGGGCCGGTGCCCGCATAATACAGGCAATCCATACTGATCGATCCACGGACTCCGGGAGAATATCCTCATGCCGATCTACGAATACGCCTGCCAGCAATGCCACCAGGTCTCCGAGATTCTGCAGAAGATTTCGGATCCGCCCGCCACCACCTGCCCGCAGTGCGGTGCCGAGGCGCTGACCAAGCAGGTCTCGGCCGCCGGGTTCCGCCTGGCCGGGGGTGGCTGGTACGAGACCGATTTCAAACAGGGCGGCCAGCGCAACCTGAAGGAGGGCGGCGGTTCCGCCGGTGACAGTGGCGGCTCCGGGGGTTCCGGCGGCGGTGATGGCGGGGGCAGCGCCGCCACGACCGGAGGCTGAGTCCGATGCTGGCCGCGCTCCGGCGTTACGTGATCGCGGGGCTGCTGGTCTGGCTGCCACTGGTGGTGACCGGTTACATCATCAAGCTGCTGGTGGACCTGCTGGACTACAGCCTGTTGATCCTGCCGGAGGAATGGCGCCCGGAGGCCTGGCTGGGCTTCGACCTTCCGGGTGCCGGGGTGGTGATCGCGGTGGCGATCGTGCTGCTGACCGGCATGATCGTGGCCAATATCCTCGGCCGGCGGCTGGTTCAGCTGGGCGAGGCGGTGGTGCGCCGGATCCCGCTGGTCAGTACCATCTACGGGGCGGTGAAACAGGTCACCGAGACGGTGTTCTCGGACGGCGGGGACTCCTTCCGCAAGGTGGTGCTGGTCGAATATCCGCGCAGCGGCGCCTGGTCGGTGGCCTTCCTCACCGGTACCGGCACCCGCGAGACCCGTGAACGCACCGGCGAGGACATGCTGACGGTGTTCGTGCCCACCGCGCCCAATCCCACCTCCGGGTTCGTGCTGCTGGTCCCGCGCGAAGACGTGATCGAGCTGGAGATGTCGGTGGAGGACGGGCTCAAGTTCGTGATGTCGCTGGGGGTGGTCACGCCCGCCGCAGACAGCCCCGGCAACGCGCCGCTTCCGGTTGCGCGGGACGGGGGCAGGCCGTAACATTTCCGGCCCTTTGACGGGCGTGACGCGCCCGTTTTCCCCGATCAACCCGCGCGGCCGCCATCACCGGCATGCCGCGCCCGGCAGCTGGAACGGCGCAATGCGAACGCATCTCTGTGGGCAGGTCACCGAACGCGACCTCGATTCCGAAGTGACCCTGTGTGGCTGGGTCAACCGCCGCCGCGACCATGGCGGCGTGATCTTCGTCGATCTGCGTGATCACGCGGGACTGGTGCAGGTGGTGTTCGATCCCGACCGGGCCGAGGTCTTTGCGCGCGCCGAGCAGCTGCGCAGTGAATACGTGATCCGCATGACCGGACGCGTGCGCCGGCGCCCGGAAGGCACCGAAAACCCCGAGCTGACCACCGGCGCGGTGGAGATCCTCGGGCTGGAGCTGGAGGTGCTGAACGCGGCGAAGACGCCGCCGTTCCCGCTGGACGACGAGGACGTGGGCGAGGATACCCGCCTGCGCTATCGCCACATGGATCTGCGCCGGCCGGTGATGCAGGAGCGCCTGCGCCTGCGCGGGCAGGTCACCGCGGCGATGCGCCGGTTCCTCGAGGAGCGCGAGTTTCTCGACATCGAGACCCCGATGCTGACCCGCGCGACCCCCGAGGGCGCGCGCGACTATCTGGTGCCGTCGCGCACCCACGCGGGCAGCTTCTTCGCCCTGCCGCAGTCGCCGCAGCTGTTCAAGCAGCTGCTGATGATGTCCGGCATGGACCGCTACTACCAGATCACCCGCTGCTTCCGCGACGAGGACCTGCGTGCCGACCGCCAGCCGGAGTTCACCCAGCTGGACATGGAGATGGCGTTCGTCGACGAGGCCGACGTGATGGGCGTGACCGAGGAGCTGATGCGCCATCTGTTCCGCGAGGTCATGGGCATCGAGCTGGACGATCCGTTCCCGCGCATGAGTCATGCCGAGGCGATGACCCGCTTCGGCTCCGACAAGCCGGACCTGCGCATCCCGCTGGAGTTCACCGAGCTGACCGAGGTGATGCAGGCGGTGGAATTCAAGGTCTTCAACGCGCCGGCGAACGACCCCGAAGGGCGGGTGGCCGCCCTGCGCGTGCCGGGCGGCGCGGAGCTGACCCGCAAGGAGATCGACGGTTACACCGAGTTCGTCGGGCGCTACGGGGCGAAGGGTCTTGCGTACATCAAGGTCAACGACCCCGCCAATCCTGCGAACGGGCTGCAGTCGCCGATCCTCAAGTTCCTGCCCGAGGACGTGATCCGCGAGATCCTCGCGCGCACCGACGCGGCCGCCGGCGACCTGATCTTCTTCGGCGCGGACCGCGCCGACGTGGTGAACGAGGCGCTGGGTGCGCTGCGCGTGCAGGTCGGCCATGATCGCGGCCTGGTCGAGCCCGGCTGGCGCCCGCTGTGGGTGGTGGATTTCCCGATGTTCGAGTGGGACCCGGACGACAAGCGCCTGTACGCCCTGCATCACCCGTTCACCGCCCCGGCCACCGACAGCCCCGACGCCCTGCGCGAGAACCCGCGCGAGGCCATGTCGCGGGCCTACGACATGGTGCTCAACGGCACCGAGGTCGGCGGCGGGTCCATCCGTATCCACAACCCGGAGATGCAGCAGGCCGCGTTCGAGGCGCTGGGCATCGGCGAGGAAGAGGCACGCGAGAAGTTCGGCTTCCTGCTGGATGCGCTGAACTTCGGCGCCCCGCCGCATGGCGGCCTGGCCTTCGGTCTGGATCGCCTGGTGATGCTGATGAGCGGCGCCCACTCCATCCGCGACGTGATGGCGTTCCCCAAGACCCAGACCGCGGCCTGTCTGCTGACCGACGCCCCGGCGCCGGTGGGCGAGAAGCCGCTACGCGAGCTGGGCATCCGCCTGCGGGCCGGGGTTGCCGGCGACGGCGCGCAATAGAGCCGGGGCAGCGCGGCGATGACGGCCATGCGGACCACGGTGGTGACCCTGCATGGCTGGCACATGACCGGGGCGGAGATGGTGCTGCTGCGGCGGCGTCTGCATGCGGCGGGTTACCGGGTGCGGGCGTTTCGCTATCCGTCGCGCAGGGCCAGCCCCGAGGAAGTCGCGCGCGCCCTGGCGGCCTGGCTGGAGACCCTGCCGGACGACATGGTGCACCTGGTCGGCCACAGTCTTGGCGGGGTGATCCTGCGGCATCTGTTCGCGGTGGCGCCGGTGCAACGGCCGGGGCGCGTGGTGATGCTGGGCTCCCCGCTCGCCGGCAGTCGGGTGGCCGCGCGCCTGGCCGCCAACCGGGCCGGGCGCTGGTGGCTGGGGCGCGCGCTGGATCGCGGTCTGCTGGGCGGCAGCCCGGTGCTGCGCGGGCGCCAGGTGGGGATGATCGCCGGGACCCGCGGGCGTTTTCCGGGACCGCTGCTGACCGAGCTGCCCGAACCGCATGATGGCCTGGTCGCGGTGGAGGAGACCCGGGGCCCGGAAGTGTCCCGGCATCTCCAGGCACCGGTCACCCACATGGGCCTGATCTTCAGCGATCCGGTCGCGCGGGCCGTCGCGCATTTCCTGGAGCACGGGGAATTCGACCTCTGAACCCCGTTACACTGAGCAGCGTTTCCCTGAGCACAGGCAACGAGGAGGCGGAACACCATGGCCGGTCACAGCAAGTGGGCGAACATCAAGCACCGCAAGAGCGCGCAGGACGCCAAGCGCGGCAAGCTGTTCACCAAGCTGATCCGCGAGATCACCGTGGCCGCGCGTCACGGGGGGCCGGACCCGGAGACCAATCCGCGTCTGCGTCTGGCGTTCGACAATGCCCTGAAGAACAACATGACCCGCGACACCATCGAGCGCGCGGCAAAGCGGGGCGCCGGGGAGACCGAGGGCGAGGCCTACGAGGAGCTGCGCTACGAGGGCTACGGCCCGGGCGGTGCGGCGATCATGGTCGACTGCATGACCGACAACCGCAATCGGACGGTGTCGGAGGTGCGCCACGCCTTCAACAAGATGGGCGGCAATCTCGGCACCGACGGTTCGGTGGCCTATCTGTTCGAGAAGAAGGGCGTGATCAGCTTTGCTCCGGGTCTGGACGAGGAGACGGTGATGGAGCCGGCGCTGGAGGGCGGTGCCGAGGACGTGCTGGTGGACGATGACGGTTCCATCGAGGTCATCACCGACCCGGATGCCTATCAGGACGTGCGTCAGGCCCTGCTGGATCACGGTCTGGAGCCGGAAAATTCAGAGGTCACCATGCGTCCGGAGACCCTTTCCCCGCTGGACGAGGAAACCGCCGAGACGGTGCTGAAGCTCCTGAACATGCTGGACGATCTGGACGATGTGCAGAACGTCTACACCAACGCCAACTTCCCCGAAGGGGTGGGCGGCGATGGTTGAGCTCCGGATTCGGGGGCGGGGCTGAAGCGGTGCGCATCCTCGGCATTGATCCCGGTTCGCGCCTGACCGGTTTCGCCGTGATCGAAACCGGGTCGCGGCAGTCGCGCTCGCTGGGGCACGGCGTGGTGCGCCCGCGGGCGAAGGCGTTCCCCGAGCGCCTCGGCGAGATCTTTGCGGGGATCGAGGAGGTGATCGCCGAGCTGGCCCCCGAGGTGCTCGCGATCGAGAGCGTATTCGTCGCACGCAATGCGCAGTCCGCGATCAAGCTCGGGCAGGCGCGCGGGGCGGCCATCTGCGCCGCCACCCGGGCGGGGCTGCCCGTTCACGAATACACCCCGCGCGCGATCAAGCTGGCCGTGGTCGGGGTCGGCGGTGCCGGCAAGGAGCAGGTCCAGCACATGACGCAGCAGATCCTTTCTCTCGGCGAACCGGCGTCCAGCGATGCCGCCGATGCCCTGGCCGTGGCGCTGTGCCATGCGCATACCGATGCCAGCCAGGCGCGGCTGCAGCCGGCCGCCGCCATCGGCGGGGGGCGCCCGTGATCGCGCGCCTGGAGGGAACCCTGATCAGCCGCGAGCCCGGCGGCGTGCTGCTGGACGTCGGCGGCGTCGGCTACGAGGTGGACGTGCCGGTGTCCACGCTGGCCCTGTTGCCCGACCCGGGCGAGACCGTGGTGCTGGCCACCCATCTGGTGGTGCGCGAGGACGCGCATCAGCTGTACGGCTTTCATCATCGCCGCGACCGTGACCTGTTCCGGCGCCTGATCCGGGTCAACGGCATCGGGGCGCGTCTGGCGCTGGCGATGCTGTCGACCTACGCCGGCGACGAGCTCGCCGGACTGATCCGGTCCGGCGACACCGCCGGTCTGGCAAAGGTGCCCGGGATCGGCAAGCGTACCGCCGAACGCGTGGCCCTGGAGCTGGGCGAGCGTCTGGGCGAACTCGGCTTTGGCGGCGCGGCGCCGGAGAAGGGGGGCGATGCGGCGCCGGCCCCGGCCGGCCCGTCGATGGAGGACGAGGCCCTGGCGGCGCTGGAGGCCCTGGGCTATGCGCGTGCCAGTGCCGA
Source organism: Thioalkalivibrio sp. ALE11 (assembly GCF_000381205.1). Classification (NCBI taxonomy): domain Bacteria; kingdom Pseudomonadati; phylum Pseudomonadota; class Gammaproteobacteria; order Chromatiales; family Ectothiorhodospiraceae; genus Thioalkalivibrio; species Thioalkalivibrio sp. ALE11. The sequence goes on along the minus strand of NZ_KB906164.1, from coordinate 158,647 downwards.
GAAGATGGTGGCCGCGGTGCGCGAACAGGCGGATTCGGTGGAGACCCTGGTGCGCCTCGCCCTGCGTGCGACCGTGCGTTCCTGAGGCTGCAGGCCGGGCCGGCGTGATCCGGCCCGGATTCCGCGAAAACCACAGTCCCGGGCCCCTGTAAATGGTTCCCGGCAGGATGCATACTGCAGCGCATGGAATCCCGCCTGGTTGACATGCAGCATCAGTCCGAGGACGCCGGCGCCGAGGTGAGTCTGCGGCCGAAACGGCTGACGGACTACAGCGGCCAGCCGCAGGTCGTGGAACAGCTGGGTCTGTTCATCGATGCCGCCCGTGGCCGGGGCGAGGCCCTCGATCACACCCTGGTGGCCGGGCCGCCGGGACTGGGCAAGACCACCCTGGCGCATATCGTCGCCCATGAGCTGGGTGTGGGCCTGCGCCAGACCTCCGGGCCGGTGCTGGAACGCGCCGGGGATCTGGCCGCGATCCTCACCGCGCTGGAACCGCGCGATGTGCTGTTCGTCGACGAGATCCACCGCCTGCCCACGGTCGTGGAAGAGGTGCTGTACCCCGCGCTGGAGGACTCGCAGCTGGACATCGTGATCGGCGAAGGGCCGGCCGCGCGCTCCATCAAGGTTGATCTGCCGCCATTCACCCTGGTCGGGGCCACCACCCGCGCGGGGCTGCTGTCGGCGCCGCTGCGCGACCGTTTCGGCATCGTGCAACGCCTCAATCATTATTCCGTCACCGACCTGGCGCATATTGTCGAGCGGGCCGCCGGGCTGCTGGGCGTGGGCATCGATGCCGCCGGGGCCGAGGCCATCGCGCGGCGCGGGCGTGGCACCCCGCGGCTGGCCAATCGCCTGCTGCGGCGGGTGCGCGACTACGCCGAGGTGCGCGCCAGCGGGGTGATCACCGCCGAGGTCGCGGAGCACGGTCTGGATCTGCTGGCGATCGACGCCGGTGGCCTGGACGCCCAGGACCGGCGACTGCTGGAGGTGCTGGTGGACAAGTTCGATGGCGGGCCGGTGGGCGTGGAGAGCCTGGCCACCGCGCTCAACGAGGATCGCGGCACCCTCGAGGACGTGGTCGAGCCGTTCCTGATCCAGCAGGGCTACCTGCAGCGCACCCCGCGCGGCCGCCAGGCGACCCGGCGCACGCTGGCGATGTTCGACCTGCCCGGCGGGGACGGGGACCTGCTGGCCGGCGGAGGGCGTGCATGACCGCAGCCACGGATTTTCACTGGCCGGTGCGCGTCTATTACGAGGATACCGATGCCGGGGGCGTGGTCTATCACGCCAATTATCTGAAATTCATGGAACGTGCGCGCACCGAGTGGCTGCGGGAACTCGGCTTCGAACAGGACCGTCTGAGGGCCGACTGCGGCGTGGTGTTCGCGGTTCGCCGCGCCAGTCTGGACATGCGCCGGCCGGCGCGTTTCAACGAGGCACTGGAAGTGACCTGCGAACCGCGTCGCCTGCGCCGCGCCAGTGTCGAGTTCGACCAGGTCGTGCGCCGCGACGGCGAGCCGCTGGTTACCGGCGAGATCATGATTGCCTGCGTCGATTCCGAGCGGGCCGTGCCGGCCGCCGTGCCGGAATCCGTTTACCGCGCGATGCACGCGGCGATCGCAACCGATACCGAAGCAACAGGCTGAGGGAGAAGATCCGTGGAAGTCGATTTTTCGATGTACCAGCTCATCATGGACGCCAGTCTGGTGGTCCAGCTGGTGATGATCATCCTCGTGCTGGCCTCGGTGTTTTCGTGGCTGGCCATCATCGTGAAGGCGCGCACGCTGCGCGGCGTGGACCGTGCGGCCGACGATTTCGAGGAACGTTTCTGGTCGGGCGCGGATCTGTCCCATCTCTACGAGGGATTGCGGCGCAAGACCGTACTGAACCCGATGGAGCACGTGTTCTCCTCCGGGTTCAAGGAGTTCCTGCGTGCGCGCCAGCACGGAATGCCGCCCGCCGAGCCGGCCCAGGGCGCGATGCGGGTGGCGATCTCGCGCGAGCTGGACGGCATGGAACGCTATCTGCAGTTCCTGGCCACGGTCGGGTCGACCAGCCCGTACATCGGCCTGTTCGGCACCGTCTGGGGCATCATGCACGCGTTTCTCGGGCTCTCCGGGGTGCAGCAGGCGACCCTGGCGATGGTTGCTCCGGGCATTGCCGAGGCCCTGATCGCTACCGCGCTGGGGCTGTTCGCGGCGATCCCGGCGGTGATTGCCTATAACCGCTTCTCCGGGGACGTGGATCGTATTGCCGGGCGGCTGGAGAACTTCAGCGAGGAGTTCGCGGGCCTGCTCAACCGCCAGTCCCATCCGCGCGCAAGCGAGGCGTCGGTCGCCACGACCGGCGAATAAACCATGGCGAAGACCTCGCTCCGCAGTCAGCGTCGCAGCCGGCGGCCGATGTCGCAGATCAACGTCGTGCCGTTCATCGACGTGATGCTGGTGCTGCTGATCATCTTCATGATCACCGCGCCCATGCTGCAGCAGGGGGTGGAAGTGGAGCTGCCCGAGGCTCAGGCCGAGGCGCTGGATGACGGGACCGAGGCGGCCGAACCGCTGGTCGTCACGGTGGACGCCGCGGGCGCGCTGAGCCTCAACCAGGGGCCGCGGGTGAATGAACCGCTGGCGCCCGAGGAGATGACCGAGATCGTTATCCAGTTCCTCGAGGACCACCCGGGCACGCAGACCTACGTGCGCGGCGACCGCAATGTGGACTACGGACGGGTGATCGACGCGATGATCGCGCTGCAGCGGGCAGGGGGCGGCCGCGTGGGCCTGATCACCGAACCGCCGCGCGACGACTGAACCGGCCGCCGTGTTCGAACTGCTGCGACAACATCCGTTTGCCCTGCTGCTGGTGCTGGCGCTGCATGGCGTGCTGTTCGCGGCGCTGTTGCTGAACGTCAACCTTGCGCCGGACAGCCGTTCCGGGGAGCCCCTGGAGATCACGACCGGCGACGAGGTGGAAGTGGTTCAGGCCGAGGCGGTGGACGCCGAGACCTTCGACCGCATCCAGCATGAACGCGAAGTCGCGGAGCAGGAGGCGATCGCCGAGGCCCTGCGCGAGGAAGAGGAACGCCGCCGCGCCGAGGAACAGCAGCGGCTGGAAGAACAACGCCGGCGCGAGGCCGAGGAGCAGGCCCGGCGCGAGGCACTGGAAGAGGCGGAGCGGGCACGCCGGCAGGCACAGGAAGAAGCCGAACGTCTGGAGCGTGAGCGCGAGGCCGCCGAACAGGCCCGGCGCGAGGCAGAAGCGGAACGCGAGCGCGCGGAACAGGAACGGCGCGAACGCGAGGAGGCCGAACGTCAGGCCCGCGAGGAACAGGAGCGCCGCGAGCAGGAGGAGGCCGAACGCAGGGCACGCGAGGAAGCCGAGCGGCGCGCCGAAGCCGAGCGGGAACTCGAGGAGCAGCGCCGGCGCGAACGCATGGAAGAGGAGATGCAGCGCATGGCCGAGGCCGCGGAACGGCGCGAGGCGGCGCAGGCGGCCGCTGAACGCCGCGAGGCGATCGAGGAGTGGCAGGCACAGGCCAGCGCGGTGGTCCAGCGCCGCTGGCGTGAACCCGCGGACGTCAGCGCGTCGGACCGGGCGACGGTGCACGTGCGGGTCAACGAGACCGGGCGTATCATCAGTTTCGAGGTGGAGCGCTGCGCCGGGGGGCCGGCCTTCTGCGCGTCCGTGGAGGAGGCGATCGAGCGCCTGCGTGCCCTGCCGGAGCCGCCGGATGCCGACGCCGCGGCGCGCGGAGTCCGGATCCAGTTCGAACCGCAGTGACGGTGAGGTTTCAATGGCATTGCAGGCACCAATGATGAAAAAGATGTTGCGGCCCCTGACAGGCCTGCTCGGGATTGCCCTGATGCTGGGGGCCTCCCAGGCGCACGCGGTGCTCGAGGTCACGGTGACCGAGGGCGTGTCGGGGGCGATCCCGGTAGCCGTGGCGCCGTTCGAGTGGCGCGGCGAAGGTGAGCCGGAGACCCGCATGAGCGGGATCCTCGGGGACAATCTGCACCGCAGCGGGTTGTTCGAGGTACTGCGCGAAGACCTGCCTACGGGGGCCACCGGGCCTGCGGACTTCATTCCGGAGCCCTGGGGTGCGGCCGGGGCCGAGTACGTGGTGGTCGGCAGCAAGCGCCCGGACGGCGACCGTGTGGTGGTGGATTTCCATGTGTTCGACGTGCTTGCCGAGGAACGCCTCGGCGGCTGGCGCATCCCGGTGCCGGCCGACATGCTGCGGCGCGGCGGGCACCGGGTGTCGGATCTCGTGTTCGAGGCCATCACCGGTGATCCGGGGGCGTTCAGTGCGCGCATCGCCTTCGTCCAGGTGCAGCGCGACGGCGACGGCCGCGAGTTCCGGCTGCAGGTCGCCGACTCCGACGGCGCGAACCCGCGCACCCTGTACCGCTCGTCGGATCCGGTGATGTCGCCGGCCTGGTCGCCGGATGGCAACGAACTGGTGTATGTGTCGTTCGAAAACCGCCAGTCCGAGGTCTTCCGCCACGACGTGCGCAGCGGCGAGCGGGTGAGCCTGGCCCGGTTCCGGGGTATCAACAGTGCGCCGGCGTGGTCGCCGGACGGACGCTACCTGGCGCTGAGCCTGTCGCGCGACGGCAGTCCCAATATCTATCGGCTGGATCTGCAGAGCGGGGACCTGGAACAGCTGACGCGTTCCTCCGCGATCGAGACCGAGCCGGCGTGGTCGCCGGACGGCGGGACCATTTATTTCACTTCCGACCGTGCCGGGGCGCCGCAGATCTACCGCATGGACGCCGACGGCGGGGATGTCCGGCGCCTGACCTTCGAGAGCGGATATGCGGCGGGTGTCACGGTGTCCCCGGACGGTGATTCGGTAGTGTATGTGGAGGGCGGCGATGGCGGCTTCCGTCTGGCCCGCCTGGATCTCGGCGACCGTCGTGTCACGCGACTGACCGATTCCGGTAACGCCGAATCCCCAAGCTTTGCTCCCAACGGCAGCATGATTCTGTACGCCATCAGCGAAGGCACTCGTGGCGTCCTGGGTTCGGTGAGCCGGGATGGCCGGGTACACCAGCGGCTGGAGGGCCGGGATGGCGAGGTGCGTGAACCGGCCTGGTCGCCACTCGGCGAATGAGGGTCTGCGCGGATTCTTTGATGATTGACAACACCCTGAGGAAACAAACGATGAACCACCTGATTCGCTGGGGCGTTCTCGCCCTTGTCGTGGGCTCGCTGGCGGCCTGCGCCCAGCCGGTGCGTGATGCCGAGGATCCGGCCGAGCGTGAGGCACGTGAGGCGGCACAAGCCGAGGCCGAGGCCGAGCGTGAGGCCCGCGAGCGGCGCGAGCGCGAGGCACGGGGGCTGGGCGAGGACCGGCGGCTGGACGCCGCGGCACTGGATGATCCGGACAGCCTCCTGGCCGAGCGCCTGGTGTATTTCGATTTCGACCGTGACGAAGTGAAGCCCGAATACGAAGAGATGCTGGAGGCGCATGCCGAATATCTCGCGGCCAACCCCGGTGCCCGGCTGCGTCTGGAAGGACATACGGATGAACGGGGTACCCGTGAGTACAACCTGGGGCTGGGCGAGCGCCGTGCGCAGTCCGTGCGTCGGGTGCTGAACCTCAACGGGGCCGCGGACGAGCAGATCGAGGTCGTCAGCTACGGCGAGGAGATGCCGGTGGCCTTCGAACAGACCGAAGAGGCCTGGGCGCAGAACCGGCGCGTGGAACTGGTATACGACCGTCGGCAGTGATGATGGTGATGGCTACGCGTCCCATGCAGACGATCCGGCGGCGGGCCGGGCAGCGTTCCCCGCAGGGTGCCCTGCGGGGCGCTCTGCTGGCCGGGATGCTGCCGGCCCTGCTGCTGGCCGGGCCCCCGGCGCTGGGGCAGGAAGACGGCATCGTGGCGACACAGTCGCAGGTGCGCGAGCTGGACCGCCGGCTGGATCGCATCGAGCGCAGGCTGGATTCCAGTGCGCTGGCGGACATGCTGCGCGGCGTCGAGGAAATCCAGCGGGATCTGCGCAATCTGCGCGGAGAAGTGGATACCCTGAATCACCGCCTTGATCGCCTGGAAGAGCGCCAGCGCGACCAGTTTGCTCATCTGGACGAGCGGCTGGCGACGCTGGAGGCCGGCGGTGTCGCCCGCGAAGGCGAGGCGCCGCAAGAGGAAGTGGTGGATTTCGATCTGCCGGACGCAGGCGAGCAGGAGGCCTACCAGGAGGCCTTCTCGGTCCTGATGGACGGGGATTATGCCGGGGCGATCCGGCAGCTGGAGGCGTTCATCGAGCGGTTCCCGGACGGAGATTTTGCCGCCAACGCCTGGTACTGGCTGGCCGAAGCCAAATACGCCAGTGGCGATTTCGAGGCCGCGCTGGAAGATTTCGAGCGGTTACGTGAGCAGTTCCCGGAGAGTGACAAGCAGGGCGATGCGCTGCTGAAGATCGGTTACTCGCATTACGAGCTCGAGGATTTCGAGGCCGCGCGCGAGGCGCTGGAACAGGTGCGCGAGGAATACGGCGGCACCACGCTGGATCGCCTTGCGCGCGAACGCCTGCAGCGGATGGACGGCTCGTGAGCGTGGAAGCACCGCTGCGCCGCACCACGGCACCGGCTTCTGCGTCCGGGGGCGCACCCCGGCTGCGCCTGAGCGAGATGTTCGTTTCGCTGCAGGGCGAGGCGGCGCAGGTGGGCTGGCCCACGGTGTTCGTGCGCCTGACCGGCTGCCCGCTGCGCTGTCGCTGGTGCGACACCGAATACGCCTTCGAGGGCGGCGAGACCACCGACGTCGACACGGTGCTGCAGCGGGTGGCGGGCGAGGGGGTGCGCCACGTGTGCGTCACCGGGGGCGAGCCGCTGGCCCAGCCGGGCAGCCGTGCCCTGATCACGGGCCTGTGTGATGCCGGCCTGGCGGTCACCATCGAGACCTCCGGTGCCATGGACGTGAGCGACGTGGATCCGCGCGCCGGACTGGTCATGGACTGGAAGGCACCCGCGTCCTGCGAGTCCGGGCGTAACCGGACGGAAAACCTCGCGTATCTGGGGGAGGGCGACCAGCTGAAGTTCGTGCTCGCCAACCGGGCGGATTTCGAATGGGCCCTTGAAGCCCTCCCCGGGATGGGACTGGATCCGGCGGTGGAAGTCCTGTTTTCCCCGGTGCATGGCGAGCTGGAGCCGCGGCTGCTGGCCGACTGGATCGTCGCCGAACGCCTGCCGGTACGTTTTCAGGTGCAGCTGCACAAGTGGCTGTGGGGCGACGAGCCGGGGCGTTGATGGCCACGGGGGTGAATGAACGCGCCGTGGTCCTGCTGTCGGGCGGACTGGACTCGGCCACCTGCCTGGCGCTGGCGCAGGAGCAGGGGCTGGAATGCCACGCCCTGTCGGTGGACTACGGGCAGCGCCACGCCACCGAGCTGCAGGCGGCGCGGCGTGTGGCCGCGGCCGCCGGGGTGGCCGACCATCGCGTGGTGCATGTCGACCTGACTGCCATTGGTGGCTCCGCGCTGACCGACTCGGCCATCGAGGTGCCCGAGGCCGGCGGTGAGGGTATCCCGGTGACCTACGTGCCGGCGCGCAACACCGTGTTTCTGTCGCTGGCACTGGGGTTTGCCGAGACCCTGGGCGCCCACCGTCTGGTGGTGGGCGCCAACGCGGTCGACTACTCCGGCTATCCCGACTGCCGCCCCGCGTTCATCGAGGCCTTTCAGTCGCTGGCGCGCGTCGCGACGGCCACCGGTGTGGAGGGCGCGCCATGGTCGGTGGAGGCCCCGCTGATGCATCTGAGCAAGGCGCAGATCATCCGCGAAGGGGCGCGTCTGGGGGTGGACTATTCGCTGACGGTGTCGTGTTACCGGGCCGATGCGGACGGGCGGGCCTGTGGCACCTGTGATTCCTGTCGCCTGCGCGCCGACGGTTTCGCGGCGGCCGGGATCCCCGATCCCACCCGTTATGCCGGATGAGCCCCGGCCCCGGGCCCGGAAGGTTCGCCGGGGGAAGCACGGAATGAAACCTCTCTCGATCTCGTCTGGTGGTCGATGTATGCTGCGCGGCCCTGAACGGCGAAACCGGATCCCCTGCTCCGGTCGGTCGTGCAGCCCGAGTGACAACTGATCAAGAGGGTTTGACGCATGGAATTCTCCAGCTTTTCCGCAGCCGCCACGGCGGTGCTGGTCGGGACGTTCATCCTCGCCTTCATCATGGGGGCGGTCGCCAACAAGACCAACTTCTGCACCATGGGGGCGGTGTCCGACTGGGTGAACATGGGTGACACCGGGCGCATGCGCTCCTGGCTGCTGGCCATCGCCGTGGCCATGCTGGGCGTGAGCACCCTGGAATTCTTTGGCGTGCTGAGCGCCGAGGGTTCGTTTCCTCCTTACCGCATGGATAACCTGAACTGGCTCGGGCACGTGCTGGGCGGTTTCCTGTTCGGGATCGGCATGACCTACGGCTCGGGCTGCGGTAACAAGACCCTGGTGCGCGTGGGCGGCGGCAATATCAAGTCGGTGATGGTGATGGTCCTGATCGGCATCGTCGCCTACTTCCTGCTGAGCACGCAGTCGGTATTCGGCACCGGCGAGACCCTCAACCAGCTGCTGTTCGGCTGGATGGACGCCACCGCGATCACGCTGTCCGGCGGCCAGGATCTCGGCTCGATCGTCGCGGGCGATGCCGACGGCACCGCGCGTCTGGTGCTGGGCCTGGTCATCGGCGTGCTGCTGCTGGCGCTGATCTTCAAGGCGGCGGACTTCCGCAAGAGCTTCGACAACATCCTGGGCGGGCTGGTGATCGGCCTGGTGGTGATCGGTGCCTGGTGGCTGACCAGCAACGTGCAGGTGGCCGACGAGATGGGCGACACCTACACCCCGACGGCCTATCTGGCCGACTGGGACTTCCTGGGCGAGCCCGGTGAAGAGCGCCCGGCCGACCAGCTGCGTTTCTGGAACAACCAGTCCTTCACCTTCATCGCCCCGATGGGCCAGAGCGCGGCCTACGTGAAGGAAGGCTTCGACAGCCGCTTCCTGTATTTCGGCGTGATGGCGCTGGCGGGCGTGATCCTGGGCTCGTTCTTCTGGTCGTTGGTGTCGCGCAGCTTCCGCATTGAGTGGTTCTCGTCGCTGCGCGATTTCTGGAACCACTTCGCCGGGGGCATCCTGATGGGCGTGGGCGGCATCCTCGCGATGGGCTGTACCGTGGGGCAGGCCATCACCGGGGTCTCCACGCTGGCGATCGGCGGGTTCCTGACCTTTATCTTCATCGTGTTCGGCGCGGCCCTGACCATGAAGATCCAGTACTACAAGATGGTCTATGAAGACGAAGCCAGCTTCGGCAAGGCGCTGATCACCTCGCTGGTGGACATGAAGCTCCTGCCGTCGAAGATGCGCAGCCTCGAGGCGATCTGATCGCCGGCGGGGCGGGAACCTTCCTGCCCGGGCGGGCCGCGATCGCGGCCCGCCTTGCGTTTTGGCGACGGGGCCGTACACTACGCCCCCGTTGCAGATCACACGGGTCGTTAGCTCAGTTGGTAGAGCAGTGGACTTTTAATCCATTGGTCGTAGGTTCGAATCCTACACGACCCACCATCTCCCCGGTCCCGGACCGGCACAAGGCCCGTTCAGCGGGCCTTTTGTGTTTCCGGCATGCATACACGCTACAATGTCGGGTTACGAAACCAACGGCGAAAGTGGCGGAACTGGTAGACGCGCTGGGTTTAGGTCCCAGTGGGGTAACACCCGTGAGAGTTCGAGTCTCTCCTTTCGCACCAGGAACCCCGTCCGGCCGCGAGACGACGGCCCCGCGCCCGGACACGACGATTTCCGAACCATTTGACGAGGCCCTCCATGCAAGTTTCCGTTGAAGCCACTGGCAACCTGGACCGCAAGATGACCGTCCAGGTCCCCTCCGAACGCGTCGACACCGAGGTCGACAACCGCCTGAAGAACCTCGCCAAGCGGGTCCGGCTCGACGGCTTCCGCCCGGGCAAGGTGCCGCTCAAGGTGGTGCGTCAGCGCTACGGGGCCGGGGTATACCAGGAGGTCCTCAGCGAAGTCCTGCAGGAGAGTTACCGCGAGGCGGTGCAGCAGGAGGGGCTGGAACCGGCCGGCAGCCCGAGCATCGAGCCGAAATCGGTGGAAAACGGTCAGCCGATCGAGTTCGAGGCGTCCTTTCAGGTCTTCCCGGAGATCGAGGTCGCCGACCTGTCCGGGGTCGAGATCGAACGCCCGGTGGCCGAAATCGGTGACGAGGACATCGATCGCGTGATCGATACCCTGCGCGAACAGCACAAGGAATGGCAGGCGGTCGAGCGTGCAGCGGCCTCGGGCGACCGCATCACCCTGGACTTCGTCGGCAAGCTCGACGGCGAGGCCTTCGAGGGCGGACAGGCCGAGGACTTTCAGGTGGAGATCGGCAGCGGGCGGCTGCTGGCGGAATTCGAGAACCAGCTCGAAGGCGTGAAAACGGGCGAGGAAAAGACCATCGAGGTCACCTTCCCCGAGGATTACCCGGCGGAGGTCCTCAAGGGCCGGACCGCGACCTTCGATATCACGGTCAAGGCAGTGGAAGAGGCCCGGCTGCCCGCGGTCGACGCGGCCTTCGCGGAGAAATTCGGCATCGAGGACGGCTCGGTGGAGAAACTTCGCGAGGATGTGCGGTCCAACATGGAGCGGGAGCTGAATCAGGCGCTGAAGAGCAAGATCAAGCAGCAGGTCATGGATGCGCTGGTGGAACGCCACGACTTCGACCTGCCGGATGCCCTGGTGAAGTCCGAAATCAACCGCCTGCGCGAAGACGCCGAGAAGCGGTTCGGCGGGGCGGAGCAGACGCAGCCGCTGCCGGACAGTCTGTTCGAGGAAGAGGCGAAACGGCGGGTGCGGCTGGGCCTGGTGCTGCGGCATCTGATCGACGACAAGGGTTTCGAGGTGGATCGCGAGCGGGTCGAGCAGGAGCTCGACAACATGGCCGCGACCTACGAAGACCCCGAAGAGGTCAAGCAGTACTACCGCACGCAGCCCCAGGCCATGCAGAACCTGGAGTCCATCGTCCTGGAAGACCAGGTGGTGGACTGGGTGGTGGAACAGGGCAACGTCACCGACAAGCCCACCACCTTCCAGGACGTAATGAATCCGAACAAGGAGTCGAGCGAATGACGCACGACATGGGCGATCAGGGCGCGCAGCATACCCAGGGCCTGAACCTGGTGCCGATGGTGGTCGAGCAGACCGCCCGCGGCGAACGCGCCTATGACATCTACTCCCGGCTGCTGAAGGACCGGGTGATCTTCTGCGTGGGGCCGGTCGAGGACTACATGGCCAACGTGATCGTCGCGCAGATGCTGTTCCTGGAATCCGAGAATCCGGACAAGGAAATCAGCCTGTACATCAATTCGCCGGGTGGCGCGGTCACCGCCGGCATGGCGATCTACGACACCATGCAGTTCATCAAGCCGCAGGTGTCCACGCTTTGCGTGGGCCAGGCGGCGAGCATGGGGGCGGTGCTGCTGGCCGGCGGTGCCGAGGGCAAGCGCTACGCCCTGCCGCATTCGCGCGTGATGATCCACCAGCCCCTGGGCGGCTTCCAGGGTCAGGCGACGGACATCGACATCCATGCCCGCGAGATCCTCAAGATCAAGGAAGAACTCAACCGCGTGCTGGCGAAGCACACCGGTCAGACGGTGGAACAGATCGAGCAGGACACCGACCGTGACCGGTTCATGACGGCCTCCGAGGCGCAGGAATACGGCCTGGTCGACAACGTGCTGGCCGACCGCGCGGAAGCCGGCGAGAAATCCGGATCCTGATGCCTAGACCGCATGAACACTTGGCTCGTTTGCACCGGCCGGTGAAACGGGGCATGTTCGAAAGGAATTGCAATCCAATCGAGGGCAACGGATGAGCGACGACAAGAACCCTCCCGCGGACGGCAAGTTGCTGTACTGCTCCTTCTGCGGGAAAAGCCAGCACGAGGTGCGCAAGCTGATCGCGGGGCCTTCCGTGTTCATCTGCGACGAGTGCGTTGAGCTGTGCAACGACATCATCCGCGAGGAGATGCAGGAGGCCGGCCAGACCGAGCATGCCTCGCTGCCGCGGCCCCGTGAAATCCGGGACACCCTGGATGATTACGTGATCGGCCAGAACGACGCGAAGAAGATCCTCTCCGTCGCCGTCTACAACCATTACAAGCGCATGGAGGCGCGGGCCGGCAAGGATGAAGTGGAGCTGTCAAAGTCCAACATCCTGCTGATCGGTCCGACCGGATCCGGCAAGACCCTGCTGGCGGAGACCCTGGCCCGGGTGCTCAACGTCCCGTTCACCATCGCCGACGCGACCACCCTGACGGAGGCGGGCTACGTTGGCGAGGACGTCGAGAACATCATCCAGAAGCTGCTGCAGAAGTGTGATTACGACGTCGAGAAGGCGGAGAGCGGGATCGTCTACATCGACGAGATCGACAAGGTATCGCGCAAGGCCGACAACCCCTCGATCACCCGTGACGTCTCGGGCGAGGGCGTGCAGCAGGCCCTGCTCAAGCTGATCGAGGGCACGACCGCCTCGATCCCCCCGCAGGGCGGGCGCAAGCATCCGCAGCAGGAGTTCCTGAACGTCGACACCAGCAACATCCTGTTCATCTGCGGTGGTGCCTTCTCCGGCCTGGACAAGGTGATCCAGCAGCGGGCGGAGAAAGGGACCGGCATCGGCTTTTCCGCGGCGCTGGCGAGCAAGGACGAGGACGCCTCCTCGGATCACTGGCTGAAACAGCTGGAGGCCGACGATCTGGTGCGTTACGGCCTGATCCCGGAATTCGTCGGGCGTCTGCCGGTGCAGGCGACCCTGGACGAGCTGGACGAGGATGCCCTGATCACGATCCTCACGCAGCCGAAGAACGCGCTGGTCAAGCAGTATGCGCGGCTGTTCGAGATGGAGGGTGTCGAGCTGGAGTTCCGCGACGATGCGCTGCACGCGATCGCCGCGAAGGCGCTGGAGCGCAAGACCGGTGCCCGCGGCTTGCGGACCATCCTGGAGAACATCCTGCTGGACACGATGTACGAACTGCCGTCCATGGAGGGGGTCACCAAGGTCGTGATCGACGAGGCGGTGATCCGCGGGGACGCCGAGCCCTACCTGATCTACGACAACACCTCGTACACCCGGCAGGCCGCCGCGGACTCCTGAGCGGGAAACATCGGCGGGGCGACCCTTGAAAGCCGCGCGGGTCGCCCCCATTTCCCCCCTACATTCGCCCAGCCCTGAGGGGGCCACATGACCGACGACCGTCCTTCCCAGAACGAGGTGGAATCGCCCGTCAAGCGCGTTGCGGTGCTGCCGCTGCGCGACGTCGTGGTGTATCCGCACATGGTCATTCCGCTGTTCGTCGGGCGCGAGAAATCGATTCGCGCGCTGGATTCGGCGATGGCAGAGAACAAGCAGGTCCTCCTGGTCGCGCAGAAGAGCGCCGAGGTGGACGAACCCGACGCCGGGGATCTCCACGAGATCGGGACCCTCGGCAACATCCTCCAGCTCCTGCGCCTGCCCGACGGCACCATCAAGGTGCTGGTGGAAGGCGCGCAGCGTGCCCGCGTGATGGATGTCTCCACCACCGGGGATCCCGAGCAGGAAGAAGACTACTTCGTCTCCGACATCAAACTGATCGATGAGGAATTCGATACCGAGGACAAGGAACTCGAGGTCCTCGGGCGCTCCGCGCTGAACCAGTTCGAGCAGTACATCAAGCTGAACAAGAAGGTCCCGCCGGAGATCCTGACCTCGCTGGCCGGGATCGACGACACCTCGCGCCTGGCCGACACCATCGCCGCGCACATGTCGCTGAAACTCGAGGAGAAGCAGCAGGTCCTCGAGATCGCCAACGTGCGCGAGCGTCTGGAGCATCTGGTCGCCAAGATCGAGGGCGAGATGGACGTGCTGCAGATCGAGAAGAAGATCCGCGGCCGCGTGAAGCAGCAGATGGAGAAGTCCCAGCGGGAGTACTACCTGAATGAGCAGATGAAGGCCATTCAGAAGGAGCTGGGCGACCTCGAGGACGCACCCAACGAGCAGGAGGACCTGGCGGAGAAGATCGAGAACGCCGGGATGTCCGAAGAGGCGAAGAAGAAGGCGACCGCCGAGCTCAACAAGCTCAAGATGATGTCGCCGATGTCCGCCGAGGCCACGGTGGTGCGCAGCTACATCGACTGGCTGGTGTCGCTGCCGTGGAAAAAGAAGACCCGCGTCTCCAAGGATCTCAAGCGTGCCGAGAAGATCCTCAACGAGGATCACTACGGGCTGGAAGAGGTCAAGGAGCGCATCCTGGAATATCTCGCGGTGCAGTCGCGCGTGCGCAAGCTGAAGGGGCCGATCCTGTGTCTGGTGGGGCCGCCCGGCGTCGGCAAGACCTCGCTGGGGCAGTCCATCGCGCGGGCCACCAACCGCAAGTTCATGCGCATGGCGCTGGGCGGAGTGCGTGACGAGGCCGAGATTCGCGGTCACCGGCGCACCTATATCGGGTCGCTCCCGGGCAAGATCATCCAGAACCTGTCCAAGGTCGGGGTGCGCAACCCGCTGTTCCTGCTGGACGAGATCGACAAGATGGCCATGGATTTCCGTGGGGATCCGGCCTCCGCGATGCTCGAGGTGCTGGATCCGGAACAGAACCACACCTTCAGCGACCACTACCTGGAGGTCGACTTCGATCTCTCGGACGTGATGTTCGTGGCCACGGCCAACAGCATGCACATCCCCGGGCCGCTGCTGGATCGCATGGAAGTGATCCGCCTGTCCGGCTACACCGAGGACGAGAAGGTCAACATCGCGCACACCTACCTGATCCCCAAGCAGATCAAGACCAACGGTCTGAAGAAGGGCGAGATCAACATCTCCGATGCGGCGGTGCGCGACGTGGTCCGCTACTACACTCGCGAGGCCGGGGTGCGTGCGCTGGAGCGCGAGATCGCCAAGATCTGCCGCAAGGTGGTCAAGCAGCGCACCCTGTCGAAGGGCAAGGACGCCGACCGCATGACTTCGGTTACGCCCAAGACCCTGGACAAGTACCTGGGCGTGCGGCGCTACCGCTTCGGCCAGGCCGACGAGGCCGACCGGGTCGGCCAGGTCACCGGCCTGGCGTGGACCGAGGTCGGCGGGGAACTGCTGACCATCGAGTCCTCGGTGGTGCCCGGCAAGGGCAAGACCCAGCAGACCGGAAAGCTCGGTGACGTGATGCAGGAGTCGGTCCACGCCGCGCTCACGGTGGTCCGGTCCCGCGCCGCTGCCCTTGGCCTGGAAGAGAACTTCCACGAGAACAAGGACCTCCACATCCACGTCCCCGAGGGCGCCACACCCAAGGACGGTCCTTCGGCCGGGATCGGCATGTGCACGGCCATTGTTTCGGCGCTGACGAACATCCCGGTCCGTGCCGATGTGGCCATGACCGGGGAAATCACGCTCCGCGGGCAGGTCCTGCCGATTGGCGGGCTCAAGGAGAAACTGCTGGCGGCGCATCGCGGGGGTATCCGTACGGTCCTGATCCCGGAGGAAAACGAGAAGGATCTGGTGGATATCCCGAAGAACATCAAGCAGAAGCTGGATATTCGCCCGGTCCGCTGGATCGACGAGGTTCTGGAAGTCGCCCTGGCCGAGATGCCGGAAGCCCGTACCGGCGAGTCGGCGGAGGGCGAGGCGCCCGCCGAGGAAGTCGTTTCCGACAAGAAGAAACCCTCGCGGGGTCGTGGCCGGGTCCGGCATCACTGATCCGTCCACACACCCGGGGGAGAGGGCCCGGGGCGAGGACTTTTGTCGAGCCGGTCGCAGGGAGCGGCGACCGGCGTTTGACACCTTTTTCGCAGCCTTGCTATAAACCTGATCGCATTGTCCGGATCCGGTTGTCGACCCCATTCCCGTTCCCTGCACAGGCCGTGGCGGCATCGGCCCGGATTGTTGTAAGCTTGGCCCTGCCGGCTGCACGCCCGAGTCACCAAAACGATAAGGAACCGTTTCATGAATAAATCCGAATTGATCGACGCGATCGCCGCGGAAGCCGATGTTCCCAAGGCTCAGGCCGGCAAGGTGGTCGATGCCATGGTCAGCGTAATCGGGGATTCCCTTGCCAAGGGTGATCAGGTATCATTGGTTGGCTTCGGGACGTTCCTCGTCCGCGAACGTGAGGCGCGCACCGGGCGCAACCCGCGCACCGGCGAGACGATCCAGATCGCCGCGTCGAAAACGCCCGGTTTCAAGGCTGGCAAAGCGTTGAAGGATCGGGTAAACTAAAGAGCTTTACCGGGTGCTTAGCTCAGTTGGTAGAGCGTCGCCCTTACAAGGCGAATGTCGGCGGTTCGAATCCGTCAGCACCCACCAGGCGCAGACCTGCTCGATGCGGCTGCGCTGAAAAGAATACGGAGCGGTAGTTCAGTTGGTTAGAATACCGGCCTGTCACGCCGGGGGTCGCGGGTTCGAGTCCCGTCCGCTCCGCCATATTTCGAAAGGCGCCCTCCGGGGCGCCTTTTTTGTTGGTGTGTCCGACAGACGGCGGAGGGCGCGCCTGCTACCATTGATCTGTTTTCCCTGCTGAACCCGAACGGACAAAACCAGCATGCTGCAAGCAATTCGAGATCGGGCGACCGGCTGGCTCGCCTACGTAATCATCGGCCTGATCGCGGTCCCCTTCGCCCTGTGGGGCGTGGGCGAATACTTCGGCGGAGCCGGCGACATCGTGGCTGCCGAGGTCAACGGCGTGGACATCGATACCCGGTCCGTGCATCAGGAGGCGCGTGCCCAGCGGGATGAACTCCGCCGCATGTTCGGCGGCGAGATCCCGGACGAATTCGATGACGAGGGGATCCGGCTGCAGGCGCTGGAGAGCCTGATTCGCGAGACCCTGTTGCGTCAGGCGGCCGGTGATCTCGGGTTTACCGCCGCCAGCGAATCGGTGCGCCGCGAGATCCGCGCGATGCCGGTGTTTCAGGAGGGCGGGCAGTTCAGTCCCGAGCGCTATTCCCAGCTGTTGTCGGCCCAGCGCATCAGTCCCGCGGATTTCGAGGATGACATCGGTCGCTCGCTGGTGATGTCGCAGATCCAGACGGGCATCCGCGAGTCGGGTCGCTTCGACGAAGGCCTGGTGGACGAGTACGCCGCGCTGCGCAATCAGGTGCGGACGGTGAGCTGGCGGGTGTTCGCGGCGGAGGATTTCGATCGCCCCGGCGTGGTGGACGAGGACGCCGTTCAGGCCTACTACGAAGCGAATCCGGACGAGTTCACGACCGCAGAGCGTCTGCGGGTGGAGTATCTTCAGCTCGATCCGGCATCGCTGGAAGAGGCCGTCGAGCTGAGCGAGGAAGACATCGTGGAGCACTACCGCGCCAACCGGTCGCGTTACGAGGAACCGGAACTGCGCGATGTCCGGGTCATTCGCCTGGCGGACGAGGACGACGCCGAGGCACGGATTGGCGAGCTGCATCAGCGGATCGAGGACGGCGAGGATTTTGCGGAGCTTGCCGAGGAATACTCCGAGGATTCCCTGAGCGCGCCGCGGGGCGGCCGCATGGGGGAGCTGGCCCGCGGGGATCTGGGATCGTCGACCCTGGAGACGGTGATCTTCAGTCTGCCCGAGGGGATGGTGAGCCAGCCGGTGCGGACCGATCAGGGCTGGTACATCATCCAGGTGACTGCGGTCGAGGATGCCCGCGCACAGCCGCTGGAGCAGGTGCGTGACGACGTGGAATCCGACCTGCGCGACCGGCGTGCCGAGCAGATGCAGATCGATGCGCTGGACGACCTGATGTCGCTGAGCGTCGAGTTTCCGGAAAGTCTGGAGCCCGCGGCCGAGGCGACCGGGCTGGAGATCCGCACGACCGACTGGTTCACCCGCGACTCGGGCAGCGGCATCGCGGACTCGCGTTCCGTGCGCGATGCGGCCTTCGGCGAGCGGGTGCGCGAGCGCGGAGAGAACAGCGATGCCCTGGATCTTGATGATGGCTCGACGATCGTGCTGCGCGTGGCCGAACGGGAAGAGGCGGAGCTGCGCCCGCTGGCCGAGGTCGAGGACGAGATTCGGGCCCGGCTGCAGGCCGAAGCGGCCGCCGAAGCGGCGCGCGAAGCCGGCGAGGCCCTGCTGGAAGACCTGCGAGAGGCTGACGACTGGGCGGCTGCCATCGAAGACGAGGGCAGCTGGACGCGCTCGCGCGAGCTGCGCCGGGATACCCGCGACGGTGACGTGCCGGACGGCCTGGTGGCACCGGTGTTCCGTCTGGCCGCACCCGGAGAGGACGGGCCGCGACTGGCGGGCCTGACGCTGTCCGGCGGTGACTTTGCCGTGGTGGCCCTGGAGGCGGTGCAGGCCGGGGGCATGCAGGAGGATCCGGCTCTGCGCCAGCAGGCCCGCGACCAGCTGCGCAACGCCTACGGCGGTGCCGAGATGCGTGCTTATCTGGCGTGGCTGGAGTCCGAGGCCGATATTCAGCGTTTTCCGGAGAACCTGGAGTAGAGGGAAGAGGGAGTAGAGAAAGAGCCGGGCGGTATCAGGCCGCCCGGCCGCGCACAAAAAAAGGCCCGGCCAGATGACTGGCCGGGCCTTTCTCGGTTCAGAGACCCGGCGGCCGGCAGGCCGCCGCTTGTGGCCTAGCTGTCGAGGCCGATCTCGTGCTGGCCGAGGCCGACGGTGTTGTAACCGGAGTCGACGTACATCACCTCACCGGTGATGCCGGAAGCCAGGTCGGAGCACAGGAACGCCCCGGCATTGCCAACCTGATCAATGGTGACGTTACGCCGCAGCGGGGCGTTGCTCTCGACATGGTCGAGGATGCGCTTGAAATCCCCGATCCCGGATGCCGCGAGGGTGCGGATGGGGCCGGCGGACACGGCGTTCACGCGAGTGCCCTCCGGACCGAGGGTGTAGGCCAGATAACGGACATTCGCTTCAAGGCTCGCCTTCGCCAGTCCCATCACGTTGTAGTTGGGCATGGACCGCTGGGCACCCAGGTAGCTGAGCGTCAGGATGGAGGCATCGCGATCCTTCATCATCGCGCGTCCGGCCTTGGCGAAG
Organism: Thioalkalivibrio sp. ALE11; assembly: GCF_000381205.1. Taxonomy (NCBI): domain Bacteria; kingdom Pseudomonadati; phylum Pseudomonadota; class Gammaproteobacteria; order Chromatiales; family Ectothiorhodospiraceae; genus Thioalkalivibrio; species Thioalkalivibrio sp. ALE11. The sequence goes on along the minus strand of NZ_KB906164.1, from coordinate 139,644 downwards.
GCCGCCAGCGAGTAGGAGCTGACATCATGCGCGGTGCGAAAGCCGTCGCGGGTCATGTTGTCGAGGAAATCGCCGTCCAGTTCCTCCTTGGGCGCATAGGCCACGGAGTGAACCAGAATGTCGACGCCGTCCCAGTAGTCGTCCAGGTGTTCGAAGACCTGTTCGATCTCTTCGTCGCTCTCGACGTTGCAGGGAATCAGGATGTCCGAGTCGAAATCGGCGACCAGTTTTTCCACGCGGTCGCGCATCCGTTCGTTCTGATAGGTGAAGGCCAGCTCCGCGCCCTCCCGGTGCAGCGCCGCGGCGATGCCATAGGCGATGGAACGGTTGCTGGCGACCCCGACGACCAGGGCGCGCTTGCCGGTGAGAAAGCCCATGAAACTCTCCTTGCTGGTTTGATGCGATTGGCGTCGCGGACGCGTGTTTCGGGGATCATACCGATGTGCCCCGGGTCGGGCCAGCGCGTCAGGTGTCCGCGCGGGCCACGGTCGCGTCGTCGTGCTCGATGTGCAGGACCAGGGTTTCACCGGCGCGGATGCGGTCGCCGTTAAGGCCGTTCCAGCGCCGGACATCGTCCACCGAGACCTCGAAGCGCCGGGCGATGCCGGACAGCGAATCTCCCGGGCGGACCTCGTACTGCACCGTGCCTTCATCGCCGTGTGCCGCCGCGACCTGCAGTACATCCCCGGGCTGCAGGGTGGTGTCGCGCCCGAGGTCGTTGACCCGGCGCAGCTCGCTCAGGCTCATGCCGGTGGACTGGCTGATGGTCCAGAGGCTGTCGCCGCGGCGGACTTCGTATTCCGTCAGTGAATCCGCATCGCCGGCCTCGGCGACGGCCGTGGCGGCCCCGGCGTCGTCCCCGCCCACCGGCAGGCGCAGGGTCTGGCCCGCGCGAATCAGGTCGCCATTGAGATCGTTCATCTGCCGCACGACCGCGACCTCGGTGCCGGCGTCGCGCGCGATACGGCCGAGGTTGTCGCCCGCGCGCACGGTGTATTCGCGGAAACGCAGTAGCGGATCGTCGCCGTGTTCCGCCAGCGCGGTTTCCAGACGGTCCGCGGCTTCGGCCGGCACGAACAGGTGCCGCGCATGTTCGGGATGCGTGGCGTGCCGGTGGTAGCCGGGGTTCAGGCGTTCCAGCTCGGCGGTATCCAGCTCGGCCATGTCCGCGACCAGGGCCAGATCCGCCTGGCGTTCCGGGCGGACGATCTCTAGCGCCGGTTCGTTGGCCACGGGGGTCAGGGTCACGCCGTGTTCATCCGGCGCGCGGAACAGCTCGCGCAGGGCCAGCAGGCGGGGAACGTAGGCATGCGGTTCGGCCGGCAGGTCAAGGCTCCAGTAGTCGGTGTCGCGGCCCTGCGCGGCATTGGCCTCCATCGCCCGGCGGACGTTCCCCTGGCCCCAGTTGTAGGCGGCCAGGGCGAGGTACCAGTCGTCGAAGCGGGAATGCAGGTATTCGAGATAGTCGAGTGCCGCCAGGGTCGACTGGTAGACATCGCGCCGGCCGTCGTACCAGTCGTCGCGGTGCAGGTCGAAATGATCCCCGGTGGACGGTATGAACTGCCAGATCCCGGCGGCACGTCCGCTGGAGGTGGCTTCCGGGGCATAGCCGCTCTCCACGATGGGAAGCAGCAGGAGTTCCGCCGGCATGTCACGAGCCTCGAGCTCCGACAGGATAAAATAGGCGAAGGGTTCGGCCCGCCGCGTGGAGAGTTCGATGATGCGCGGCTGATCGCGATAATGGTCGAGATAACGCTGGACGCGATCGTGGTCGAGATAACGCTGGACGCGATCGTGGTCGAGTTCGTCGCTGAAACCGTAGTTCAGCCGGGCACGTTCCCACAGGTCGTCGGTTTCGGCGGCACGCTTTTCCGCCTTCTCGGCCTGGCGCTGCATGGCGGCTTCGACGTCTTCGGTGTCGTAGGTGCGCGCCTGTGGGGTGCGCGCCTCGGCCGGACTCCCGGTACCGGTGTCGGCGGTATCCAGTGACCGCTCGCGGTCGTGTAGGCTACAACCGGAGAACAGGGCCACGGTAACGGCGAGAGCCAGCGGGCGAACGGGAACAGCGGGGCATCGAAGTTTCATGGGGACGAAGGATAAACCAGCCAACCCGGAGCACCAAGCACGGGCACGCGATTGCCTCGCCCGGTGGTATGCCCAGCCTCAGGGCCAGCGGGTGCGCGAGCGCCTGCTGGATCGCATGCGCCGCCACGCGACCGGGAGCCCGTTGAACGTTGCGGTGGAACTGGCGCCGGCGCCGTTGATGGATCCCGACGCCCCGGATCAGGCACGGGTGCTGCGCGTGGCGGATCCGGGGGCGCAGGTCCGGATCGATCCGGAGGCCTGGGCGCTGGAATCCGCCGGGGCGCGGATCATCGTGCTGGGCCATCCCTGCAGCTGGAGTCCGGAGCCGCAGGTGGTGGTCAACGAGGCGGCCCGAGTGCTGGAGCCCGAGGGGCATCTGTTCATGCTGGAGGCCAACCGGCTTCACGGTGATCCGGAAGCCGGGCTGCGCCCGTCCCCGCTGCCCGAGGGACTGCGCAGCGTACGCTATCGGGGGATGCTGGCGGCCGCCGGCCTGGAAGTGCTGGAGCAATGGAACCTCAGCGTGCTGCCGCCCGGCCTGCCGGTGGCCTGGCAGCGCCGGCTGGCACGCCTGGACCGCTGGGCTCTGCGTGGACTTCCCCCGCTGGCCGGGGTCATTCTGACCATCGCGCACAAGCGGGTGGAGGAGCCCCTGCGGCCGGCACGTGCGCTGCGCTTCGCGCCGCCGACGGGTGCTCCCGGCGCGGCCGTTTCGCGCGTATCATGCGCCGGCGAACGCGGCCGAACGAGGGACGGCAATGAATGATAACGACGAGCGGGTGTACATCTATACCGACGGCGCCTGCCGCGGCAACCCCGGTCCCGGCGGCTGGGGGGCGGTGCTGCGCTACCGCGGGCACGAGCGCGAGCTGTACGGCAGCGAGGCCGAGACCACCAACAACCGCATGGAGTTGACCGCGGCCATCCGCGCGCTGGAGACCCTGCAGCGGCCCTGTCGGGTGGAGCTGGTCACCGATTCCAGGTACGTGAAGCAGGGCGTGACCGAATGGCTGCCCGGCTGGAAACGGCGCAACTGGCGCTCGGCCAGCGGCCAGCCGGTGAAAAACCGGGACCTGTGGGAAGCGCTGGATGCCCAGGCGGCGCGCCATTCCATCGAGTGGTACTGGGTCCGCGGCCACAGCGGGCACCCGGAGAACGAGCGCGCCGACGAGCTGGCGAATGCCGGCATCGACGAACTCCTGAGCGGGGCGGCCAGCTGAGCCATCCGCGGGACGACCGAATCGAAGAGGACGCAACATGCGCCAGATCGTGCTGGACACCGAGACCACCGGCCTGGAACCGGCGGACGGGCACCGCATCATCGAGATCGGCTGTCTGGAGGTGGACAATCGCCGGCCGACCGGCCGGGTGTGGCATCACTACATCCAGCCGGACCGGGAGATCGATGCCGGTGCGGTGGCGGTGCACGGGATCGACAACGAGTTTCTCGCGGACAAGCCGCGTTTCGCCGACCTGGCAGGGGAATTCGTGGAATTCGTGCGCGGGGCGGAACTGGTGATTCACAACGCCCCGTTCGACATCGGCTTTCTCGATCACGAGCTGGCGCTGCTGGGCGACCAGGCGCCGGCGGGCTCCATCGGCGAGATCTGCGGGGTGCTGGATTCGCTGGTGCTGGCGCGGCGCATGCATCCGGGCAGCCGCAATTCGCTGGACGCGCTGTGCAAGCGCTACGGGGTGGATGCCTCGGACCGGACGCTGCACGGCGCGCTGCTGGACGCGGAGCTGCTGGCCGATGTCTATCTGGCGATGACCGGCGGGCAGGTGAGCCTGACCCTGGACAGCGACAGCGAGCAGGATACGGGGGATCAGGCGCCGGCGCGGGCACGGCGTTCGGGGCAGCCCCTGCCGGTCGTGGAGCCGTCGGCGGAAGAGGCGGCCGCCCATGCCGAGCTGCTGGCGGTGCTGGACGAGGCGGCCGGGGGTGCCTGTCGCTGGCGCGCGGCCCGCGAGTGAGCCCGCATCAGCGGTTCTTCATGATGCGCGCGCGTTCGCGCTGCCAGTCCTTTTCCTTCTTGTCGGCGCGCTTGTCGTAGGCCTTCTTGCCCTTGGCCAGGCCGATCTCCACTTTGGCCCGGCCGCGTTTCCAGTACAGGGCCAGCGGGACCAGGGTGAAGCCGCGGCGTTCCACCGCACCAATCAGTCGGTTGATCTCGGAGCGGTGCAGCAGGAGCTTGCGCGTGCGGCTCGGATCCGGATTGATGTGCGTGGAGGCGGTGGGCAACGGAGTGAAATGGGCGCCGAACAGGTATGCCTCGCCGTTGCGCAGCAGGACATAGGCTTCGCTGATCTGTGCGCGGCCGGCCCGCAGCGACTTGACCTCCCAGCCCTCGAGGGCCAGCCCGGCTTCCAGCCGGTCCTCGATGTGGTAGTCGTGACGCGCGCGGCGGTTGAGCGCGATGGTACTGGAGCCGTCCCCGGCGGTTTTCTTCTTCTTGCCCATGGGGGCGGAGTGTACTCCAGGCGTCAACGTCGGGCATCCATGGACCGGCACTCAGTTGAGTGCCGGCCGGCCTTGGCTCACAATCCACGGGCAAAAACACGGAGATCCGCATGCCACCCACCGCATCGATCCATGGTCAATGGACCACCCGTCTGGCCTTCATCCTCGCGGCGACGGGCTCGGCCGTCGGGCTCGGGAACATCTGGCGTTTCCCCTACATCGCCGGCGAGAACGGCGGTGGCGCCTTCGTGCTGGTGTATCTGGGCTGCATATTGCTCATCGGCCTGCCGGTGATGATCGCCGAGATCATGCTGGGCCGGCGCGGGCGCCAGTCGCCGATCAACACCATGACCAGCCTGTCGCGCGAGGAGGGGGTGTCGACCGGCTGGGCCTCCATCGGCTGGATCGGCGTGGTGACCGGTTTCCTGATCCTGTCGTTCTACTCGGTGGTCGCGGGCTGGGCCCTGTCGTACATCTTCAAGAGCGGGGCGGGCGGCTTTGTCGGCCTGGACGCCAGTGGCTCCGAGGCGATGTTCGACGGCATGCTGGCCTCCCCCGAGGCGCTGCTGGCCTGGCACACCATCTTCATGGTGATGGTCGGCATCGTGGTCGCGCGCGGGGTGCAGTCGGGGCTGGAGAAGGCGGTGACCATCCTGATGCCGTTGCTGTTCGTGATGCTGCTGGTGATGGTCGGCTACGCGGTGGTGCAGGGGAACTTCGGCGAAGGCCTCGCATTCATGCTGGCGCCGGACTTCTCCGAGCTGTCCGCCAACGCGGTGCTGCTGGCCATGGGGCAGGCCTTCTTTACCCTGAGTCTGGGCATGGGCGCGATCATGATCTACGGCAGCTATCTGCAGAGTGATGCCTCCATCCCGCGCACCGCCGGGGTCGTGGTGGGGGCGGATACCCTGGTCGCGATCGTGGCCGGCCTGGCGATCTTCCCGATCGTGCTGGGCGCCGGGCTGTCGCCGGGCGAGGGGCCGGGGCTGATCTTCGTGACCTTGCCGCTGGCCTTCGGCGAGATGCCCGGCGGGCTGATCTTCGGGACGGTGTTCTTCATCCTGTTGAGCTTCGCGGCCTGGACCTCGGCGATCTCGATCGCCGAGCCGGCGGTGGCCTGGCTGGTGGAAACCGTGGGCATGACGCGGGTGGCTGCGACCACGGTGCTGGCGATCGCGGCCTGGACCCTGGGGATCGCGGCGCTGCTGTCGCTCAACGTCTGGTCGGACTACACCCTGTTCGACATGGGCGTGCTCGATTTCCTCGACTACCTGACCGCGAACATCCTGCTGCCGCTGGGCGGATTCCTGATCGCGCTGTTCGCCGGCTGGCGCATGACCCGCGGGTCGGTGAGTGCGGAGCTGGCGATGCGCTCGCCGGTCCTGTTCGGGCTGTGGTACTTCCTGGTGCGCTTCGTCGCGCCGGTCGCGATCCTGCTGGTGTTCCTGCGTGCGGTGGAGCTGATCTGATGGGCTCGAAGATCCAGCGTTCGGCCGACGTGCCGTATTCGCGCGAGCAGATGTTCGACCTGGTGGACGACATCGACTCTTACCCGGAATTCCTGCCGGGCTGTCGCAGCGCGTCCGCACGCAACCGCAGCGAGAACCAGGTGGAGGGCACCATCGAGCTCGCCAAGGGGGCGCTGCACAAGTCGTTCACCACCCGCAACACGCTGCGGCGGCCGGAGTCCATCGACATCCGTCTGGTGAAGGGGCCGTTCCAGCGCCTGCACGGCACCTGGCGCTTCACCGAGCTGGAGGGCGGCGGCACGCGCATCTCGCTGGAGCTGGAATTCGAGTTCGCCAGCCGGCTGATGTCGTTCGCGATCGGTCCGGTGTTCCACCAGATCGCCAATTCCCTGGTGGACGCCTTCGTCCGCCGCGCGCAGGAGGTGCACGGGAATGGCTGAGGCAGACGATGGTGGCGAGGGGCCGATGACGGTCGAGGTCGCCTATGCGCGGCCCGACCGCCAGGTGATCCTGTCGCTGGAGGTCCCGCCCGGCACGACCGTGGAGCAGGCGCTGCGCCAGTCCGAGATCGACCGGCAGTTTCCGGAGATCGATCTGGACAACGCGAAGGTCGGTATCTTCGGCAAGATTACCCGCCGCGATACCGTGCTGCGGCCGCGCGACCGGGTGGAGATTTACCGCCCGCTGATCGCCGACCCGAAAGAGGTGCGGCGCCAGCGTGCCGGCAAGGGCAAGACGAAAGAAAAGGGCGGGGAGGCGTGACCCCGGTGACGCGGCCCGCCCGTCTCCCTCAGTCGTCCATGTCCACCGGGTGGTCCTCCAGGGCGACCGGCTGCGGCACGTCGGAGTCGATGTAGGCGACCACGCCGTCCTGGAAATACACGCTCACGCGCTGGCGTTCGGTGGGGCCGATCCCCGGACGCCGGTAATAGACATAGTCCCAGCGGTCCTCGCTCTTGAAGGCCGCGTCCAGTTGCGGCGTCCCCAGCAGGAAACGCACCTGGCCGGGCGTCATGCCGGGCTGGACTCGCGCCACGTCGGTGGCGTCGATCACGTTGCCCTGCTGCACGTCGAGACGGAACTGGTTAAAGCCACTGCACGCGGTAAGCGTGCTTGCGGCGACCGCGATAGTAATGAGAATCTTGTACATCGAGCGCGCGGGACCTTGAACGAGTCTGGAAACGCGCATGGTACACCAAAGCATCCGGTGGCTCTCAATGCCCGGAGCCCGACGCGATGCAGGGATCGTGCATGGAAACGAGCAATCTCAAGAAGGCCGGTCTGAAAGTCACGCTGCCGCGGATGAAGATCCTGGAGATCCTGGATCAGTCGGAGACGCGGCATCTCACGGCCGAGGCGATCTACCGCGAGCTGCTGGATTCCGGCGAGGAGATCGGCCTGGCCACGGTGTATCGCGTGCTTACGCAGTTCGAGGCCGCCGGCCTGGTCTGCCGGCTCCATCTGGAGGGCAACCAGGCGGTGTTCGAGCTGGAGCGCGGCGGCCACCACGACCACATCGTCTGCAACCAGTGCGGGCGGGTCGAGGAGTTCTACGACGAGACCATCGAACAGCGTCAGCAGCAGATCGCCTCGGACTACGGGTTTTCGATCCGGGATCATGCCCTGGTGCTGTACGGCGACTGCAGCGACGAGGCCTGCCCCCGCCGCCCCGCCTGAACCCTCTCCCCACCGGGCTTCGCCGGGGGAGTCGTCTCAGTCCCCGGGCGTTTGCAGCAGCTCCCGTGCGTGGGCGCGGCTGCTCTCGGTGAGGGCACTGCCGCCGATCAGGCGGGCCAGGGCGTCTACCCGGTCTTCGTGATCGAGACGCCGGATGCCGGTGCGGGTGTGATCCTCGGCCGTGGTCTTGGCCACTTCCAGCTGATGATGGGCCTGTGCGGCGACCTGCGCGAGATGGGTGACGCACAGCACCTGGTGGCGTTCCCCCAGCCGCCGCAGCTTGCGCCCGACGACCTCGGCCACCGCGCCGCTGATGCCCGAATCGACCTCGTCGAAGATCAGGGTGGGCACGGTCTGTTGCTGGCTCGCGAGCACCTGCAGGGCCAGGCCGATACGCGACAGTTCGCCGCCCGATGCCACCCGGGCCAGCGGCTGCGGGGTCTGGCCGGGGTTGGCGGCGACGCGGAATTCCACCCGGTCGGCGCCATGGGCGCGCGGTTCGTCGTCGGGTTCCACGGCGATCTCGAAACGTCCGCCGGCCATGCCCAGTTCCTGCATGGTCTCGGTGACAGCGGTCTCGATGCGCCGCGCGGCCTGCTCGCGTGCGCGGGTGAGTTTCGCCGCGGCGTCTTCCAGCGCGCTGCGCGCCTGCGTGGCCCGGGCCTCCAGTTCTTCGACCGTCCGGTCGCCGGATTCCAGGTGCTCGAGTTCGTCCTGCAGCCGTTGATGCAGCCCGGGGAGTTCCTCCGGTTCGACCCGGTGCTTGCGCGCCAGACGCAGGTACTCCCCCAGTCGCGCATCCAGTTCCGCCAGGCGCTGCGGGTCGGGGTCGATGTCCTCGGCCAGCCGGCGCAGGGTGTCCCCGGCCTCGTCGATCTGGATGCGGGCCGACTCCAGCAGCTCGATCCCGGGCTGCAGGCGGTCGTCATGGCGGGCCGCCTCCTGCAGCCGGTGCAGCATCTGGCCGAGCAGGGCATCCAGCCCGTTGTCCTCGCCGATGGTGGCGTCGGCCGCCTGGAGGGCCTGCAGGACCTCGGTGCCATGCGCCAGCCGGCTCTGTTCGGTGGATAGCTCGGGGTATTCGTCGGGCTCCGGCGCCAGTTCGGCCAGTTCGCCGGTCTGAAAGCGCAGCAGGTCCAGCCGGTCTCCGGCCTCGGCCAGTTCCGCACGGGCCTTTTCCAGGGCGCTGCGGACCTCGCGCCATTGCTGGAAGGCGGTAGACACCGCATGGCACAGGGGCGCCTCGACAAAGCCGTCCAGCCAGGCCCGCTGGGTATCGCGCCCGAGCAGCTGCTGATGGGCATGCTGCCCGTGGATGTCGACCAGCCACTGGCCCAGTTCCCGCAGCTGGGTAACGGTTGCGGGGCGCCCGTTGATCCAGGCGCGGCTCTTGCCCTGGCGCGTCAGCACGCGGCGCAGCAGGAGCGGGTCGCCGTCCTCGCCGGCCAGACCGGCCTCGGCGAGCCAGGTATGCGCCGGGCTGTTGTCCGGCAGTTCGCATTCGGCGCCCAGCTCGGCCTGTTCGGCGCCCTCGCGCACCATGGAGGCGTCGGCGCGGTCGCCCAGCAGCAGGCCGACCACGTCAACCAGGATGGACTTGCCCGCCCCGGTCTCGCCGGTCAGGGCGTTGAGGCCGTCGTCGAGCTCGAGTTCGAGTTCGTCGACGATGGCGAAATCGCGGATGTGGATCAGGCGCAGCATGTCAGGGCTGTTCTCCCCAGCGCAGCTTGGAACGCAGCATGCGCAGGAACTGGTGATTGTGCGGGTGGATCAGGGTCATGCCGTATTCGCGGCGGCGGATGCGCAGGCGGTCGCCGGGCCCGAAGTCGACGTTCTCCTGACCGTCCAGCGCGACCTGTGCCGGCGAGCGGCTGTCGGGGGACAGCTGGATCTCGATGACCGAATCACCGCCCACCACCAGCGGGCGGTGGTTCAGGCTGTGCGGCGCGACCGGGACGATCACCATGCCGTCCATCTGCGGGGTGAGGATGGGGCCGCCGGCCGACAGGGCGTAGGCGGTGGAGCCGGTGGGCGTGGCCACCACCAGCCCGTCGGCCCGCAGGCGCCCGACGTCCACGCCATCGATGGTGGTGTCGAACTCGATGATGCGCACCACGCTGAGTACGTGCAGCACGGCGTCGTTGACCGCGACCCCGGTGTGCACGGTCACGCCGTCGCGCACCACTTCGGCCTCCAGCATGGAGCGCGGTTCCAGCACGTAGGCGCCATCCAGGACCTCCCCCAGTTCCTCCGGCGCGGTATCGGGGGATACGTCGACCAGAAAGCCGAGGCGACCGAGATTGATCCCCAGCAGCGGCGTGCCGATCCCGGCGGTGACCCGTGCGGTCGCCAGCAGCGTGCCGTCGCCGCCGATCACGACCAGCAGGTCGGCTTCGCGCGCCAGCTCGCCGACCGGCCGGATCGGTACGTCGGCCGGGCGCTGGAAGCCCTCGATGTCGGCTTCCATCAGTATGTGTCGCTCGCGCTCGCACAGCAGCTGTACCAGCCGCTCCACCAGTGGAGCGGTGCGCGGGTCGTTGGCCTTGCCGATCAGGCCGACGGTCTTGAACTCTGGCATCATGCCGGCATTATCCGGAAAACCGGGCGGTCCTGCACGCGGCGGCTTGACGGCGGGGCGCGGTCCCCGAACACTTGGACGGTTGTGGCACTCGTCCGGAAGGAGCGCTGACAGAAACATGAACGACTCGTCGATTCAGCTGGATGCCCGCGAGCGGACCCTGCTGCGGACGCTGATCGAGAGCTATATCAGCGACGGTCAGCCGGTGGGGTCCCGCAACCTCGCGCGCGCCTCGGGCCTCAAGGTGAGCGCCGCGACGGTGCGCAACGTGATGGCCGATCTCGAGGATCGTGGCCTGATACAGGCGCCGCACACCTCGGCCGGGCGGGTTCCGACCACCGCCGGCTACCGGCTGTTCGTCGACAGCCTGCTGGAGGTGCGCAAGCCCAGTCGCGAGCAGATCGATGCGATCGAATCGCGCTTCGATCCCGGTGCCTCCACCCAGGACCTGCTGGACAGCGCGAGCAGCGTGCTGTCCCAGGTGACGCGCATGGCCGGGATGGTGCGGCTGCCGCGGCATCGCAACGTCGCGTTGTCGCAGATCGAGTTCCTGCGGCTGGGCGAGGGCCGGGTGCTGGCGATCCTGGTGATCGACGGCCGCGAGGTGCAGAATCGCGTCCTCGAACTGGAGCGGGACTTCAGTCAGGACGACCTGCAGCGCATGGCCAATTATCTCAACGCGCATCTCGCGGGGAAGAGCCTGCATACGGTGCGCGCCGAACTCCTGCGGGAAATGCGCGAGGTGCGCGACGACCTGGACGCGCAGATGCTCGCCGCCATCGACCTGGGCGAACAGGCGCTGGGCGACGAGGACCCCGACGATGTCGTCGTGGCCGGCCAGACCCAGCTGCTGGGCTACGAGGAGCTTTCCGACATGGAGCGCCTGCGGCAGCTGCTGGAAGCGTTCAACGAGAAGCGCGAGATCCTCGGCATCCTCGACCAGTGCATCCGCGGCGACCGGGTGCAGATCTTCATCGGCCGCGAGTCGGGTCTCGACTGGTTCGAGAACTGCTCGGTGGTGACCGCGCCCTACAGCGTGGAAGGCGAGGTGGTGGGTGTGCTGGGTGTGATCGGCCCGACGCGCATGTCCTACGACCGGGTCGTGCCCATCGTGGACGTCACCGCACGATTGCTGGGCTCGGCCTTGAATGTGCGCGGGGAATCCCCAGACTCCCAGTAAACACCGCGAAGGCGGGGCCGCGAGCCCCGCCTTCCTGCTTGTGCGCCGGCGACAGGCGGCGCCCGTCCGAACAACACTCGATACGAACGCGAGGGAAGCATGTCCGAACAGCCGGAATCCCGGGAAACCCCCGAAAACGAAGCGCAGGAGTCGCCCTCCCCCGAGGAACAGGAAGCGGCCGCGGCGGCCGGCGAGGCCGATCGCATCCAGGAGCTGGAGGCGCTGGCCGAGGAGCGGCGCGACCAGGCCCTGCGCGCGCAGGCCGAGCTGGAGAACCAGCGCCGGCGCTTCGAACGCGAGCTGGAGAACGCGCACAAGTATGCGATGGAGAAATTCGCCTCCGAGATGCTGGAGGTCTGTGATTCCCTGGAGATGGGGCTGCAGGCCGCGCGCGAGTCGCAGGACGTGGACCGCGTCATCGAGGGCGTGGACCTGACCCTCAAGAACCTGCACAAGGTCTTCGACAAGTTCGGCATCCAGGCCGAGGAGCCCACCGGCGAGCGTTTCGATCCGGAGCGCCATCAGGCGATGTCGATGCAGGAGGATCCCGAGCAGCCGCCGAACACCGTGGTCGCGACCATGCAGAAGGGTTACATGCTGCAGGACCGGGTCCTGCGTCCGGCGATGGTCATGGTCTCGAAGGCGCCCAGTTCCCCGGGCATCGACGAGAACGCCTGACCACTCGCCGGTCACGAATTCCGGCCGGGGCGGTTGAAAAGGCCGCCACGGCCCCCAGATCACCGTACAAACGGGCAGGGGCGTCCCCTGTGCCGCGAACTTTCAATTTCAGGAGAATTCAGCCATGGGCAAGATGATCGGAATCGACCTCGGGACCACCAACTCCTGCGTCGCCGTGATGGAAGGCGACCAGGCCAAGGTCATCGAGAACGCCGAGGGCGCGCGCACCACGCCGTCCATCGTCGCGTTCAGTGAAGATGGCGAGGTGCTGGTCGGCCAGGCCGCCAAACGCCAGGCGGTGACCAACCCGCACAACACCATCTTTGCGGCCAAGCGACTGATCGGCCGCAAGTTTGACGAGGGCGAAGTGCAGAAGGACATCGACCTCGTCTCCTACAGCATCGTCAAGGCCGACAACGGCGACGCCTGGGTCGAGGTGCAGGGCAAGAAGATGGCCCCGCCGGAGATCTCCGCGCGCGTGCTGCAGAAGATGAAGAAGACCGCCGAGGATTACCTCGGGGAAGAAGTGACCGAAGCGGTCATCACCGTGCCGGCCTACTTCAACGACTCGCAGCGCCAGGCGACCAAGGACGCCGGCAAGATCGCCGGGCTGGAGGTCAAGCGCATCATCAACGAGCCGACGGCCGCCTCGCTGGCCTACGGCATGGACAAACAGCGCGGTGACCGCAAGATCGCGGTGTACGACCTGGGCGGCGGTACCTTCGACATCTCGATCATCGAGATCGCCGAGGTGGACGGCGAGCACCAGTTCGAGGTGCTGGCGACCAACGGTGACACCTTCCTCGGTGGCGAGGACTTCGACAATCGCCTGATCGACTACCTGGCCGACGAGTTCAAGAAGGACCAGGGCATCGACATCAAGGGCGATCCGCTGGCCATGCAGCGCGTGAAGGAAGCCGCCGAGAAGGCGAAGATCGAGCTGTCCTCCGCGCAGCAGACCGAAGTGAACCTGCCGTACATCACGGCCGACAATACCGGGCCCAAGCACCTGGCGATCAAGGTCACCCGGGCCAAGCTGGAAAGCCTGGTCGAGGACCTGATCCAGCGCTCCATCGAGCCCTGCAAGGTGGCCCTGAAGGACGCCGGCCTGTCCGCCTCCGAGGTGGACGACGTGATCCTGGTCGGCGGCCAGACCCGCATGCCCAAGGTGCAGGAAGCGGTCTCCGGCTTCTTCGGCAAGGATGCGCGCAAGGACGTGAACCCGGACGAGGCCGTCGCGGTCGGTGCCGCGGTGCAGGCCGGCGTGCTGGGTGGCGACGTCAAGGACGTGCTGCTGCTGGACGTGACCCCGCTGTCGCTGGGCATCGAGACCATGGGCGGCGTGATGACCAAGTTGATCGAGAAGAACACCACCATCCCGACCCGGGCACAGCAGGTGTTCTCCACCGCCGAGGACAACCAGACCGCGGTGACCGTGCACGTGCTGCAGGGCGAGCGCGAGATGGCCAGCGCCAACAAGTCGCTGGGCCGCTTCGACCTGCAGGATATCCCGCCGGCCCCGCGCGGCGTGCCGCAGATCGAGGTCACTTTCGACATCGACTCCAACGGCATCCTGAACGTCTCGGCGAAGGACAAGGCGACCGGCAAGGAGAACAAGATTGTCATCAAGGCCTCCTCCGGCCTGTCCGAGGAGGAAGTCGAGCAGATGGTCAAGGACGCCGAGGCCCATGCCGAAGAGGACAAGAAGTTCCAGCAGCTGGTGCAGGCGCGCAACCAGGCCGATGCGATGGTGCACTCCGCCGAGAAGTCGCTCAGTGATCTGGGCGATCAGGTCTCCGATGAGGAGCGCTCCGCGATCGAGTCGGCGGTGAGCGAGGTCAAGACCGCGATGGAAGGCGACGACGCCGAGGCCATCGAGCAGGCCACGCAGAAGCTGGCCGAAGCTTCCGGCAAGATCGCCGAGAAGGCCTATGCGCAGCAGGGCGGTGATGCCGGGGCGGCCGATGCTTCCGGAGAGGCCGGCGGCCAGCAGCAGGGCGACGATGTGGTCGACGCCGAGTTCGAGGAAGTCGACGACAACGACAAGAAGAACGGCTGATCCGCCGTGGCCGGCCGGCCACGCGCCGGCCGGTTTCCCTTGCCAGCCACCACGCCCGGGCCCGCGCATGCGCGAACCCGGGCGCTTTCGTTCCCGGCAACGGCTGAACGCCCCGGACCATCCGCAGGAAAACGATCATGGCAAAACGCGATTACTACGAGGTGCTGGGGGTGTCGAAGGACGCCTCCGCCGCCGACATCAAGAAGGCCTTTCGCCGTCTGGCGATGAAGTATCACCCCGACCGCAACCCCGGGGATGAAGATGCCGAGGCCCGTTTCAAGGAGGCTCGGGAGGCGCACGACGTCCTCAGCGACGATCAGAAACGGGCGGCCTACGACCGTTACGGCCACGCCGGTGTGGACGGCTCGGCCGCCGGCGGCTTCGGCGGCGGTGCCGGAGGATCCAACTTCAGCGATATCTTCGAGGACATCTTCGGCGACATCTTCGGTGGCGGCGGCGGTCGCGGCGGGCAGCGTGCCTACCGCGGCTCCGATCTGCAGTACAACCTCGAGCTGACGCTGGAGGAAGCGGTGTTCGGGACCGAAGTGCAGATCCGGATCCCGACCACCAGTTCCTGCGAGGCCTGCGACGGGTCGGGGGCCGAGCCGGGGACCTCCACCGAAACCTGCCCGACCTGTAATGGCATGGGCCAGGTCCGTATTCAGCAGGGGTTCTTCTCGGTGCAGCAGACCTGCCCGCGCTGCCACGGCAGCGGACGCATCATTCCCACGCCCTGCAAGGCCTGCGGCGGTCAGGGCCGGGTGCAGGAACAGAGCACCCTGGACGTCAAGGTCCCTGCCGGAGTGGACACCGGCGATCGCATCCGCCTGTCCGGTCAGGGCGAGGCCGGCCTCAACGGCGGCCCGCCGGGGGATCTCTACGTGCAGGTTCGGGTCAAGCCGCACCAGCTGTTCCGCCGCGACGGCAACGACCTGCACTGCGAGGTCCCGATTTCCTTCGCCACCGCCGCACTGGGCGGCGAGCTGGAGGTGCCGGCGCTGGACGGCCGGGTGAACCTCAAGATTCCGCCGGAGACCCAGAGCGGGAAGCAGTTCCGCGTCAGCGGCAAGGGCGTGAAATCGGTGCACGGCGGTGGCGTGGGCGACCTGATCTGTCGCGTGGTGGTCGAGACCCCGGTCAATCTGACCAAACGGCAGAAGGAACTGCTGCAGGAGTTCGAGGAGGAGACCCGGGCCGGTGGAACCAAGCACAGCCCCAAGGAACACTCCTTCTTCGACGGGGTCCGCTCGTTCTTCGAGGACCTGAAGTTCTGGTCGAAATAGGGCCGGGAGCCGGCCCCGAGCGCGTCAGACGGACTCGAAGTCGAAGTCCGGCTGGGGCATCGGGGCCTGCAGGAAGAAGCCCTGCACCAGGTTGACGTTCAGGCCGTACAGCACGGCCAGCGCCGAAGCGTCCTCGATGTGGGGGACGATGACCTGCTTGCCCTTGGCGTGGGCGGCCTCGGTGTATTCGCGGATGGTCTCCTGGTTCTCCTCGCTTTCGGCGAGGTTCTTGACGAACGAAGCGTCCAGCTTGATGTGGTCGGCATCCAGGTGCTGCAGCAGCTGAAACGGCTTGAGGCCGTTGCCGAAATCGTCCACGCACAGGTGACCGTGCATTTCCTTCAGCCCGCGGCCCACATTCATCGCCGGCTTGAGATGGGTGACGATGGTCGGTTCCTTGAGTTCCACCACCACGTTGTCCGCGGGGATGCGCAGGGCGTGCAGATCGTCGTTCAGCCAGCTCAGGACGGACGGGTCGCCCAGCGAACCGTTGGTCAGCTTGAGGAAGAACTGCGTGCGCGAGTCCTTCTTCAGCTGCTGGGCCAGCACCGCCAGGGCGTGGCGCAGGATCCAGCGGTCGATTTGGGTTGCCACTTCGGTGCGTTCGGCACTGGGCAGGAATTCCACCGGCTCGTGTACCGTGCCGTCGGGATCCAGCAGGCGCACGAACACGCTGTAGCGCGGCCGGTCGGCGCCGTGCAGGTTGACCACCGGCTGATAGCGCAGCTCAAGACGGTTGTCCTCCAGCGCCTCGAGGATGCGGTTCTTCCATTGCTGATCCAGCTGCGCCTGGGTCAGCTCGCCCTCGGCGGGACGGTAGAATCGATGGGTGCCGCCACCGGCCTTCACCGCGTCTTCCAGTGCACGGTCGGTCTGCGCCAGCAGTTCCTCGGTATCCGGCGCGGTCTCGTCGGCGATGACCCCGCCGGCCGAAACGCTGCCATGGGTGGACAGCGTGCCCACCTCGAACACCCGCGAGGCGATGGCCTCCTGCAGTGCATCCAGGCGTTCTTCCGCGCCGGCCTGCTGGGCTTCGGGCATCAGCACACCGAAGCGTTCGGCCTCCAGCCGTGCGACCACCGCGGTTTCCGGGAAATGGCTCTCGATGATCTGGCCGACGTCGGCCAGCATCAGGTCGGCCCCGGACATCCCGGCGTTGGCGCGGATTTCGGGGAAATGGTCCACCGCCACGGTCAGCAGGGCAAAGGGCTTTTCGGTTTCCGCGGCCCGCGTGCGCGTGGTTTCGATGGCGTCCTGGAAGTACTGCCGGTTGTACAGGCCGGTGACCAGGTCGCGCTGTGACAGATAGTCGATCTTCTGCGCCAGCTCCTTGTCTTCGCCGGAGCTGAGCTGGACCTGGGTCGCGGCCTCGCCTTCCACGGTCGTGGAGGACAGGTGCAGCTCCGCCTCGAAGGCCTCGCCGTCCATCGTGCGCAACTGGAAACGTTGCGCCATGGCCTCCTCGCTGCCCTCCTGGTAGCTGCGCAGGAAGCGCTTGAGGTCGTCGCGGCTGTCCGGCGCGACCAGATCCATCAGCGGAAGGCCCTCGATGTCGTCGGGATCGTCAACGCCGAAGCGTTCGCGCCAGGAGGCGTTGGCGTACACATGCATGCCGTCATGGATGTAGGCGATGGCGTCGCGCGAGTTGTCCAGCAGCAGCTGGCTGCGCCGTTCGGATTCCTGCAGCGAGTTTTCCAGGCGCTTGATCTTCTGGCGCAGATGCAGCGAGTCGGCCGCACGCAGGGTCAGGATCGCGGTGAGCTCCACCAGCTGATGGTCCACCACGGCGAATACACCGGCCTCGTAGTCGGGCAGGCGTTCCTCCTCCGGGCGTTCCGTCATCAGGACCAGGGGAGTGCGCCGGCCGCTGGACTGCAGGGCCGCATCCACGTCGCTGCGCGTCAGATTCAGCCCGGGTTCGGTCAGGATGACGACGTCGAAGCGGGTTTCCCGCAGCGCCGCGGTCAGGCCCTCGCCGTCATCGACCTGCTCCGGGCGAACCGCGCAGCCACGCGACCGGATGCTGCTGATGACCTGCTCCGCCAGGTTGGGATTGGCGGTCACGAAGAGGACGCGAATGGATTCGATCATGGAAGTGGGGGTACTCGGTTAATGCGGGTCCAGGGAGAGCGCATCTCCCGCATCCGGGGTTCCCGGTTCGTCCGTCGGGGCTTCATCCAGCTCGATATCGGTCATGCGGCAGCCGACTTCGGTGAACAGTGTAGTGCCCGTGCGCTCTGCGTCCAGCGCCAGTACGCGTGCGCGGCCGTTGAGCCAGACGACCAGACGATTTTCGTGATCGAATTCCTGTGCCGGCAGGAACAGCGCCGCTCCGTCCTGGCCCACGCGCACCGGCGTGAACAGGCCCGGCCGGGCCTCACGGATCGCGCGACCGGCGCGGAAGAGCTGGACCAGTACCGGCATGCAGCGCTGTGCCAGGTATTCCACGCCAATGCTGATCTCGTCGTCGGTTTCGAAGCGGATCCAGCGCAGCACGCCGACCGTCCAGCCGATCTGCTCCGGGTCCTGTTCGCGCAGCCCGACCAGATCGCCGATCAACAGGGTCTGTTGCGGGTTCTGCAGGCGCAGACGAATCCCGCCCGCGCCGATGTCCTCGACCTGCCAGTGCTCGGGCTGCTGACGCTTGACGATGGGGGCCTGCGGCTCTTCGTGGTCGGCGATCTCGAGGCCGCGACCGACATCTTCCCACGCGTGCCCGGCGCGGTCGGTGTCGCGGTCGGCCAGCGGTCGGGGGTCATCGTCGGGCTCGGTCGCATGCGGTTCGTCGGCCAGGCTGAGGCCGCTGTCGGCGCGCGCGGCCTCCGACATCCGGACGACGTTCACGGTGGCCGGCCGTCCGTCCGGGTGAACATCGTCGTCACCGGTGTCGGGGACCGCGGCGTCGGTCGGGGCAGGGCGTGCGGGGCCCTTGCGGCTCTCCAGCGCGGCCTGCATGTAGGCCTGGATGCGGGTCAGGCCGAACAGGCAGTAGCGCTGTTCGTCGGCGGTCTCGCGCGAGTGGCGACGGGTCGGCAGCCGCGACCACAGGCGCAGCATGCGCTCGGCCAGCGTGCGACCGTCGGCCCGGCGTGCGGGGTCCAGCGATTCGGGCTGGTTGCGCAGGGCCTCCAGCAGGGTCCCGAGTTCGACATGGGTGCTGCTTTCGCCGGGCGGCAGGTTGCGCAGGACCAGACCGGGCGGGTGGTCGGTGTCCAGATCCGCGCGCAGGACCGGGAGGTCCGGGTGTTCTTCGGGGCTCGGGGCTTCGCTGCAGGCGACCGGGAGGCCGGCGATCCAGCGGGCCAGGAGGTCGATGTCGCCGATTTCCAGGGCATTCACGCCGGTGCTGCCAAGCACGAACAGGCGTGCCGTGGTGGCATCGATCGAATCCGGGCCGAGCGGGCTGATCGCGGTCTGGCGCAGGACCTTTTGCCGATCCACTCCCAGCTCGCGGGCGAACCACAGCAGACCGTAGATCTGTCGCCACAGGCCCCGAGGAAGTGGCTGATACAGCCGCCAGTGATGGATGGCCAGCGCGGCCAGGGCATCCACGGCGGCTTGCAGGTGCGGGGTGGCCTTCTCGCGCGAGGCCTTGTTGCCGGGCACGCTGACCGGGGTCAGCAGCAGATGCATGTTCGCCAGTTCGCGCAGCGCGTCACCGAAGATCCGGGCGCGGTGCAGGCTGCGTTCGGCCAGCGGCAGTGGCCGCCGGCGCAGCCCGCGTTCCACCTCCGGGATCAGGGGCAGCAGGTGTTCTTCGATGATGTCCGCGAGTTCGTCGCGCACGCCGGGTTTGAGAGCGACCCGGTTGAGCGAGCCCATCAGGGCACAGAGTTTTTCGAACGCCGTCTCGCGGTCGGCGCGGGGCAGCTCCTCGCACCAGGCCCGCAGGGCCCTGGCCGTGTGCGGCGGGAACCCCTCGGGGCTGGGTTCCGCCTCGGGAAGGGGAGGGAAAACGGCATCCGAATCGATCATGGTCTGTTCCGGAAAGTGGGAAGATCCCCTGAAGGTACCCGATCAAAAGTCAGGGTAAAAGTCGGGGAATGACGTTTCGCCGTCAGCCGGTATTCCGGCGATCGGGGTTTTGCCCGGTTCACCGGCGATTTCGCGCACCCGGCGGGGGAGCAGGTAGCCCGGGAGTCGGCGGTGCATTTCCCGGTAAATGGCGGCGGCGCGGTCCGGAGGCACCTCGAAGTGCGCGGTGCCGCGGGTGCGGTCCAGGCAGTGCAGGTAATACGGCAGCACGCCGTGGCGAAAACCGCTCTCCTGCAGTTCGACCAGGGTGTCGGCGTCGTCGTTGACCCCGGCCAGCAGCACGGCCTGATTGAGCAGGGTGATGCCGCTCGCCCGCAGGCGTTCCAGCGCGCGATCGGCCGGGGCCGCGAATTCGCGCGGGTGGTTGGCATGCAGCACCACCACGTGCTGCAGGCGCCCCTGCCCCAGCCAGCCCAGCAGGGCGTCGTCCACCCGCTCCGGCAGCACCACCGGCAGGCGGGTGTGGATGCGCAGGCGTTCGAGGTGGGGAATGGCTTCCAGACGCGCCACCAGCCGCGCCAGCCGGGTGTCGGACTGGCTCAGGGGGTCGCCGCCGCTGAGGATGACCTCGTGGATGTCGGGGTGCGCCGCGAGATAGTCCAGTGCCGGGCCCCAGTCGTCGCGTGCGGGGTTGTGGTCGGCGTAGTCGAACTCGCGGCGGAAGCAGTAACGGCAGTGGATGGCGCAGGCCCCGGTGGTCAGCAGCAGGGCGCGTCCGGCGTATTTGTGCACCACGCCCGGCGCGGCCAGCGCGTCATGGTCGCCGACCGGGTCGGCGACGAAGCCGGGCACCTCGTCGGTCTCTTCCGCCAGCGGAAGCACCTGGCGCAGCAGTGGATCCTTCGGTTCGCCGGGCACGATGCGGACGAGCCAGCTCTCCGGTACCCGGATCGGGAAGCTGGCGTGTCCGGCCTGCATCCCGGGCAGGTGCTCCGGGGCGAGGGACAGGCGCCGGGCAAGGGTTGCCGGGTCGCGGATCGCGGTAGCCAGCGACTGTTGCCAGCGGGGCGTATGGGTTGCCGGCGGCGTACGCGTTATCATGATCGGATTTTTGGGCATGGTCGGTTCCCGGCGGGACGGCCGGCCCGCGTCGTTTGAACGGCTGGAAGAACTGGCTGGAAACCTTCGAGGACTACGCGCAATGGCAACCTACAGTACCAACGAATTCAAGGGCGGTCTCAAACTCCTGCTGGACGGCGACCCGATGTCCATCGTCGAGAACGAGTTCGTCAAGCCGGGCAAGGGGCAGGCCTTCAACCGCGTGAAGCTGCGCAACCTGCGCACCGGGCGAGTGGTGGAGAAGACCTTCAAGTCGGGCGAGTCGGTCGAAGCCGCCGACGTGCTCGAGACCGAGATGCAGTATCTCTACAACGACGGCGAGTTCTGGCACTTCATGACCCCGGAGAGCTTCGAGCAGTATGCGGTGAGCAAGGCCGCGCTCAATGGCTCCGACCAGTGGCTGAAGGAACAGGACATGTGCACCGTGACCCTGTGGAACGGCGAGCCGCTGTCGGTAGAGGCCCCGGCCTTCGTCGAGCTGCAGATCACCCAGTGCGACCCGGGCATCCGCGGCGACACCGCCCAGGGCGGCACCAAGCCGGCCACGCTGGAGACCGGCGCGGTGGTCAAGGTGCCGCTGTTCGTCGAGGAGGGCGAAACCATCAAGGTGGACACCCGCAAGGGTGAATACGTCTCGCGCGTCTGATCCGGCGTCCGTGTCGGACTGGCGGCCGCGGGCCGCCGGGGCCCGCGTGGCCCGGGCCCGCCTGCTGGCCGAACTGCGGGGCTTTTTCGCGCGCCGCGGCGTGCTGGAGGTGGAGACGCCGGTCCTCGGCCGGGGCACGGTCCTCGACCCCGCCATGGAGAGCTGGCACGCACAGGCCGGCGATGGCGCCGGCGGGTGCATGGAGGGCTGGTTGCAGACTTCGCCGGAATACCCGATGAAGCGCCTGCTGGCGGACGGGGCGGGCGACATCTACCAGATCGCCCGGGTGTTTCGCGGCGGCGAAAGCGGCGTTCGCCACAACCCCGAGTTCAGCCTGCTGGAATGGTATCGCCTCGGGCTCGACGACCGGACGCTGGCCGACGAGGTGGTGACCCTGCTGCAGGAGGTCTCGGCGGCGGACCCGGCCTGGCACGCGCCCGACCCGGAGCCGCGGGTGGTGGCCTATCCGGATCTGCTGCAGGAGGCGCTGGGCGTTGACGCGCTGAACGACGACGCGGCGCGCCTGCAGGCCGTCGCCGCGCAGCGCGGCCTGACCGTCCACGGCGAACTGGACCGCGACGCCTGGCTGGATGCTTTGGTGTCTCTGTGCGTGGTGCCCGGGTTTCCGCCGGGACGCATCACCATCCTGCACGACTACCCCGAGAGCCAGGCGATCCTCGCCCGGCGCAGCCGCGAGCGTCCCGGCTGCGCCGCGCGCTTCGAGGTCTACTGGGGCGACCTGGAACTGGCCAACGGCTATTTCGAGCTGACCGATCCGGCGGAATTCCGCCGGCGCCGCGAGCAGGACCGGGCGCGACGGCGTGCGCGCGGGCAGCCGGAACCCGCGGCCGATCCGTTCCTGGACGCTGCGCTGGAAGCGGGACTGCCCGACTGCGCCGGGGTGGCGCTGGGAGTGGACCGCCTGCTGATGCGCCTGCTGGGCGAGGACGATATCCGGCGGGTGATCGATTTCCCCTGGGGATGCGCCTGAAGCGCCCGCGGCGGCGGCTCAGTCCCGGTCGGTGTAACGCCCCAGGGCGCTGCGCACCCGCACCTCGGTTTCGGGCGTCAGCGCCGGGTCCAGTTCCAGCGGCCCCGGGGGCAGCAGCAGGACCACCGACGATCCCAGGTTGAAGCGGCCCATCTCCGCGCCGCGCTCCAGTGCGATGTCGCGCTCCGGCCAGGTCACGCAGCTGGCCTCGCGCGCCGAGGGCGGCGTGATCTCCCCGGCCCACACGGTCTCGATCGAGCCCACGTTCTGGGCGCCGATCAGTGCCATCGCCATGGGGCCGAAGCGGGTGTCGAACAGCGCCACCACGCGTTCGTTGCGGGCGTAGATGCGCGGCACGTGGCGCACGATGCACGGCGCCACCGAGAACAGCCGCCCGGGGACATGGATCGCGTGGGTCAGGGTGCCGTCCAGCGGCATGTGCAGGCGGTGGTAGTGGCGCGGGGACAGATACAGGGTGACGAAATGCCCGTCGCGAAACGGCACCGCGAGGTCGTTCTCGCCGCCCAGCAGTTCTTCCACCGAATAGTCGTGCCCCTTGGCCTGGAAGATGCGCCCGGCCTCGATGCGCCCGCTGGCGCTGACCCGGGCATCCGCCGGGCTGACCACGGTCGCGGCGTCGCCCTCCAGCGGGCGTACCCCGTCGCGCAGGGCGCGGGTGAACAAGGCGTTGAAGCTGGGGTAGGCGGCGATGTCCGGCTCCGCGGCCTCGCTCATGTCGAGCTCGAAGCGGCGGACGAAGGCACGCAGCAGCGGCTGGACGCGCGGGGATTCGATGCGGGCCAGCCGGTGCACCAGCCGCGACAGGGCGTGATGGGGCAGGGCGCGGGACAGGCGGGCAAGCCAGGGATCGACGGCGCTCATGGGGTTCTCGTGGCGTGGGATCGGGTGCATGATGCCGCTCCCGGTTTATCATGACGACCCTTCAACCCTTCCCGGAGTGTGAAAATGGAACCCGGTACCGGTCTGCTCACCCTGCGCGACTTCATTCGCTACGGCGCGTCGCAGTTCCGCGCGGCGGGACTGGCCTTCGGGCACGGCACCGACAATGCCTTCGACGAGGCGGCCTGGCTGACCCTGCACGCGCTGCATCTGCCGCTGGACCTGGAGGCCCACTGGTGGGACAGCCGGCTGACCGAGGCGGAGCGCGAACGGGTCGAGGGCCTGCTGCGCGAGCGCATCCAGTCGCGCAAGCCGGCGGCCTATCTCACGCGCGAGGCGTGGTTCGCCGGGCTGCCCTTCCATGTCGACGAGCGGGTGCTGGTGCCGCGCTCGCCGTTCGCCGAGCTGATCGAGTCGGGGTTCGAGCCGTGGGTGGACCCGGACGGGGTGGAGCGCGTTCTGGATCTGGGCACCGGGGCGGGCTGCATCGGCATCGCCACCGCGCTGGTCTTCCCGCAGGCGCAGGTGGATCTGGCCGACATCTCGCCGGATGCCCTGGCGGTAGCGCGCGACAACGTGGCGCGCTTCGAGCTGGAGGGCCGCGTCCGGCTGGTGCAGAGCGACGTGTTCGAGGGGCTGGGTCCGGAGGATCGCTATGATCTGATCGTGACCAACCCGCCCTACGTGGACGCCCGCGACATGGCCGATCTGCCGGACGAATACCGCCACGAGCCGGAACTGGGCCTGGCGGCCGGGGACGACGGCCTCGACATCGTGCGCCGCATCCTCGCCGGGGCGCGTCGCCACCTGACCGACGACGGCGTGCTGATGGTGGAGGTGGGCAACAGTCAGGAGGCCGTGGAGGATGCCTTCCATGACATCCCGATGGTCTGGCTGGATTTCGAGGCCGGTGGCCACGGGGTGTTCGTGGTTCGGGCGCAGGACCTGCCCCCCGCCTGAGGTCCGCCTTCAGCACTGCTCCCAGGGCAGGCCGTGATAGCGCCAGCCGCCTACGGTGGAGCGGTGGTGCTGCTCGTCCAGCGGGCCTTCGAAGCCCTCCTCGACCGAATACACGTTGTGCATCCCGGCCTGCAGCAGGGCCTCGGCGGCCGCCAGGGTACGCTTGCCGCTGCGGCAGATCAGGTACACCGACGGGGCGTCCTCGGCGGTATCCATGGCCCCGCCCAGCAGCAGCTTGCGCACCTGCGGCACGAAGTCCGGGTTCACCGTCCAGTCCGGTTCGTCGATCCACGGGATGTGCACGGCCCCCACCGGGTGGCCGACGAACAGGAATTCCATGGTCGAGCGAACATCGACCAGCAGATCCCGGGGCCGTTCGCGCAGGCGCTCCCGGACCTCCACCGGGTGGATGCGCGGGACGCCGGCGCCGGTGTCCGGCGAGTGTCCGTGCGGGTCGGAATGTTCGCTCATGCGATGGTCTCCGGTTGCAGGGTTACATGGCGAAGTCGAGTTCTTCCCGGATCGCCTCCATGCCTTCTTCCGCGCAGGCCCGGTCCAGATCGCCACCCGGGGCGCCGGAGACCCCCACCGCACCGAGGACGCGGCCCGCGGCCTCGATGAGGATGGCCCCGTCCAGCATCAGGATCCCGTCCACGTTGTTCATTTCGTGGCGGATGTCTTCCCGGTTGGCGACGAAATCGCCGGAGTCCAGACCCGACATCACCGAGGCGCGGGCCTTGTCACCGGCGATCGAGATGGTCTGCGGCGCGGCGCGGTCATCGCGCATGACCACGCGGTCGTTGCCGCTGCGGTCGACCACCACGGCGCTGACCTGGTGCCCGTCGTCGCGGCAGGACTGCACCGTGGCCATCGCCAGCTCCTGAGCCAGATCGAGGTTCAGGCTGGGCAGCTCGGTGTAGACGTCGGCCGCGGCCGAGCCGCCGAAGCCCAGCATCCCGCTGAGCAGCGTGGCCAGGGCGGTGCGGCGAAGCGATTGCAGACGGGTCATGGGACTCTCCTCGGATTGAATGACACGAGCATAGACGACACGGCGGCGGCGCGGATTCCTCGGCCGGCTTTCGGGTCGACACATGAGTCGAGCCAGGGGCCGGTTCCCGGGCCGTGGGCGGGGACGGGCGACATCCCCGGCCGCGGGCGGTAGACTGGCGCCATGTCAGGAAACAGCTTCGGACGACTGTTCGTCGTCACTACATTCGGTGAAAGTCATGGACCGGCCCTGGGCGGGGTGGTCGACGGCTGCCCGCCCGGGATCCCGCTGACCGAGGCCGATCTGCAGAAGGATCTGGACCGGCGCCGGCCCGGCCAGTCGCGGCATACCACCCAGCGGCGCGAGCCGGACCGGGTGCGCATCCTGTCCGGAGTGTTCGAGGGCGTGACCACCGGTGCCCCGATCGGGTTGTTGATCGAGAACACCGACCAGCGCTCCAAGGATTACAGCGAGATCAAGGACCAGTTCCGGCCGGGACACGCGGACTACACCTATCACCGCAAGTACGGCATCCGCGACTATCGCGGGGGCGGGCGCAGTTCCGCGCGCGAGACCGCGCTGCGGGTGGCGGCGGGCTCGGTGGCACGGCGCTTCCTCGAGGAGCGCTACGGCATCGCGATCCAGGGCTGGCTGTCGCAGCTGGGGCCGCTGGAGCTGGCGGAGAAGGACCTTGCCCGCACCGAAGAGAACCCGTTCTTCTGTCCGGATCCCGAGCGGGTCCCGGAGCTGGAAGAGTTCATGGACCAGCTGCGCAAGTCGGGGGATTCCATCGGGGCGCAGGTGACGGTGGAGGCCCGCGGAGTCCCGGCCGGGTGGGGCGAACCGGTGTTCGACCGCCTGGATGCCGAGCTGGCCCACGCGTTGATGAGCATCAATGCGGTGAAGGGTGTGGAGATCGGCGCCGGTTTTGACAGCGTCGCCCAGCGCGGCACCGAACACCGCGACGAGATCACCCCGGAGGACGGTTTCCTGTCCAACCATGCCGGGGGCGTGCTGGGCGGGATCTCCACCGGCCAGGCGCTGCGCGCGAACCTGGCGCTCAAGCCGACCTCGTCGATCCGCCTGCCGGGTCGCAGCATCGACACCGCCGGCGAGCCGGTGGAGGTGGTGACCAAGGGGCGCCACGACCCCTGCGTGGGCATCCGTGCCGCGCCCATCGCCGAGGCGATGACGGCGCTGGTGCTGGCCGATCATGCCCTGCGTCATCGCGGGCAGAACGCCGACGTGCCCGATCGCGGCCCGTATCCCGGGGGTTCTTCCGGCACCTGAGCTCGCTGGCCCCGTCGGGGCGCCCGGGGTCGCTGGATGGCCCCTTTCGTCCGTTTTCCCGGCCGCCCCGGGTCCGTCAAGCGCGGGTCCGGGGCGGCCCGTAACCCGTGGTTCCGGTCGTGACGCCCAACCTGCGCCTGTCCAGCTTCTATTTCTTCTACTTCGCCACCATCGGGGCGTTCATGCCCTACTGGGGGCCGTATCTGTCCGAGCTGGGGTTCTCCGGTTCGCAGATCGGCGAGCTGATGGCGATCGTGCTGGCGACCAAGATCATCGCGCCCAACGTCTGGGGCTGGCTGGCCGATCGTACCGGGACCCACATGCCGCTGGTGCGCTCGGGGGCGCTGGCGGGGCTGATCGCCTTCACCGGGGTGCTGCTGTATTCCGGCTACTGGTGGCTGGCGGCGGTGATGGCGGTGTTCAGTTTCTTCTGGAACGCGATCCTGCCGCAGTTCGAGGCCACCACCCTGCGCACCCTGGGACGCGACAGCCACCGCTATGCGCTGGTGCGGCTGTGGGGGTCGGTGGGCTTCATCGTGGCGGTGGCCTCGCTGGGCTGGCTGTTCGACTACATCGACGTGGCCTGGCTGCCGTGGCTGGTGCTGCTGCTGTTCGTCGGCCTGTATGTCAGCACGCTGCAGGTCCCGGAGCCGCCGCGTGACGAGGTGGCCGAGAACAACGTGCCGTCGATCGGGAGCGTGCTGCGGCGGCCCGAGGTCATCGGGCTGTTCCTGGCGTGTTTCTTCATGCAGGCGAGTCACGGGCCGTACTATGCGTTCTTCACCCTGTACGTGGAGGAGGCCGGATTCTCCCGCTCCATGGCGGGCCAGCTGTGGGCCCTGGGCGTGCTGGCCGAGGTGTTCCTGTTCCTGATCACGCCGCGGCTGATCCTGCGCTTCGGCGCGTGGTTCCTGGTGACCCTGGCGCTGGTGCTGACTACCCTGCGCTGGTCATTGCTGGCGGCGGTGCCGGAGTCGTTGCCGATGCTGCTGTTCATCCAGACCCTGCATGCCTTCAGCTACGGGGTGTATCACGCGGCGGCGATCTCGCTGATCCATTATTTCTTCCCCGGCCGGCTGCAGGGGCGCGGGCAGGCGCTTTATTCGTCGCTGGCCTTCGGTATCGGGGGTGCGCTGGGCAGTCTGGCCGCCGGCTATCTGTGGGACGGCGTGGGCTCGGCCTCGGTCTACGTGCTGGCCGCGGGGCTGGCGGCAGCCGGGGTAGTGGCCTCGCTGTTCGGTCACTGGCGCCACCGGCGGGCGGCCGCCACCCCGGGCTGACACGGATGGGCTGACGCATCGCCGGGGCTCGCGTAGGCTTTGCGCAACTGACAGGAGGACGCAACGATCATGATCCGAGTAGCAGTCGCGGGCGCCGCCGGGCGCATGGGGCAGAACCTGGTGCGTGCGGTGGAGGAACACCCGCAGGCGGAGCTGGGTGCGGCCAGCGAACGTCCGGGCAGCGAGGCCATCGGCCAGCCGGTGGATGCGGCCGGCCGCGTACATCTGGTGGAGGATCTGGGCACGGTGACCGGGGATTTCGACGTGCTGATCGATTTCACCCGCCCCGAGGCCACCATGGAGCACCTCGAGATCTGCCGCCGGGCGGGCCGCACCCTGGTGGTCGGCACCACCGGCCTGGATGCCGATCAGGAGGCGGCGCTGCGCGCGGCGGCCGCGGAGCATACGGTCGTGTATGCCCCCAACATGAGCGTGGGCGTCAACCTGACCTTCAAGCTGGTGGAACTGGCGGCACGCGCGCTGGGCGACAGCACCGACGTGGAGATCCTGGAGGCGCATCACCGGCACAAGGTGGATGCCCCGTCGGGCACCGCACTGCGTCTGGGGCGCATCGTGGCCGACACCCTGGGGCGCGACCTGGAGCAGGACGCGGTGTACGGCCGCGAGGGACACACCGGTGCGCGCGAGCGCAGCACCATCGGCTTTGCCACGGTGCGCGGCGGCGACATCGTCGGCGAGCATACCGCGCTGTTCGCCGGCGAGGGCGAACGGGTGGAGATTACCCACAAGGCCTCGGATCGCGGGATCTTCGCCGCCGGCGCGGTGCGTGCGGCGGTGTGGGCCAGCGAACGCGGGCCCGGGCTGTTCGACATGCAGGACGTGCTTGGGCTGCGTGAGCTGTAGCCCCGTCCGCGCGGTCCGTGTTGGACGGGGGTTCGGGCCCTCGCGTACACTGATTCCATCCCTTTCGTAGATGCCCTGCCGGAGGTTCGCCCGTGCCCGCGCCCGCCCTGCTCGTCCTTGAAGATGGCACCGTGTTCCATGGCCAGGCGATCGGCGCCCTTGGCCAGACCGTCGGCGAGGTGGTGTTCAACACGGCCATGACCGGCTATCAGGAGATCCTGACGGACCCCTCCTATGCCCGGCAGATGGTGACCCTGACCTATCCGCATATCGGCAACACCGGCACCACCCCGGAAGACGACGAGTCGTCCCGCGCGCAGGCCGCCGGGCTGATCGTGCGCGACGTGCCGCCGCTGGTGTCGAACTTCCGCTCGCGCGAGTCGCTGCCGGACTACCTGCTGCGCCACGGGATCGTCGCCATTGCCGGCATCGACACCCGGCGGCTGACCCGTCTGCTGCGCGAGAAGGGCGCGCAGAACGGCTGCATCCAGGCCGGCGAGGTGGACGAGTCGGCGGCCCTGGCCGCCGCCCGCGAGTTTCCCGGCATCAAGGGCATGGATCTGGCCCGCGAGGTCACCACGCGCAAGCGCTACGAGTGGCTGGAGGGCACCTGGCAGCTGGGCGGGGAGCCGCGGCAGCTGAGCCCGGAGGCGGCCGAGTATCACGTGGTGGCCTACGACTTCGGCATGAAGCAGAACATCCTGCGGATGATGGTGGATCGCGGCTGCCGGGTGACCGTGGTGCCGGCGGAGACCCCGGCCGCCGAAGTGCTGGAGCTGGCGCCCGACGGGGTATTCCTGTCCAACGGGCCGGGCGATCCGGAACCCTGTGGCTACGCGATCGAGGCGATCCGTGAATTCTGCGAGCGGCGCCTGCCGCTGTTCGGTATCTGCCTCGGCCATCAGCTGCTGGGCCTGGCCAGCGGCGCGCAGAGCGTGAAGATGAAATTCGGCCACCACGGCGCCAACCACCCGATTCGTCACGAAGCCAGCGGGCGCGTGATGATCTCGTCGCAGAACCACGGGTTCGCGATCGACGAGGACCGGCTCCCGGAGACCCTGACGCCGACCCACCGCTCGCTGTTCGACGGCACCCTGCAGGGCGTTGCGCGGACGGACTGCCCGGCGTTCAGCCTGCAGGGACACCCGGAGGCGAGCCCGGGGCCGCATGACGTGTCCGCGGCGTTCGACGATTTCGTCGAGATGATGCGCGCCGCCCGCGCCTGAGAACCCCGGCGGCGCGCCCGCGTGCCGTCCGCCGAACCCGAATCCTGACCCGACACCCAGCGAGAGCGGCCTCATGCCCAAGCGTACCGATATCCAGAGCGTCCTGATCCTCGGGGCCGGCCCGATCGTGATCGGCCAGGCCTGCGAGTTCGACTACTCCGGCGCCCAGGCCTGCAAGGCCCTGCGCGAGGAGGGCTACCGGGTGATCCTGGTGAACTCCAACCCGGCGACCATCATGACCGATCCGGAGATGGCCGATGCGGTCTACATCGAGCCGGTGGAATGGAAGACGGTGGAGAAGATCATCGCCGCCGAGCAGCCGGATGCGCTGCTGCCCACGATGGGCGGGCAGACCGCGCTGAACTGCGCGCTGGATCTCTCGCGCGAAGGGGTGCTGGACAAGCACGGGGTGGAGATGATCGGCGCCAACGAGGCGGCGATCGACATGGCCGAGGACCGCGACCATTTCAAGGCGGCGATGGCCGATATCGGCCTGGACACCCCCACCGCCGAGCTGGCGCACTCCTGGGAAGAGGCGCAGCAGATCCAGCCGCGCATCGGCTTTCCGGTGATCGTCCGGCCCTCGTTCACCCTCGGCGGCTCGGGCGGCGGCATCGCCTACAACCGCGAGGAGTTCGAGTACATCGTCAAGAACGGGCTCGACCTCTCGCCGGTCAACCAGGTGCTGCTGGAGGAGTCCGCGCTGGGCTGGAAGGAGTTCGAGATGGAGGTGGTCCGCGACCAGGCGGACAATGCCATCATCATCTGCTCCATCGAGAACGTCGATCCGATGGGGATCCACACCGGGGACTCGATCACCGTGGCCCCGGCGCAGACCCTCACCGACAAGGAATACCAGATCATGCGCGACGCCTCGCTGGCGGTTCTGCGCAAGATCGGGGTGGAGACCGGCGGCTCCAACGTGCAGTTCGCGATCAACCCTGACAACGGGCGCATGATCGTGATCGAGATGAACCCGCGGGTGTCGCGTTCCTCCGCGCTGGCCTCCAAGGCAACCGGCTTCCCGATCGCCAAGGTCGCTGCCAAGCTGGCGGTGGGCTATACCCTGGACGAGCTGAAGAACGAGATCACCGGCGGCCTGACCCCGGCCTCGTTCGAGCCGTCCATCGACTACGTGGTGACCAAGATCCCGCGTTTCACCTTCGAGAAGTTCCCGCAGGCCGAGGCCAGCCTGACCACGCAGATGAAAGCGGTCGGCGAGGCGATGGCCATCGGCCGGACCTTCCAGGAATCCCTGCAGAAGGCGCTGCGCTCGATGGAGACCGGGATGGACGGCCTGGACGAGCGCATCGATCTCGACGCGCCGGATGTGGTGGAGCGCCTGCGCACCGCACTGGCCAACCCGACGCCCGACCAGCTGCTGTACGTGGCGGATGCCTTCCGTCACGGCTTCAGCGTGCAGGACATCTTCGAGCTGACCGCCATCGATCCCTGGTTCCTGGCGCAGATCCAGGAGCTGGTGGATCTGGAAAAGGCGGTGCGCGACCGCATCCTCGGCGAGATCGATGCCGAGGAGATGTACCGGCTGAAGCAGCGCGGTTTTTCCGACCTGCGCCTGGCCCGGCTGCTGAACGAGACCGAGAAGGCCGTGCGCAAGCACCGTCATCGTCTTGGCGTGCGCCCGGTGTACAAGCGGGTGGACACCTGTGCGGCCGAGTTCGCCACCACCACCGCGTACATGTATTCCTCCTACGAGGAAGAGAACGAGTCGGAGCCGGGCGACCGGCAGAAGATCATGGTGCTGGGTGGCGGGCCCAACCGCATCGGCCAGGGGATCGAGTTCGACTACTGCTGCGTGCATGCGGCACTCGCCATGCGCGAGGACCAGTACGAGACCATCATGGTCAACTGCAACCCGGAGACGGTCTCCACCGACTATGACACCTCCGACCGGCTGTACTTCGAGCCGCTCACGCTGGAGGACGTGCTGGAGGTCGTGGAGACCGAGCGGCCCACCGGCGTGATCGTGCAGTACGGCGGTCAGACCCCGCTGAAGCTGGCGCGGGACCTGGAGGATGCCGGGGTGCCGATCATTGGTACCAGCCCCGACTCGATCGACCTGGCCGAGGACCGCGAGCGCTTCCAGGCCCTGCTGAACAAGCTGGGGCTCAAGCAGCCGCCGAACCGCACCGCGCGCAGCGATGAAGAGGCCGAGAAGCTGGCCGACGAGATCGGTTACCCGCTGGTGGTGCGCCCGTCCTACGTGCTCGGAGGCCGCGCGATGGAGATCGTGCGCGACCGCGAGGATCTGCGCGGCTACATGCACAGCGCGGTCTCGGTCTCCAACGAGGCGCCGGTGCTGCTGGACCGTTTCCTTGACGATGCGATCGAGGTCGACATCGACGCCGTCTGCGACGGCCAGGAGGTGTTCATCGGCGGGGTGATGGAACACATCGAGCAGGCCGGTGTCCATTCCGGGGACTCCGCCTGCTCGCTGCCGCCGTTCTCTCTGTCGCTGGAGCTGCAGGAGCGCATGGTGGACCAGGTGCGCAAGATGGCCGTGGGCCTGCGCGTGGTCGGCCTGATGAACACCCAGTTCGCGATCAAGGGCGACGACATCTACGTGCTGGAGGTCAATCCACGTGCCTCGCGCACCGTGCCCTACGTGTCCAAGAGCGTCGGCCTGCCGCTGGCCAAGATCGCGGCGCGCTGCATGGCCGGGACCTCGCTGGCCGACCAGGGCGTGGGTGGTGCGGTGTTCCCCGACTACTACTCGGTCAAGGAAGCGGTTTTCCCGTTCGCCAAGTTCCCCGGCGTGGATCCGATCCTTGGACCGGAGATGAAGTCCACGGGCGAGGTGATGGGGGTGGGCCGCAGCTTCGCCGAGGCCTTCGCCAAGAGTCAGCTGGGCGCGGGCGTGCGGCTCCCCTCCACCGGCAAGGCCTTCGTGTCGGTGCGCGACATCGACAAGCCGGAGGTCATCGGGATCGCCCGCCGGCTGGTGGAGCTGGGTTTCGAGGTGCTGGCGACCCGCGGCACGGCCGGATTGCTGGAAGAGCAGGGCATCGCCGTGACCCGCGTGAACAAGGTCACCGAAGGGCGCCCGCACATCGTCGACATGATCAAGAACGACGAGGTCAGCTTTATCATCAATACCGTGGAGGGCAAGCAGTCGACCGCCGACTCCTACACGATCCGGCGCGAGGCCCTGATGCACAAGGTGGGTTACACCACCACCATCGCCGGGGCCCGGGCGACGGTCCAGGCCCTGGACCATCTGGAGGGCAGCGACGTGTTCCGGCTGCAGTCGCTCCACGAGGAGAACCGAGCAGGAGGGTTGGGTTCATGAAGAAGACACCGCTTACCCTGAATGGCGCCGAGAAGATGAAGGAAGAGCTGCGGCGCCTGAAGGCCGAAGACCGGCCGAAGGTGGTCAACGCGATCGCCGAGGCGCGCGAGCACGGCGACCTCAAGGAAAACGCCGAGTATCATGCGGCGCGCGAGCAGCAGAGCTTCATCGAGGGGCGCATCCGCGAGCTGGAGGCGACCCTGTCGAATGCGGAGATCATCGACGTGACCGCGCTGCCGCAGACCGGCAAGGTGGTGTTCGGCACCACGGTGGTGCTGGAGGCGACCGAGGACGGGCGCGAGGTCACCTACAAGATCGTCGGCGACGACGAGGCCGACATCAAGCAGAACATGATCTCGGTATCTTCGCCGATCGCCCGGGCGCTGATCGGCAAGGAAGAGGGCGACATCGTGACCGTTCAGGCGCCCGGAGGAGAGACGGAATACGAGATCCTCGAGGTGCGCTACGTCAACTGACGGGGTCGAGACTGACCTTCGGCGCTTCGGGGTTGCGCCGGAACAGGGTGGCCACGTGGCCGATGCGCTGAACCAGCTCCGCGCCGGTGCGCTCGCACATGTCGTGGATGACCTCGGCGCGGGTGTCGCGGTCGCCGATCCCGACCTTCACCTTGACCAGTTCGTGGTGGGCCAGCGCCTGTTCCAGCTCGGCCAGTACGGCCTCGGACAGGCCGTGGCGGCCAAGGGTCACGACGGGCTTGCGCGGGTGGGCCAGGCTGCGCAGATGGCGGCGTTGCGCGTCAGTCAGATTCACGGGAGGCTTGCTTCATTTTGAAACGGTACGAGTGTAGCACGCCGCCGCCGGCACGAAACCGGGGGACGGGTGATGCCTAAGCGCAGTCGCTCCAGTCAGCGCTGGCTGAAGGAGCATTTCGATGACCCGTACGTGCAGCGCGCGCAGCAGGAGGGGTATCGCGGGCGCGCGGTCTTCAAGCTGGAAGAGCTGGACCAGCGCGACCGTCTCCTGCGGCCCGGGATGCGCGTGGTGGATCTGGGGGCGGCTCCCGGGGGCTGGACCCAGTACGCGGCCGGTCGCATCGGGCGCAAGGGCGTGCTGGTCGCCTCCGACATCCTGCCGATGGACCCGGTCCCCGGTGCGGAGGTCGTGACCGGGGATTTCCGCGAGGACGAAGTGCTGGACCGCATCCTCGAGACCCTGGGCGGCGAGGGTGCGGATCTTGTGCTTTCCGACATGGCCCCCAATCTTACCGGTACGGACGCCGTGGACCAGCCGCGTTCGATCCATCTGTGCGAGCTGGCGCTGGATCTGGCGCTGCGCGTGCTGAAACCGAATGGCGCGTTTCTGGTCAAGCTGTTCCAGGGGGAAGGCTCGGATGCCTACCTTGCGGAGCTGCGCCGGTGTTTCGCACAGGTGAAGGTGCGCAAGCCCAAGGCGTCGCGGCCCCGCTCACGCGAAGTGTACGTATTGGCGCGGAACCCACGGGATGTGTAACGATCCATTAGTATTCACGGATACGCGTTCGGCCCAGCACAGCTTTTGAGGTGTCGTTTTGAATGGCCTGGTAAAGAATCTGATCATCTGGGCGGTGATTGCCGTCGTCCTGATGTCCATCTTCAACAATTTCGCGCCCGATCCCGAGCAGCAGGCGACGCGCAGCATCACCTACTCGGAGTTCATCCAGCAGGTGCAGAGCGGTCGCGTGGACAGCGTCACCATCGAAGGTGACAAGATCACCGGGCAGATGGCCGACGGGGAGCGCTTCTCCACCGTCAACCCGAACGATTCGGGGCTGATCGGCGATCTCCTCAACCATAACGTGGAGATCAACGCCGAGGAGGAGGCCGAGCGCGGCCTGTTGATGAGCATCCTCATCAGCTGGTTCCCGATCCTGCTGCTGATCGCCGTGTGGATCTACTTCATGCGGCAGATGCAGGGCGGCGGTGCCGGCGGCAAGGGCGCGATGTCGTTCGGCAAGTCCAAGGCCAAGCTGATGTCCGAGGACCAGGTGAAGGTGACCTTCTCCGACGTGGCCGGCTGTGACGAGGCCAAGGACGAGGTCGTGGAGCTGGTCGATTTCCTCAAGGACCCGGGCAAGTTCCAGAAGCTCGGCGGGCAGATCCCGCGCGGCGTGCTGATGGTGGGCTCTCCGGGTACCGGGAAGACCCTGCTGGCGAAGGCCATCGCCGGCGAGGCCAAGGTGCCGTTCTACAGCATCTCCGGCTCCGACTTCGTCGAGATGTTCGTGGGTGTGGGCGCCTCGCGCGTGCGCGACATGTTCGCCGAGGCCAAGAAGAACGCCCCGTGCATCATCTTTATCGACGAGCTGGACGCCGTGGGCCGTCAGCGCGGCGGCGGCATGGGCGGCGGCGGCCACGACGAGCGCGAGCAGACTCTCAACCAGCTGCTGGTCGAGATGGACGGCTTCGAGGGCACCGAGGGCGTGATCGTGATCGCCGCGACCAACCGTCCGGACGTGCTGGACCAGGCGCTGCTGCGTCCGGGGCGCTTCGACCGTCAGGTGGTGGTGCCGCCGCCGGACGTGCGCGGTCGCGAGCAGATCCTCAACGTGCACATGAAGAAGACGCCGATCGCGGAAGACGTGAACCCGCACAAGATCGCGCGCGGCACGCCGGGCTTCTCCGGTGCGGACCTGGCCAACCTGGTCAACGAGGCGGCGCTGTTCGCTGCCCGCGCCGGCAAGCGCCTGGTGGACATGAGCGACTTCGAGCGCGCCAAGGACAAGATCATGATGGGCGCCGAACGCCGCTCCATGGTGATGTCCGAGGACGAGAAGAAGCTGACCGCCTATCACGAGGCCGGGCACGCGATCGTGGGCCTGACCGTCCCCGAGCACGACCCGGTGTACAAGGTCAGCATCATCCCGCGCGGCCGCGCGCTGGGCGTGACCATGTTCCTGCCGGAGGAGGACCGCTACAGCCATTCGCGGACCAAGCTGGAGAGCCAGATCGCCAGCCTGTTCGGCGGACGCCTGGCCGAGGTGATCATCTTCGGCGAGAAATCGGTCACCACGGGGGCATCCAACGACATCGAGAAGGCCTCGCAGATCGCCCGCAACATGGTGACCAAGTGGGGGCTGTCGGAGAAGCTGGGGCCGCTGGACTACGGCGAGGACGAGCAGCAGTCGTTCCTCGGCCCGCAGATGGGCAAGCCCAAGCAGATGTCCGACGAAACCGCCAATGCGATCGACGAGGAGGTGCGCAAGATCATCGATACCCATTACGATCATGCGCGCCAGATCCTGCTCGACAATCTCGACAAGCTGCATGCGATGGCCGGCGCACTGATGAAGTACGAGACCATCGACGACAAGCAGATCGAGGACATCATGGCCGGTCGCGAGCCGCGTGAACCCGCCGACTGGAACGACGGCTCCTCCGGCGGGGGCGATGCCGGCAGCCCGGCGGGTGACGGCGAGGGTGAGGAAGGCGCCGACGACTCGCGGGACAGCGACCGCGGCGTGGTCGGAGGGCCGGCACCTCAGTCCTGACCCGCCCGAGGGCCCGTCGTCGCGTGGCGGCGGGCATGACCGTTGAGCACCCTGGCCGCCGTGACCCCGTCGCGGCGGCCTTTCTGTTGGTGTCTTCCGCCATTCCAGGGACGACTGATGACCGCTACAAATGCAAGCCCCGTGCTGCTGCAGGGACCGGCCGGTCCGCTGCCTCTCGATCGCCCGCGGGTGATGGGCATCCTCAACGTGACGCCGGATTCCTTCTCGGACGGTGGCGCCCATGACCGCGTGGATCGGGCGGTCGCCCGTGCTCGGCAGATGCAGGACGAGGGCGCGGATCTGATCGACGTTGGCGGGGAATCCACCCGCCCGGGGGCCGAACCGGTTTCGCTGGCGGAAGAACGGCGCCGCGTGCTGCCAGTGCTGGAGGCGCTGGGGGCGGAGGTTTCCCTGCCGGTCTCGGTCGATACCATGAAGCCGGAGATCATGCGCGACGCGGTGGCCGCGGGTGCGGCCATGCTCAACGACGTGAATGCCTTCCGCCGTCCGGGCGCCGAGCAGGAGGCGGTGGTGGCCGCCCGGGAGCGCGGCGTGGCCCTGTGCGTGATGCACATGCAGGGTGAGCCGCAGTCGATGCAGCATGCACCGCACTACGAGGACGTCACCGCCGAGGTGCGGGCGTTCCTCGACGCACGCTGCAGTGCACTGCAGGACGCGGGGGTACCGCCGGACCGCCTGGTGGTGGATCCGGGCTTCGGTTTCGGCAAGACGCTGGAACACAATCTCGAGCTGTTCCGCCATCTCCCGGACCTGGTCGGTGATGGTCGGCCGGTGCTGGTCGGGGTCTCGCGCAAGTCGATGATCGGGGCCCTGCTGGGACAGCGGCCGGTGACGGAGCGTGGCAGCGGGAGCGTGGCCGCGGCGCTGCTCGCCGCGCAGCAGGGGGCGCGCATCCTGCGTGTGCACGACGTCGCGGCCACGGCGGACGCCCTCGCGATATACTCCGCGCTGGATCCCCGCGGTACTGGCGGGGTCATGTCTTAGGGAGGAACCGCATGGGACGTTATTTCGGGACCGACGGCATCCGCGGGCGAACCGGCGAATGGCCGATGACGCCGGAGTTTGCCCTGCGCCTGGGCTACGCCGTGGGGGAGATCCTGGGCGAGAACGGACATGCCCAGGGGCCGGTGCTGGTCGGCAAGGATACCCGGGTCTCCGGCTACATGTTCGAATCGGCGCTGGAGGCGGGTCTGTCGGCGGCCGGGCTCGACGTGGCCCTGCTGGGCCCGATGCCCACGCCGGCCATCGCCTATCTGACCCGGACCTTCCGTGCGACTGCGGGGGTGGTGATCAGCGCCTCGCACAACCCGTTCAATGACAACGGGTTCAAGTTTTTCACCCCGGAGGGCGACAAGCTGCCCGACGCGGTGGAGGCTGCGATCGAGGCGCGCCTCGACGAACCCGCGCAGGCCATCGACGGGCGGCGTCTGGGCAAGGCCGTACGCATCTCCGACGCGGCCGGGCGCTACGTCGAATTCTGCAAGAGCGCGATCCCCGCGCGGTCCGAACTGCGCGGCATGCGCATCGTGCTCGACTGCGCCCACGGGGCGACCTACAACGTCGCGCCGCATGTGTTCGAGGAGCTCGGGGCGGAGGTCGAACTCACCGGCGCCGCGCCCGATGGCTACAACATCAATGAGGGCGTAGGGGCGCTGCACCCCGAGCGTCTGGCCGAACGCGTGCGGGCTGCGGGCGCCGACCTGGGCATTGCCCTGGATGGTGACGGCGACCGCGTGATCCTGGTCGACGCTGCGGGGCAGATCGTGGACGGGGACCGCATCCTCGGGATCCTCGCCCTGGAACGCCTGCGCCAGGGCACGCTGGGCGGGGGTGTCGTCGGCACCCAGATGACCAACCTCGGTCTGGAAAACGCGCTGGCCGAAGCCGGCATCCCGTTCGTGCGCGCGCGGGTCGGGGACCGTTATGTCCTCGAGGAGCTGCGTCGCCACCATTGGCTGCTGGGCGGGGAGGGATCCGGACACATCGTCTGTCTGGACCACACGACCACCGGCGACGGTACCGTAGCCGGTCTGCAGATCGCCCATTTGATGCATCGGACCGGGCGCTCCCTGGCGGACCTGGCCGCGGCGATCCCGCAGTTCCCGCAAGCACTCGTCAACGTGCGTCTGGATGCGGGGGCAGGCGAGCGTCTGGAAGCGCCGCCGGTACGCGCTGCCGTGGCCGAAGTGGAATCGGAGCTGGGCCGCCGCGGGCGTGTGCTGCTGCGACCGTCGGGCACGGAACCCCTGATCCGCGTGATGGTCGAGGCGGAAGACGCGGGCGCCACGCAGGCCGCCGCGGAACGGATTGCGGACGCCATCCGCGCGGTCGCCTGACGCACGCCACCCGGTGCGCATCACGCGGCGCCCGGGTGGTCGGTTGATTTGCCGGGAACGCGCCGGTAACATCCCGCCGCTCAATCATGGAACCCGGGTCACCGCAGGAGGAACCACCGCATGCGCAAGCCGCTGGTCGCCGGAAACTGGAAAATGAACGGCTCCCGCGACGCCAATCGCGAGCTGCTGTCCGCGCTCCGTTCGGAGCTGGACGGACTGACCGGCGTCGAGCTGGCCGTGTGCCCGCCTGCGGTCTACCTGCCCGAAGTGGTCGAGGCCCTGGCCGACAGCCTCATTGAGGTCGGGGGGCAGGACTGCTCCGATCAGGCCTCCGGCGCTTACACCGGCGAGGTCGCCGCGGCCATGCTCAAGGATGTGGGCTGCCGTTACGTGATCGTCGGGCACTCCGAGCGCCGCGAGCGCCAGGCCGAGGACAGCGCCTGGGTCGCGGCCAAGTATCAGGCGGCCCTGGCCGCCGGCGTGACCCCGATCCTGTGCGTGGGCGAGCAGAAGGAAGAGCGCGAAGCCGGCCGCACCGAAGCGGTGGTGGGCGAGCAGCTCGATGCCGTGCTGGACGCCGCCGGGGTCGAATCGCTGGACCGCGCCGTGATCGCCTACGAGCCGGTCTGGGCGATCGGCACCGGCCTGACGGCCACCCCGGAGCAGGCAGCCGAGATGCATGCGTTCATCCGTAACCGGGTCGCCGGCCGCGATCCGCGCGTGGCTGCCGACCTGCGCATCCTGTATGGCGGGTCGATGAAGGCCGACAACGCCGCCGGGCTGCTGGCGCACGATGACATCGATGGCGGCCTGGTGGGCGGGGCCTCGCTGGATGCCGCGAATTTCGCCGGGATTGCACGGGCCGCGACCGGGGTGGGCGAATGATCTACGGGATCCTCCTGGTCGTTCAGGTGGTGGTGTCGATCTCCATCATCGCGCTGGTGCTGATGCAGCACGGCAAGGGCGCCGATGCCGGGGCTGCATTTGGCAGCGGGGCCTCGGCCACCGTGTTCGGTGCCCAGGGGTCGGCCAACTTCCTGAGCCGCGCCACGGCCTTTCTGGCCGCGGTGTTTTTCATCAACGGGCTGACGCTGGCCTATATCGCCGCGTCGGAACCCGAGGCGCGCAGCCTGATGGATGAACCGACGCCCGAAGAGGCGGTCGAGGACGATATCCCGATCGGGGATGTCCCGGGCATGGCGCCGGATGATCCCCCTGCCGACGAGCCGGCCGATCCGCCCTCGCGGCCACAGGACGTGCCACAATAGGGCTTCAGTCAGGAATACGCAGATGTGGTGGAATTGGTAGACACGCTATCTTGAGGGGGTAGTGGCGCAAGCCGTGTGGGTTCGAGTCCCACCATCTGCACCATTTTTCAGGAAAGGTTCCGTCCGGGGGTCCGGGCGGAACCTTTTTATTGTAAAGCCTTTATAAACAGCAACTTGGCTTTCTATGTGAGCTTGACACCGTTTTCCGGCTTCACCTAGACTGCCTCACCGGTGAGCGCACCGGCCCGATCGCCCGAGGGCCGCGGCCCCGGCGCATTCACCCAGCAACGCTGAACCGCCCATGGTCCGGCCCTCCTGTTCGGCCGACCCGTGGACCTGCCCGCCCGAGGCGGCGTACGGGAGAGAGACATGCTGGAAGGATATCTGCCCATCCTGCTGTTCATTGCAGTAGGCATCGTGATCGGCATCGTGCCGCTGGTGATCGGCATGGCCGTGGGGCCCCGCAAGGCGGATGCCGCCAAGGATTCGCCGTATGAATGCGGCTTCGAGGCGTTCGAGGATTCGCGCCTCAAGTTCGACGTTCGGTTCTATCTGGTCGCCATCCTTTTCATCATCTTCGATCTCGAGATCGCCTTTCTGTTTCCCTGGGCCGTCTCCCTCGATGCCGTAGGCCTGTTCGGGCTTCTTGCGATGGCGCTGTTTCTGCTGATTCTGGTAGTCGGCTTTGTCTACGAATGGAAGAAGGGGGCGCTGGAATGGGAATAGAAGGCGTTCTGGAAAAGGGCTACGTCACCACCTCGGCTGACAAGCTCATCAACTGGGCCCGCACCGGCTCCCTGTGGCCGATGACCTTCGGTCTGGCCTGCTGTGCGGTGGAGATGATGCACACGGGTGCCGCGCGCTACGACATGGACCGGTTCGGGGTGGTGTTCCGCCCGAGTCCGCGCCAGTCCGACGTGATGATCGTGGCGGGGACGCTGGTCAACAAGATGGCACCGGCGCTGCGCAAGGTGTACGACCAGATGTCCGAACCGCGCTGGGTGATCTCCATGGGCTCCTGTGCCAACGGCGGTGGCTACTACCACTATTCGTATGCCGTGGTTCGGGGTTGCGACCGCATCGTGCCGGTGGATATCTACGTGCCCGGCTGTCCGCCGACGGCCGAGGCACTGCTTTACGGCATCATTCAGCTTCAGAACAAGATCCGGCGCACGAACACGATCGCGCGCTGAGCGACCCGGGGTGGCAGATGGCTGAACAACAGACCTGGATTGACGTACTGCGCGCGAAGCTGGGCGAACGCCTGGACGGAGTGCGGGTGGTCAACGGCGAGGCAACCATTGAAGTACCGGTGGACGCCTGGCGCGAGATCGCCGAGACCCTGCGCGACGACGAGGATTTCGGATTCGACATCCTGATCGACCTGTGCGGCGTGGACTATCTCGAGTACGGCCAGACCGAATGGGCTACCGATGATGCCTCCAGTGAGGGCTTCAGTCGTGGCGTCCAGCCCGCCACCTCCGGCCGGTTCACGTTCGATGATGCGCCCGGTGAGTCGCGCTGGGACGGGCCGCGTTTCGCCGTGGTGGTCCATCTGCTGTCGGTGCAGAACAATCGTCGCCTGCGCATGCGTGCCTGGCTGCCGGATGACGAATTCCCGGAGCTGGAGTCGCTGGTGGATGTCTGGGCGTCGGCCAACTGGTTCGAGCGCGAGGCCTTCGATCTGTTCGGGATCCTGTTCTCGGGGCATCCGGACCTGCGTCGTATCCTGACCGACTACGGTTTTGTCGGCCATCCGTTCCGCAAGGACTTCCCTCTGATCGGGCACGTAGAGATGCGCTACGACACCGAGCAGGCTCGCGTGGTGTACCAGCCGGTGACTATCGAGCCGCGCGTGCTGGTGCCGAAGGTGATCCGCGACGACCATCGCTACACCGATGGCGACGCGCCGGCGGAAGGAGCCGATCATGCCTGAGATTCGCAATTTCACCCTGAACTTCGGCCCCCAGCATCCGTCCGCGCACGGGGTGCTGCGGCTGGTGCTGGAGATGGACGGCGAGGTGGTGCAGCGCGCCGATCCGCATATCGGTCTGCTGCATCGGGGGACCGAGAAGCTCGCCGAGAGCAAGCCGTACAACCAGTCGATCGGCTACATGGATCGTCTGGACTACGTGTCCATG
Source organism: Thioalkalivibrio sp. ALE11 (assembly GCF_000381205.1). Classification (NCBI taxonomy): domain Bacteria; kingdom Pseudomonadati; phylum Pseudomonadota; class Gammaproteobacteria; order Chromatiales; family Ectothiorhodospiraceae; genus Thioalkalivibrio; species Thioalkalivibrio sp. ALE11. The sequence continues at coordinate 97,372 of NZ_KB906164.1, read as the reverse complement.
ATGTGCAACGAGCACGGTTACGTGCTCGCCATGGAGCGTCTGCTCGGGATCGAGGCGCCGCTGCGGGCGCAGTACATCCGGGTGATGTTCGACGAGATCACCCGAATCCTGAATCACCTGATGTGGCTGGGCGCGCACGCCCTGGACATTGGCGCGATGACGGTGTTCCTGTACGCGTTCCGCGAGCGCGAGGACCTGATGGACTGCTACGAGGCGGTCTCCGGCGCGCGCATGCACGCCACTTACTATCGGCCCGGCGGGGTTGCCCGCGACCTGCCCGGCACCATGCCGAAATACCAGCCCTCGGCCTGGAAGTCGCAGGAAACGGTCGACGAGCTGAATGCCAATCGGCAGGGCTCGCTGCTGGACTTCATCGAGTCGTTCACCGAACGGTTCCCCGGGTGCGTGGACGAATACGAGACCCTGCTGACCGACAACCGTATCTGGAAACAGCGTACGGTCGGTATCGGCGTGGTGGATGCCGACCGGGCGAAGCAGCTCGGATTCACCGGGCCGATGCTGCGCGGATCCGGGGTGGAATGGGATCTGCGCAAGAAGCAGCCCTACGAGGTCTATGACCAGCTGGATTTCGACATCCCGATCGGCGTCAACGGCGACTGCTATGACCGTTACCTGGTACGCATGGAAGAAATGCGCCAGTCCAACCGCATCATTCGGCAGTGCATCGACTGGTTGCGCAGGAGTCCCGGTCCGGTGCTGCTGGAGGATCACAAGATCACGCCGCCCAAGCGCGAAGAGATGAAGGCGGACATGGAATCGCTGATCCATCACTTCAAGCTGTTTACCGAAGGGATGTGCCTGCCGGAGGGCGAAGCCTACGCCGGCATCGAGCATCCCAAGGGCGAATTCGGCTGCTATCTGGTGTCGGATGGCGCCAACAAACCGTATCGCCTCAAGGTGCGCCCGCCGGGCTTTGTCCACCTTTCCGCCCTGGACGAGATGGCGCGCGGCCACATGCTGGCCGACGTCGTGGCCATTATCGGAACCCAGGATATTGTCTTCGGGGAGATTGATCGCTGATGGCTGCCGAACCCAAACCCGTTGCCTTTCACAAGCCGGCCGCGCACAAGGTCGACCTGAGCGACCACGAGCGCGAAGAGATCGATCACTGGCTGGCCCGCTATCCCGAGGACCAGAAGCGCTCGGCGGTACTCGCCGCACTGCGGGTGGTCCAGCACGAGGACGGCTATGTCTCCACCGCCAAGATGGACGCGGTTGCCGACTACCTCGGGCTGCCGGCCATCGCCGTCTACGAGGTGGGTTCGTTCTATTCGATGTTCGAACTCGAGCCGGTGGGCAAGCACACCATTGCGGTGTGCAACAACATCTCCTGCAGTCTGCGCGGCTCGGCCGGGATTATCGAACATCTGGAGAACCGGCTCGGTATCACCCTGGGCGAAACCACGCCCGACGGGAAGTTCTACCTGAAGAAGGAAGAAGAATGCCTCGCCGCGTGTTGCGGGGCGCCGATGATGCAGGTGAACCACGTCTATTACGAGAATCTGACGCCGGAGCGCGTGGACGAGATTCTCGACGGCCTGGAGTCCTGAAGCGATGGCCAACCAGATCTGTTTTGCGACCCGCTACCTGGACAACCCGTCGTCGCTCGAGACCTATCGCAGCGTCGGCGGTTACCAGGCGCTGGAAAAGGTGTTCGGCGGCAAGATGGCCGCGGAAGACGTGATCGAGGAGGTCAAGACCTCCAACCTCCGCGGGCGCGGTGGCGCGGGGTTCCCGACCGGGATGAAATGGTCGTTCATGCCGCGCAATTCCCCGGGCCAAAAATACATCGTCTGCAACTCGGACGAATCGGAGCCCGGTACCTGCAAGGATCGCGAGATCCTGATGTACAACCCCCATGCGCTGATCGAGGGCATGGCGATCGCGGGTTACGCGATCGGCGCAACCGTGGGATACAACTACATGCGCGGCGAGTTCATGGACGAGGTCAACACGCGCTTCGAGGCCGCCCTGAAGGAGGCTTACGAGGCCGGCTACCTCGGGAAGGATATCCTTGGCTCTGGCGTGGACTTCGATCTGTATCCGACGCTGGGCGCGGGCGCCTATATCTGCGGCGAGGAAACCGCGCTGCTGGAGTCGCTCGAGGGCAAGAAGGGGCAGCCGCGCTTCAAACCGCCATTCCCGGCGAACTTCGGCGTCTACGGGAAGCCGACGACAGTCAACAACACCGAGTCGCTGGCTTCCATTCCGTCGATCATCCGCAACGGCGGCCAGTGGTTCGCCGACCTGGGCGTGCCCAAGTCGGGGGGCGAGAAACTGTTTTCGGTTTCCGGACACGTCAACAAACCCGGCAACTTCGAAGTGCCCCTGGGCATGCCGTTTCGCGAGTTGCTGCAGATGGCCGGTGGCGTGCTCGATGGACGCGAGCTCAAGGCGGTGATCCCGGGCGGATCGTCCGTGCCGGTGGTGCCTGGCGACACGATGCTGCAGACCAACATGGACTACGATTCCATCACGCAGGCCGGATCCATGCTCGGCTCCGGCGCGGTGATCGTGATGGACGAGACCACCGACATGGTGAAGGCGCTGCAGACGATCTCGCGCTTCTATTATTCCGAATCCTGCGGTCAGTGCACGCCGTGCCGTGAGGGTACCGGCTGGCTGTACCGCATGCTGACCCGCATCGTCGAAGGGAAGGGTCGTCCCGAGGACCTGGAACGCCTGGACGACGTCGCGAGCAAGATCGAAGGGCACACCATCTGCGCCCTCGGGGATGCCGCCGCGATGCCGGTGCGCAGTTTCGTGAAGCATTTCCGTCACGAATTCGAACACTACATCCAGCACGGCCGGAGCCCGGTGGCCAGCGCCGCCTGATCGCCCCGTCGCGCACACGCAGCAGGAATCGAACATGAGTCAGGATCAGCCACAGGATCTGGTCACCGTCGAGATCGACGGGCAGACCTTGCAGGCGCCCAAGGGCACCATGCTCATCGAGGTTGCGGACGAGGCCGATATCAGGATTCCGCGCTTCTGCTATCACAAGAAACTGTCCGTGGCCGCCAATTGCCGGATGTGCCTGGTGGAGGTCGAGCGAGCGCCCAAGCCGCTGCCGGCCTGTGCCACGCCGGTGATGGACGGCATGAAGGTGTACACGCAGTCGCCCCTCGCGATTTCCGCGCAGAAGGGAACGATGGAATTCCTGCTGATCAATCACCCGCTGGATTGCCCGATCTGTGACCAGGGCGGCGAGTGTGAACTGCAGGACGTGGCCATGGGGTATGGCGAGTCCGTTTCGCAATACACCGAAGCCAAGCGGGTCGTGCACGACAAGGATATCGGTCCGCTGATCGAGACCGAGATGACCCGCTGCATTCACTGCACCCGCTGCGTGCGCTTTGGCGAGGAGATCGCGGGCGTACGCGAACTGGGGGCGACGGGGCGCGGCGAAGACATGCGGATCGGTACCTATGTCGAGAAGACCGTCGCGCACGAGCTCTCCGGGAACGTGATCGATCTGTGTCCGGTGGGCGCGCTCACCGCCAAGCCGTCGCGCTACGGCGCACGCGCCTGGGAATACGCCCAGGCCCCCAGTATCGCCCCGCACGACGCGGTGGGTTCCAACATTGCCGCCCATACCTATGACGGGCGCGTGATGCGGGTGGTCCCGCGCGACAACGAAGCGGTCAACGAGACCTGGATCTCGGACCGGGATCGTTTCTCCTACGCGGGGCTGTATGCCGAGGACCGCGTGACCACTCCGCGCATCAAGCGCGACGGGCAGTGGCAGGACGTGGACTGGGAGACCGCCCTGCAGCATGCGGTTGAAGGCCTGCGCAAGGTGGCCCCGGAGCGGATCGGCGGGCTGTTTTCCCCGTCGCTGTCGCTGGAGGAACACTACCTCGGCCAGAAACTGCTGCGCGGGCTGGGCGTGCGTGACATCGACCACCGCATGAGCCAGCAGGATTTCCGCGACGATGACGCCGCGCCCCTGTTCCCCTGGCTGGGCAGCCCGATCGCCGATCTGGACCGTGCTGATGCGATCCTGCTGGTCGGCACCAATCCGCGGCGCGAGCAGCCGCTGCTGGCGCATCGCCTGCGCAAGGCGGCGCTCAACAACGATGCCCGGGTCACGCTGGTGCATAACCAGCTGCTGGACCTGACCTACCGGGTGGCGGCCCAGCTGGTCGGCAACGAACACGACCAGGTCATGGCCCTGGCCGGGATCGCCGGCCGCATCGCGGCCGCCGGCGAGGGCCTGCCCCCGCGCCTCGAGAAGATTGTGAAGGCCGCCGAGAGCGACGATCCGGACACCCGCGAAGCGTTCGAGCGGGCGGCGCGCTCGCTGCTGGACGGCGAACAGGGCCACGTGCTGCTGGGTGCCGACGCGATGGCCAGCCCGGCGTTTGCGACCCTGCGGGCCCTGGCCGGCTGGATCGCCCGCCATACCGGCGCCCGTCTCGGGTACATGTCCGAGGGCGCGAATGCTGCCGGTGCCTGGCTGGCCGGGGTGCTGCCGCATCGCGGCGTGGCCGGTCAGGAGCCGGAGGTCGGCGGATGCCCGGCGCCGCAGATGCTGACCGAAGGCCGCGACGCGTTCGTCGTTGCCGGGCTCGAACCCGGCCGTGACGGGCATGATCCGGTCGCTTTCCAGCAGGCACTGCGCGACGCGGGTTTCGTGGTCGCACTGACCGCGTTTGCCGACCCCGAATTGCAGGCATCGGCCGATGTTCTGCTGCCGGTCGCGACCAGCTTCGAATCTTCCGGGACCTTCGTGAATGCGGAAGGACGCTGGCAGAGCTTCCGCGCGGCGAGCCGCGCCCCGGGCGAGGCCCGTCCCGGCTGGAAGGTCTGGCGCGTCCTGGGCAACCTGTTCGGGCAGAAGGGCTTCGATTACCTCGATTCGCCCGCGGTGCGCGACGAGCTGAAGGGCCTGCTCGCGGATGTCAGCTTCGACAACACGGTCAACCTGAACCGGGTGCACGTCGAGGAGCCGGAAATCGCTGACCCGGGCAAACGGGGCTTGCGGCGCATGGCCTCGCGTTCGCTGTACGCCGGCGATGCGCTCGTGCGTCGCGCCGAACCGCTGCAGCGCAGCCCCGAAGGTCAGCTCGCGAACGCGGTGCAGGTTCACCCCGACTCGGCCGGCGGGATCCCCGACGGCAGTCGCGTCCGCGTGCAGCAGGGCCGGGCCGAGGCCGAACTGACGCTTGTGCTTGACGATTCCGTACCGCCGGGCCTGGCCATCACCCTCACCGGTGGTGCCGCCGCCCCGCTTGGTGCCCCGGGCGAGCCGGTGATGCTCGCACGCGCCTGACAAGGGACTGAACCATGTTCGACTGGATTCTCAACCTGTTCCATTCGCTGCCGACGGTGATGCAGATCCTGATCGCCATCCAGCTGATCATCATCCCGTTGATGCTGGGGGTCGCCTATCTGACCTTTGCCGAGCGCAAGATCATCGGCTATATCCAGGTGCGCGTCGGGCCGAATCGCGTGGGGCCGCGCGGCTGGCTGCAGCCGATCGCGGACGGGCTCAAGCTCCTGCTGAAGGAGGTGATCGTCCCGTCGAATGCCAATCGCTTCCTGTTTCTCAGCGCCCCGGTGCTGACCATCGCCCCGGCGCTGGCGGCCTGGGCCGTGATTCCGTTCTTCGAGGGCGGGGCGCTGGCCGACGTGAACGCGGGCCTGCTCTACCTGCTGGCGCTGACCTCGCTGGGCGCCTACGGGATCATCATCGCCGGCTGGGCCTCCAACTCGAAGTATGCGCTGATGGGCTCGCTGCGGTCGGCCGCCCAGCTGGTGTCCTACGAGATCGCGATGGGCTTCGCGCTGGTGGGCGTGTTGATGGCGGCGGGCTCGATGAACGTCGGCGAGATCGTCCAGGCCCAGTCGGGCAGCATCTACCACTGGTTCCTGCTGCCGTTGTTGCCGTTGTTCTTCGTGTTCTTCATTTCCGGGGTCGCCGAGACCAACCGTGCGCCTTTCGACGTGGCCGAAGGGGAATCCGAGATTGTGGCCGGCTTCCACGTGGAATACTCCGGCATGGCCTTCGCGGTGTTCTTCCTTGCCGAATACGCGAACATGATCCTGGTATCCGCACTGACGGCCGTCCTGTTCCTGGGGGGCTGGCTGTCGCCGTTCCAGGGCATCCTGCCGGCAGCAATGTTTGACTGGCCGGTGATCGGCACCCTGCTGGGTGACGGTCTGCACTGGTTCCTGATCAAGACTGCACTGTTCCTGTTCATCTTCCTGTGGCTACGTGCCACCTTCCCGCGCTATCGCTATGACCAGATCATGCGCCTGGGCTGGAAGGTGCTGATCCCGGTCACCATCGTATGGCTGTTCGTGCTGGGCGCGTTCGTCGCGTTCGACGTCGGCCCGTGGTTCGCGTAAGGAGTTCGCCATGAAATCCGTGCGTCATTTCTTCAAGAGCTTCCTGTTCTTCGAGCTGCTGCTCGGCATGCGGCTGACCGGTCGGTACCTGTTCCGGCGCAAGTTCACCGTGCAGTATCCGGACGAGAAGACCCCGATGTCGCCCCGTTTCCGCGGATTGCACGCGCTGCGCCGCTACCCCAACGGGGAAGAACGCTGCATCGCCTGCAAGCTGTGCGAGGCGGTGTGCCCGGCGCTGGCGATCACCATCCATTCGGAGGAGCGCGAGGACGGGACGCGGCGCACTTCGCGCTACGACATCGACCTGTTCAAGTGCATCTTCTGCGGATTCTGTGAAGAGGCCTGCCCGGTCGATTCCATCGTCGAGACGCACATCTTCGAATACCACTTCGAGAATCGGGGCGAGCAGATCATGACCAAGGACAAGCTCCTGGCGATCGGCGATCGCTTCGAGAAGGAGATCGCCGAAGCGCGCGCGATCGACGCCCCGTACCGGTAATCAGGGACGCAACGATGACCTTCGAGCTCTTATTGTTCTATGTTTTTGGCGCGATCCTGCTGGGCGCGGCGCTGGCGATGATCAGCGTGCGCAACCCGGTGCATGCCGCGCTGTTTCTGGTGGTCTGTTTCGTGTCCGCAGCGGCACTCTGGCTGATGGCGGAGGCCGAGTTCCTCGGTCTGGTGCTGGTGCTGGTTTACGTGGGAGCGGTGATGGTGCTGTTCCTGTTCGTGGTGATGATGCTCGACATCAACATGGCGAAACTGCGCGAGGGTTTCAGTGAATACCTGCCGGTGGGCCTGGTGGTCGCCGCGGCCATGGCCACCGTGCTGGTCCTGGTGATCACGCGTTACATCACCATGGAAGCCCCCGAGCGGGCCGGGCCCGAATATGCGAACACCGAGGCATTGGGCGCGATCCTGTACACCGAATACGTGTACTCGTTCGAGATTGCCGCCGTGATCCTGCTGGTGGCGATCATCGCGGCGATCTCCCTGACCATGCGGCGGCGGCCGGACAACAAGCGGATCGATCCGGCGCGCCAGATCGAGGTCTCGCGCGAGGGACGCGTGCGCATGGTGTCAATGAAGTCCGAAGACAAGGCGCGTGACAGCCGCGGGGCGGAACGCGACGACGACCCGAACCAGGAATGACGCCGGCGCGCGCCGGTGCCTAACCACCGTGGGGCGGGCTTGTCCGTCCCCCAAAGGAATTCAGGGCCAGACAATGATTACGCTAGAGCACTACCTGGTGCTGGCCGCGCTGCTGTTTTCGATCAGCGTGGCCGGGATCTTCCTGAACCGAAAGAACGTGATCGTGCTGCTGATGTGCATCGAGCTGATGCTGCTGGCGGTGAACATCAACTTCATTGCCTTCTCGTTCTTCCTGCAGGATCTGGCCGGGCAGGTCTTCGTGTTCTTCATCCTCACCGTCGCCGCGGCCGAGGCCGCGATCGGGCTGGCCATCCTGGTGTTGCTGTTCCGTAACCGCGGGACGATCAACGTCCAGGATCTGGACGAAATGAAAGGATAACGGGCCATGGATACGATCTATCTCCTTATTGTCCTGGCGCCACTGGCGGGCGCGATCGTCGCCGGCCTGTTCGGGCGTCAGATCGGCCGGGTGGGCGCGCACAGCGTGACCATCGCCGGGGTGGCCATCTCGTTCCTCCTGTCCGTGGTGGTGTTCTATCAGCACGTATTTGGCGGAGCGGGGGTGTACAACGAGTCGGTGTACACCTGGCTGGTTTCGGACGGCATCCGTTTCGAGGTCGGATTCCTGGTCGATAACCTGACCGCGATGATGATGCTGGTCGTGACCTTCGTGTCGCTGATGGTGCACATCTACACCATCGGCTACATGCAGGACGACCCGGGCTACCAGCGCTTCTTCGCGTATATCTCGCTCTTCACCTTTTCCATGCTGATGCTGGTGATGGCGAACAACTTCATGCAGCTGTTTTTCGGCTGGGAGGCCGTGGGGCTGGTCTCCTACCTCCTGATCGGCTTCTGGTACAAGCGCCCGACCGCGATCTACGCGAACATGAAGGCGTTCATCGTGAACCGGGTGGGCGACTTCGGTTTCCTGATCGGGATTGCGGCGCTGGTGTTCTACACCGGCAGCCTGAACTACAGCGAGGTCTTCGCCGAAGGCCAGGCGATGAGCGAGGCGACCATTACCATCTGGCCGGGCTGGACCTTCGGCCTGCTGGATCTGGCGCTGATCTTCCTGTTCATCGGTGCGATGGGTAAATCCGCCCAGGTGCCGCTGCACGTGTGGCTGCCGGATTCGATGGAAGGCCCGACGCCGATCTCGGCGCTGATCCACGCGGCGACCATGGTGACCGCAGGCATCTTCATGGTGGCGCGCATGTCGCCGCTGTACGAGTTCTCGGTGCCGGCCCTGTCGTTCATCCTGATCATCGGCGCGATCACCGCGTTCTTCATGGGTCTGATCGGTCTGGTGCAGAACGACATCAAGCGCGTGGTCGCGTATTCCACGCTGTCGCAGCTCGGATACATGACCGTGGCCCTGGGGGCCTCGGCCTACGCCGCCGGCGTGTTCCATCTGATGACCCACGCGTTCTTCAAGGCGCTGCTGTTCCTGGCCGCCGGCTCGGTGATCATCGCGATGCACCACCTGCAGGATATGCGCGCGATGGGCGGGTTGCGCCGGCATATGCCGATCACCTACGTGACCGCGCTCATCGGTTCCCTGGCGCTGATCGGGTTCCCGTTCTTCTCCGGGTTCTTCTCCAAGGACGCGATCATCGAGGCGGTCGGGTATTCGGAGATCCCGGGGGCGACCTTTGCCTACTGGATGGTGCTGCTGGGTGTGTTCGTGACCGCGCTGTACACCTTCCGCATGTTCTTCATGGTGTTCCACGGGGAGGAACGCTACGACCAGGCGCATCACTACATGCCGGATCACGGGGATGGCGAGGACCACCATCACCATGGCACGCCGCATCCGCACGAGACCCCGTGGGTGGTCACCCTGCCGCTGATCCTGCTGGCGATCCCGTCGGTCGTGGCCGGCTACTTCATCGGCCCGATGCTGTTTGGCGATTTCTTCGCCAATTCGATCTTCGTCAGCGAGGCGAAGGACGTGCTGGCGCAGAAGGGCGAGAGCTATACCGGGGTGTTCGGGTTCGTGCTGCACGGGCTCGTGGCGCCGGCGTTCTGGTTCGCGATGGCCGGACTGGCGACCGCCTGGTACCTCTACATCAAACGGCCGGATCTGCCGGCCGTGATCGCAGACCGTCTGCGGCCGGGCGTGCGCATCCTCGAGGACAAGTACGGGTTTGACCGCTTCAACGACTGGTTCTTCGCCGGTGGTACGCGGCGCCTCGGGCGCTGGCTGTGGCGCTATGGCGACGCGATGATCATTGACGGCTGGCTGGTCAACGGCGCCGCGCGTTCGGTGGGCTGGGTGTCGGCCCGGGTGCGCCATGTGCAGTCCGGCTTCCTCTATCACTATGCATTCGTGATGATCATCGGGCTGCTGGTCCTGATGTTCGCCTACGTGATCTGAGGGGTTTCGACGATGACCGCTGCGAAGCCCACCGCTGTTTCAAGGAACGACCATGTTTGCTGACTGGCCCATTCTGAGTCTGTTGATCTGGCTGCCGATCCTCGGTGGCTTCCTGACGCTTGCCGCCGGGCGTGACGCGCCGGTGGTGGCCCGGCGCCTGGGCCTCAGCGTGGCCGTGGCCACTTTCGTGGCAAGCCTGCCGCTGTGGTTCATGTTCGAGCGCGGCACCGCGGAGATGCAGTTCCAGGAGGTGGCCTCCTGGATCCCGGCGTTCAACGTGAACTATCACCTCGGGGTCGACGGCATCTCCATGCCCCTGATCCTCCTGACCACGCTGATCACGGTGGTCGTGGTCATCGCCGCATGGGAGTCGGTGAAGGATCGTATCGCCTACTACCTCGCCGCGATGCTGGTCATGGAAGGACTGATGATCGGCATGTTCGCGGCGATGGACGCGGTGCTGTTCTACGTGTTCTTCGAGGCGATGCTGATCCCCATGTTCCTTGTCATCGGGATCTGGGGCGGGCCGCGCCGCGTGTACGCGACGATCAAGTTCTTCCTCTACACCTTCCTCGGGTCGGTGTTCATGCTGGTCGCACTGATCTGGATGTACATCCAGTCCGGCAGCTTCCTGATCCAGGACTTCCATGCGCTGCAGATCGGGATGACCGCGCAGATACTGATCTTCCTCGCGTTCTTCCTGGCGTTTGCGGTCAAGATCCCGATGTTCCCGGTGCATACCTGGCTGCCGGATGCGCACGTCGAGGCGCCGACGGGGGGTTCGGTGATCCTGGCGGCCATCATGCTGAAGATCGGCGGCTACGGCTTCCTGCGTTTCTCGCTGCCGATCACGCCGGATGCGTCCGCGGTGCTGGACACGCTGATGATCGTGCTGTCGCTGATCGCGGTGGTGTACATCGGGGTGGTGGCACTGATCCAGAGCGACATGAAGAAGCTGATCGCGTACTCGTCGATCGCCCACATGGGCTTCGTGACTCTGGGCTTCTTCCTGGCGTTCTACATCTACTCGAATACCGGCGACTGGCAGGGCGCGTCGCTGGGTATCGCCGGCGGCATGGTGCAGATGATCTCGCACGGCTTCATCTCTGCGGCGATGTTCCTCGCGGTGGGCGTGCTTTACGACCGGCTGCACAGTCGGCAGATCGCGGATTATGGCGGCGTCGTCAACACCATGCCGTGGTTCGCCGCGTTCTTTGTGCTGTTCGCGATGGCCAATACCGGTCTGCCGGGCACCTCGGGCTTCGTGGGTGAATTCATGGTGATCCTGGCTGCCTTCAAGGCTGATTTCTGGATTGCCTTCCTCGCCGCGACCACGCTGATCCTGGCGGCGGGGTACACCCTGTGGCTGGTCAAGCGCGTGATCTTTGGCACCGTGGCCAACGAGAACGTGGCCGGCCTGTCCGATATGAACCGGCGCGAATTCTTCCTGATGGGGCTGCTGGCGTTTTTCACGCTGCTGCTGGGCGTGTGGCCGGCACCGCTGCTGGAAGTGATGAACGCGACCATCGACAACCTCGTGGCGCATATCGCGCACTCGAAGCTCTGAACGGACGCCTGACATGAATTTCGAGATTCCTGCCTTTCTGCCCGCCGTTCCCGAGATGTTCGTCCTCGGGATGGCGTGCTTCATCCTGATACTGGATGCGTTCCTGCCGGATTCGCGCCGCGACATCACCTACGGCCTGGTGCAGGCGACGCTCGCGGGAGCCGCGGTGCTGACGCTGTGGCTGGCCGGTCCGGAAGTGGTGCTGACCTTCAGCGACAGCTTCATCAAGGACCCGATGAGCGACGTGCTGAAACTGGCGGTGTACGTTACGAGCTTCTTCGTCTTCCTCTACTCGCGGCCGTATCTGATGGCGCGCGACATCCACAAGGGGGAGTTCTACATCCTCGGGCTGTTCGCGGTCCTGGGGATGATGATCATGATCTCGGGGCATAATCTGCTGACCCTGTACCTGGGCCTGGAACTGCTGTCGCTGTCCTCGTATGCGCTGGTGGCGTTCTGGCGCGACAACACCCGGGCCAGCGAAGCCGCGATGAAGTACTTCGTGCTGGGGGCGCTGGCGTCCGGGCTGCTGTTGTACGGCATGTCCATGATCTACGGCATGACCGGCTCGCTGGATATCGCGGTGATCGCCTCCGAACTGACGACGGCCGACGAGGCCCTGAACGTCCCGCTGGTGTTCGGTCTGGTGTTCCTGGTGGTGGCGATCGCGTTCAAGCTGGGGGCGGTGCCGTTCCACATGTGGGTGCCCGACGTCTATGACGGGGCGCCGACGGCGGTGACGCTGTTCATCGCGACTGCGCCGAAGATCGCGGCCTTCGCATTCCTGATGCGGCTGCTGGTCGAGGGCATGGGACCGATGCACGCGGACTGGCAGGGCATGCTCATCATCCTGACCGTGCTGTCGCTGGCGGTGGGCAACGTGATTGCGATCGCGCAGACCAGCATCAAGCGCATGTTCGCGTATTCGACCATCGCGCATGTCGGGTTCCTGTTCATGGGGATCCTCGCGGGGACCGATTCGGGCTACGCCTCGGCGATGTTCTACGTGATCGTGTATGCACTCACGGCGGCCGGCGGGTTCGGCATGATCGTGTTCCTGTCGCGCCGGGGTTACGAGGCCGATCGCCTGGACGACTTCGCCGGGCTGGCGAAACGCAACCCGTGGTTCGCGTTCATCATGCTCCTGCTGCTGTTCTCCATGGCCGGGGTTCCGCCGACCGTCGGTTTCTATGCCAAGCTGGCCGTGATTCAGGCGGCCGTGGGTGCGGGCCTGGTCTGGCTGGGTGTGCTGGCGGTGATCTTCAGCATCATCGGGGCGTTCTATTACCTGCGGGTGGTGAAGATCATGTTCTTCGACGAACCGAAGGAGGAAGCCAGCGAACCGGTGCAGCCGTCGGGCGCGCTGGCCACGGCGCTGAGCATCAACGGACTGGCGGTGCTGTTGCTGGGAATTTTTCCGGGCCTTCTGCTGTCCGTTACCCACTACGCCATCGCTGGCTGATCCGACCCGGAGGATGTCTTGAATCAACTGGTCCCGTTTGAAGTCCTGGTCTGGGGGTTTGTGGCGTTTGCCTTCGTGGCTGCCAACCTGCCGTGGCTGACCGATCGCATCGCACTGATGTTCCTCCCGGCGAGCGGGAGCAAGGGAGGCTGGACCCGGGTGTTCGAATGGCTGGTGCTGTTCCTGCTGGTGGGGCTGATCGGCAAGGGTCTCGAGCATCAGGCGACGGGCAGTGTTCATGCCCAGGGCTGGGAGTTCTACGTGATCGGGCTGTCGATGTTTGCGGTGTTCGCGATCCCCGGGTTCATCTGGCGGCATGATCTTCGCCCGCATCTGCGTCAGCGGGCGCGCCGTTCGCGCTGATTGCGATCGGGGCTTGCAAGCCGGCCCGCGGCTTGGTAGAGTACGTTTTCTCGGATGCGGGGTGGAGCAGTCTGGCAGCTCGTCGGGCTCATAACCCGAAGGTCGCAGGTTCAAATCCTGCCCCCGCTACCAGTTTTCGAAAGGGCCCCTTCGCGGGGCCTTTTTCTTGGGGCCGCGCTCCCGCGCGCCGACAGGCTTCGAGCTGCAGCCTGTTTCCATGACGGAAGGTGTAAAGGGGCGTTCAACGCCCTTTTTTTGTTTCCGGGCTCCGTGCACCGGTGCAGTGGAATCGAGGTCGACAGACATTTGTCCGAGCAGGTTGAACAACTGAAGGCGCTACTGGGACCCGTGGTCGAAGGCCAGGGTTGTGAACTCTGGGGTATCGAACACCATGCGGGTTCGAAGCCGCAGATGCTGCGCATCTATATTGATCGTTCGACCGGCGTGTCCGTGGATGACTGTGCGCGCGTCAGCGAGCAGGTCAGCGCGGTCCTCGATGTGGAAGAGCCGATCCGCGCGGACTACACGCTCGAGGTGTCCAGTCCGGGCATCGAACGTCCCCTGTTTACTCCCGATCAGTTCCGCGATTACGTCGGTCGTGCGGTCAAGGTACGTCTGACCTGGCCGGAACACGGGCGGCGGAACTACCGCGGGCAGCTGCTGTCCGCGGACGACACCATGATCGAGGTGGCGGTCGATGGCACGGCCTATGAGCTGCCGCTGGCCGCGATTCACAATGCGCGCGTGCTGGAAGAAGACCCGGGGACGCAATCATGAACAACCTGATGTCGACAGGCGACTGTCGAGGCTGCGAAGAGGCATGACATGAACAAGGAGATCCTGCTGGTCGTCGACGCCGTTTCCAACGAGAAGGGCGTCGAGAAGGGCGTTATCTTCGAGGCCCTGGAATCGGCCCTGGCGATGGCCACGCGCAAGTATCACGGTGGGCGCATGGATGTGCGCGTGAGCATCGACCGCGAAAGCGGCGATTACGAGGCCTATCGCCGCTGGACGGTGGTGGACGACGAGGATCCCGAGTTCGAGTCTCCCGACTATCAGATGCTGCTGTCCTACGCGCAGCAGAAATACCCGGAGATTCAGGTCGGCGAGGTGATCGAGGAACCGGTCGAGGCCGTGGATTTCGGTCGCATCGCCGCGCAGACCGCCAAGCAGGTGATCGTGCAGAAGGTGCGCGATGCCGAGCGGCAGAAGGTGGTCGAGGAGTACGAGGACCGGGTCGGTTCGCTGGTGATGGGGATCGTCAAGCGTACCGACCGCAACGGGACCTACGTGGATCTGGGCAACAACGCCGAGGCCCTGGTCCCGCGCGAGCACATGATCCCGCGCGAGACGGTACGCACCAATGACCGCCTGCGCGGTTATCTCAAGGAGATTCGGCCGGATGCCCGCGGACCGCAGCTGATCCTCAGCCGGACCGCGCCGGAATTCCTGATCGAGCTGTTCAAGCTCGAGGTCCCGGAGGTGGGGCAGGAGATCATCGACATCCTCGGGGCGGCCCGCGATCCGGGCATGCGGGCGAAGATCGCGGTGCGCTCGAATGACCCGCGGCTGGATCCGGTGGGGGCCTGCGTGGGCATGCGCGGTTCGCGCGTGCAGTCGGTCTCCAACGAGCTCGCGGGCGAACGCATCGACATCATCGTGTGGGACGAGAATCCGGCGCAGTTCGTGATCAACGCGATGTCACCGGCGGAGGTCCTCTCGATCGTGGTCGACGAAGAGAAACAGTCGATGGACATCGCGGTGGCCGAGGACAAGCTTTCCCTGGCGATCGGGCGCGGGGGGCAGAACATTCGCCTGGCCTCGCAGCTGACCGGCTGGGAGCTCAACGTGATGACCGAGGAGCAGGCCGAGGAGAAGAGCGAGGCCGAGGCCCGGCAGCTGGTGACCTACTTCATGGAGGCGCTGGACGTCGACGAGGAAGTGGCCGGGATCCTGGTGCAGGAAGGCTTCAGTACCCTGGACGAGGTCGCCTACGTCGAAGAAGCGGAGCTTCTGTCGATCGAGGAATTCGACGAAGACGTGGTCGCGGAACTGCGCAACCGGGCGAGCGATGCACTGCTGACGCGGGCGATCGCGGCGCAGGACGGCGGCGGTGGCGAGCCGGCCGAGGATCTGCTGAACATGGACGGCATGACCGTGGCTCTGGCCAATCGGCTGGCGGCGAGCGGCGTGTGCACCATGGAGGATCTCGCCGAGCAGGCGGCCGATGATGTGGTGGAAATGCTGGGCATCTCCGAGCAGGAGGCGTCCGGGTTGATCATGACCGCGCGCGCTCCCTGGTTCGAAACCGGGGAATGACCGCGACGCAGCGGCGGTGGTCGGGCAGCGGCACGCCGGAACAGAATCTGGAATGGAGGTAGCGCCATGGCGCAAATGACAGTGCAGCAATTCGCGGAATCGGTGGGCAAGCCCGTCGATCGTCTCCTGGAGCAGCTCAAGGAGGCGGGCGTCGAGGTGGCCGGGCCCGAGGCGCCCATCACCGATGCCGAGAAGCGCCAGCTGCTGGACCATCTGCGCCAGAGTTCCGCGGGCGGGTCGAGCGACCGTGTGACGCTGCGGCGGCGTTCCCAGGCGCAGACGCTGAAGGTCAGCTCGGGCCAGGGCAAGACCAAGACGGTTAACGTGGAGGTGCGCAAGAAGCGCACCCTCAAGCGCAAGCCGGCGGATGCAACACCGGCGCCGGAGGATCGCCCCGAGGCGGCCGAGGGTGTGGAATCCGAAGCCGCTGCGGCACCGGAAGAGACCCGTCCCGATGCAGAATCGCCGGTGACCCCGGAAGTCGAGGAGGCCGCAGCCGGCGAGGCGCCGGAGGCGGAAGCACCGGCGGATGAGCCGGTGGTGGCCGAGACGCCGGAACCGGAACCTGAACCGGCGGCCGACGAGGCCGCGGCGGAGGAACCGGCGGACGTCGAAGAAGAGCCCGAAGCGGCGGAGTCGGCCGCAGCCGAGGCACCGGAGTCATCCGAGGCGGAAGAGGCGGACGAGGAACCGGCCGCCGCCGCGGAAGAATCGCCGGCCGCTCCGAAGAAGCCGCTGAGCCGTACGCAGCAACTGGCCATGCAGCTGGAAGCCGAGCGGGAAGCTCAGCGCAAGGCCGTCGAGGCGCGCAAGCAGGAAGAGGTCGAACGCGAGGAGCGCCAGAAGCGCAAGCAGGAAGAGCAGGAGAAGCAGGAGGCGAAGCGCGAGAAGGAAGAACAGGCGCGCCTGGAACGCGAGGCCGCGCAGCAGCGCCAGGCACCGGCGCCCGCCGCGGCGCCGGCGGAACCCGCCAAGTCCGGCAAGGGCCGCAAGGGTGGCCGCAAGGACGACCGCAAGGAACTGCATGTCGCCGGCGACCGTCGCGGTCGGCGCAAGAAGGGTGACAAGGGCAAGGGTGCCGGTCAGTCGCAGGCGGCCCAGGCCGTGGCCGGCAAGCACGGCTTCGCCAAGCCGACCGCACCGGTGGTGCGCGAGGTGGAAGTGCCGGAGACCATCACCGTGGCCGATCTGGCGCAGGCGATGGCGATCAAGGCACCGCAACTGATCAAGACCCTGATGGGCATGGGCGTGATGGCCACCATCAACCAGTCCATCGATCAGGAAACGGCGATGCTGGTGGTCGAGGAGATGGGCCATACCGCGGTGCCGGCCAAGGAAGAGACGATCGAGGACCAGATCGAGGTGGCCCAGGAGCAGACCGGCGAACCCAAGGCGCGTCCGCCGGTGGTGACCGTGATGGGCCACGTCGACCACGGCAAGACCTCGCTGCTGGACCATATTCGCAAGACGCGCGTGGCCTCCGGCGAAGCCGGCGGGATCACCCAGCACATCGGTGCCTACCACGTCGAGAACGGGCATGACGGGGTGACCTTCCTGGATACCCCGGGGCATGCGGCGTTTACGGCGATGCGGGCGCGCGGTGCGCAGTCCACGGACATCGTGATCCTGGTGGTGGCGGCGGATGACGGCGTGATGCCGCAGACCCTTGAAGCCATCAACCACGCCAAGGCGGCCGGTGTGCCGATGGTCGTGGCGGTCAACAAGATCGACAAGCCCGAGGCGGATGCCGACCGGGTGATCAACGATCTCGCGCAGCACGAGGTGATCCCCGAGGAATGGGGTGGCGACACCCAGTTCATCCGGGTCTCGGCGCATTCCGGGGAGGGCATCGACGAGCTGCTGGAAGGCCTGGGTCTGCAGGCGGAGCTGATGGAGCTGATGGCCCCGGACGAGGGGCCGGCGCGCGGTGTGGTAATCGAATCGCGGCTGGACAAGGGCCGCGGCCCGGTGGCCACGGTGCTGGTGCAGTCCGGCAGCCTGAACCACGGCGACATCGTGCTGACCGGCAAGGAATACGGCCGCGTGCGGGCGATGTTCGACGATACCGGCACGGCGGTGAAGGAAGTCGGGCCGTCGATGCCGGTCGAGATCCTCGGTCTGTCAGGCGTGCCCGAGGCCGGCGACGAGATGCTGGTGGTCGCGGACGAGAAGACCGCCCGCGAAGCGGCCGAATATCGGGATGCGAAGCAGCGCGAGCGCAAGCTGGCGGCGCAGCAGGCGGCCAAGCTGGAAAACATCTTCAACCAGATGCAGGAAGGCGACGTCGGCACGGTCAACATCCTGATCAAGGCCGACGTGCAGGGATCCGCCGAGGCGTTGCGCGAATCGCTGGTCAAGCTGTCCAACGAAGAGGTCCGGGTCAAGGTGATCTCCACCGGGGTCGGCGGGATTTCCGAGTCGGACATCAACCTGGCGACGGCCTCGGACGCCATCGTGATCGCGTTCAACGTGCGCGCCGATGCCGGCGCCAAGCGGGTGGCGCAGGAAAACGGGATCGACGTCCGCTACTACTCGGTCATCTACGAGGCCATCGAGGACGTGAAGCAGGCCCTGTCCGGGCTGCTGGCGCCCGAGACCCGCGAGGAAATCGTGGGCCTGGCCGAGGTGCGCGAGGTGTTCAAGGCCTCGGGCTTCGGCCAGGTGGCCGGCTGCCTGGTGGTCGAGGGTTCGGTCAAGCGGGGCAACCCGATCCGCGTGCTGCGTGACAACGTGGTGGTGTACGAGGGCGAGCTGGAAAGCCTGCGCCGCTTCAAGGACGACGTGAACGAGGTCCGGGCCGGTACCGAATGCGGTATCGCGGTGAAGAACTACAACGACGTGAAGGCCGGAGACCAGATCGAGGTCTTCCAGCGCGTCGAGGTCCAGCGGTCGCTGTAATGCCCGGACCCCGCGACTTTCAGCGTAGTGATCGGGTCGGCGAGCAGATCCAGCGCGAGCTCGCCGAGCTGGTGCGTGTCGAGGTGAAGGACCCGCGGGTCGGCATGGTGACCATCTCGGGGGTGGAGGTCTCGAAGGACCTGGCCCACGCCCGGGTGTATTTTACCCGGCTGGGCGGCGAGGAGGGTGGCCGCGAGGCGCAGCAGGGCCTCAACAGCGCGGCCGGCTTCCTGCGTCGGGCGCTGGGCAGCCGGATTCGCATGCGCAGCATCCCGCAACTGCGGTTCATCTACGATGACACGCCCGAACGCGGCGCGCGCATGTCTTCGCTGATCAGTCAGGCGCTGGCGGAGGATCGCGAGCGGCACGGCGACAGTGATGCGGAGGCCGGAGCGGAAGGCGGCGGGGACCCGGATGCCTCCGGTGATCCCGACGTCCCGCAGGACCGGTAAACCGACTCCCCGTGGCGCGCAGGAAGGGGCGCAACGTCGACGGCATCCTGCTGCTCGACAAGCCGCAGGGGCTCAGTTCGAACCAGGCGCTGGGTCGGGTGAAATACCTCCTCGGGGCGCGCAAGGCGGGCCATACCGGCGCCCTGGATCCACGGGCGACCGGGCTTCTTCCACTGTGTTTCGGGCAGGCGACCAAGGTGTCCGGCTGGCTGCTGGACGCGGACAAGCGTTATGTGGCTGTCGCGCGGCTGGGTGTGGAGACCGACTCGGCGGACATGGACGGAGAAATCCTTGCCGAGTCCCCGGTTCCCGCGATCACGGACGAGGATCTGGCGCGGCTGGAACGCGGTTTCACCGGCGATCTGGAGCAGGTTCCCCCGATGGTCTCGGCCCTGAAGAAGGACGGCCGGCGGCTGTACGAGCTGGCGCGCGAAGGGGTGGAAGTGGACCGTCCGCCGCGGCCGGTGCGGATCCATTCGCTGAATATCGAACGGCTGGCGGATGATCGCCTGCGGCTGGAGGTGCATTGCAGCAAGGGCACCTATATCCGGTCGCTGGTGACCGATATCGGGGAAGCCCTCGGCTGCGGTGCGGCGGTTGAAGAGCTGCGGCGCACCGGCCACGGGGCCTTCGCGGCCGACGCCATGTGGACCCTGGAAGCCCTGGAGCAGCGTTTCGAGGAGGGCGGTGCAGCGGCGATCGAGGCCTGTCTGCTGCCGCCGGAGGCCGCCCTGTCCGGCTGGCCGCAGCTCCATCTGGGTGCCGCCGGAGCGGCGGCACTGCGCCACGGGAATCCGGCGGGAGCGGAAGCGGTGAGCGAGCGCATCGCGGGTGTCTCGCCGGCTGCGGACGAACCGGAAGCGGGCGGGGTCCTGGTACGCCTGCACGGGCCCGCAGGCGAATTTCTCGGCGTGGGGCTGGAGGCCGGGGACGGCACGATTCGCCCGCGGCGTCTGTTCGTCACCGGCTGAGGCCCGCTGCAACCGACCTCATTCGCGGCGATACGCGGGCACCGGGTCCGCGATCAGCGCGGCCAGCTTCTCCGCCGACATCGGCCGCGCGAGGAGATACCCCTGGGCCTCGTTGCAGCCCTCCCGAATGATCAGGTCGCGCTGGGTGGCGGTCTCGACGCCCTCGGCGATGACCGTCAGCCCCAGCTTGTGACCCATGGCGATGATGGACGCGGTGAGGGCGGCATCGGCGGGGTCGCAGTCCGCCCCCTGCACGAACGAGGCATCCACCTTCAGCCGTTGCACCGGCAGGCGCTTGAGATAGCTGAGCGACGAATAGCCGGTACCGAAGTCGTCGATCGCCAGCTGTACGCCCATTGACCGCAGTTCCTCCAGGGTGGCGATGCCGCGCTCGGCGTGGTCCATGACGAAGCCCTCGGTGATCTCCAGCTCGAGCCTGTGGGGGGCCAGCCCGGTCTCGGCGAGCACCGACCGCACGTCCGTGACGATGTCGCCGAACAGCACCTGGTGGCCGGAAACATTGACCCCGATCCGGCCCAGACGCGCCGGTCCCCATTCGCGCGCCCGGCGTACCGCTTCGCGCAGCACCCAGCGGCCAAGCAGACCGATGGTGCCGTTTTCTTCCGCCACCGGGATGAATTCCGCCGGGCTGATCATGCCGAACTCCGGATGGCGCCAGCGGACCAGGGCTTCGGCACCGGCCAGGCTCTCGCCGGGCAGGTCCCACTGCGGCTGGAACACGACCTCCAGCTCGTCGCCCTCGATGGCTCGTCGCAGCCCGGCCTCGATCGCCAGCCGGCGCTGGCTGGCGTCGGTGAGGTCGGCGGTGTAGAGCTGCACGTTGTTGCGCCCGCGTGCCTTGGCGCGGTACATCGCCGAGTCCGCGTTGCGGATCAGCATGTCCGGGGTTGCGGCGTCGTCGGGGAACAGGCTGATGCCGATGCTGGCGCCGATGAACAGCTCCTGACCGGCGACGTGGAACGGCGACTCCAGTGCACGCAGCAGCTCGTGTGCGACGCTGGCGGCGTCCTCCGCGGTGGCGATGTGTTCGGTCAGCACCACGAATTCGTCGCCGCCATGGCGCGCAATGGTGGAGTGCCGGTCGATGGCGCCCAGCAGGCGCCGGGCGACCGCTTCCAGGAGCTCGTCTCCGCGATGATGGCCCAGACTGTCGTTCACGTACTTGAAGCCGTCCAGGTCGACGAACAGTACCGCCAGGCGCTCGTCGTGGAGTCGGCAGCGTTCAATCGCGCGCGCCAGGCGCTGGTCGAGCTGGGTGCGGTTGGGCAGGTCGGTGAGCGGATCGTAGTTGGCCAGATGACTGACCCGGCGCCGGGCTTCTTCGCGGCTGGTCACGTCGCGGGCGACGCCGAAGATGTCCACCACCCGGTCGCCGTCATAGCGGACCCGCGCGTTGAGCTCCAGGACCACCCGTTCGCCGGAAACGTCGGTGACCTCGGCGCGTGCCGGAGGCAGGTCGGCGTCGCTGCCGCCGTCGATCGGCACCGCGGTGCCCTCGAGATAGGGCAGGAAGGGTTCGACCAGCGCGCGCAGGGTGGTCTCCGGCAGGCGGTCCATGCTGCGGCCGAGGACCCGCTCCACGCCGGGCGAGATGTAGCGCGCCCGACCCGAGCGGTCGAAGCGATAGACGAAGCCGCTGGCGTACTCCAGCAGATCCTCCTGCTCCTCGGACGCGCGCTCCAGGGCCTCGGACTGCGCCACCACCTGGCGTGACAGCGGCCGGATCACGCCGATCAGCCCCAGTCCCGACAGCAATGCCATGCCCAGGACCAGTCCGACCGGCAGCGCCAGGTGGGCCATCATGCCGGCGTAGAGTTCCTCCTCCGGTACGGCCATCGACAGCCCCCAGCCCGGGCGTACCGGCACCGCAAAGACCACCTCGCCGTCCGTGCGCTGCAGGGCCTGCGATCCTCCGCGGGCCTGCTGCAGTGCCGGGGCCACCGGGTTCCCGGCGCCGGTCGGCATCAGGCTCCAGGTGATGTCGTCCACCCGCAGCACCACTCCCTGCGGGCCCTCCAGCCAGGCGGCCTTGCCGCCCTCGGCGGCGGACTCCAGCACGCCGACCATGGCCTCGGCGGGGAACACCAGGATGTCGGCGCCCAGCCATTCGTCCTCGCGCGAGAGGATCGGCACCGCGATCATGATCCAGGCCCGGCCCTCCCAGTGGTCCCGCATGCGGGTTTCGCGCATTGCCGGGTCGATGTCCGGCCAGTAGATCGGGTCCGGGTTGGCGTCGCCCACCGCCAGTACCTGGCGGCCTTCCGCATCCAGGCGGATGATGCCGGCCGCGCCGGAGGGGCGCAGGGCATCTTCCAGTTTGTCGTGACCGAAGTCCTGCAGGTCTTCGAGATCGGTCGCGCCGCGATTGTAGGCGGCCAGTTCGTCGCGGATGCGGCTGCGGCTGGCGACCTGCCACGCGATGTCCTCCAGGCGGTCGAAATACTGCGCCACCGCCTGGCCGTGATGCTGCAGCGCGGCCTGCTGCGCCAGATCCGCGCGGTCGCGCGCCTGCTGATAATAGGCATGGGCGGTAAGGCTGGCCGCGATCAGGCCCAGCAGCAGCACCGCCAGTGCCAGCAGCAGGATGCGGGCCTGGAGCCGGCGGGTTTCCTGCGTGGTCATGACCGTCCCTGTCGGGGAGTGATGAAGTTCACAATATACCAGAATCCCCCGCGCGGCGGCCGTCGGCCCGTTCGCTGTTCACGCTGCTTGAGCGCGTGCTAACATACGCGCCTGTTCGCCAGCGCCACTGGCCACTCAGACAGACGGTTCAGGAATCAGGAGTCAGCCTTACATGTCGCTCACTACCGAAGAGAAGTCGGCCATCGTCGAGAAGCACAAGCGCGATGCCAACGATACCGGATCGCCCGAGGTGCAGATTGCACTCCTGACGGCGCGCATCCAGCATCTGATGGGCCATTTCGACAAGCACAAGCAGGATCACCACTCCCGGCGTGGCCTGCTGAAGATGGTCAGCCAGCGTCGCAAGCTGCTGTCCTATCTCAAGCGCAAGGACGTCGAACGCTATCAGTCGATCGTGAAGGAACTGGGCCTGCGCCGCTAGGCCCCGCCCCTCGGGCCCGCGCCACCGGTGCGGGCCCGTTTGTTTGGGCCCCTGTTCGGGGCATCGATTGCGGCCAGAACTTTACGGGGCCCGCCGTCCGCTGCAGCAAGGCGTCCGGTCGGCGGGCCCATCGGGAATCAAAGGGAAAACGGGAAATAACGTGTCATACAAGAAGTCGTTCCAGTACGGAAATCACACCGTAACGCTCGAAACCGGAGACATTGCCCGCCAGGCCAGCGGCGCGGTGCTGGTCAACATGGCCGAGACCGTGGTCCTGGTCACTGTGGTCGCCCGCAAGGAGGCCGACCCGGGGCGCGACTTCTTCCCCCTGACCGTCAACTACCAGGAACGGACCTACGCCGCGGGCAAGATCCCGGGCGGGTTCTTCAAGCGCGAAGGGCGCCCGAGCGAGAAGGAAACCCTGACCTCGCGCCTGATCGACCGTCCGATTCGTCCGCTGTTTCCCGAAGGCTTCAAGAACGAAACCCAGGTCATCGCAACGGTGGTCTCGATCAATCCCGAAGTGGATCCCGACATCCCCGCGATGATCGGTGCTTCCGCGGCGCTGGCACTCTCGGGTGTCCCCTTTGGCGGCCCCATCGGCGCCGCCCGCGTCGGCTACCGCGCCGGCGAATATCAGTTGAATCCGAGCTTCAGCGCGCTGGAGGAATCCGAGCTGAACCTGGTCGTGGCGGGGACCGAGAACGCGGTCCTGATGGTGGAGTCGGAGGCCAGCGAGCTGTCCGAGGAAACCATGCTGGGCGCGGTGATGTACGGCCACGAACAGATGCAGGCCGCGATCCGCGCGATCAACGAACTGGCGGCCGAGGCGGGGGAACCCGCCTGGGACTGGCAGGCGCCGGAGAGCGAGGCCTCGGTGGAAGAGCGCGTGGCCGCGGCCGCGCGCGACGAGCTGACCGAGATCTACCAGATCGCCGACAAGCAGACCCGCAGCCAGCGCCTGAGCGAACTGCGCAGCCGCCTGGTCGAATCCCTGGTGAGCGACGACGGTTCCGGCCCCGATGCCGACGCCGTGAAGAGCGCGCTGCATGATCTGGAATACCGCCTCGTGCGTGACCGCATCCTCGACGGCCACCCGCGCATCGACGGCCGCGACACGAAGACCGTGCGCTCGATCGACGTGAAGACCGGCATCCTGCCGCGGGCCCATGGCTCCGCGCTGTTCACCCGGGGCGAGACCCAGGCGATGGTGGTGGCCACCCTGGGCACGGACCGCGACGCCCAGGTGATCGACGCGATCGAGGGCGAGCGTCGCGACCGCTTCATGCTGCATTACAACTTCCCGCCGTACTGCACCGGGGAGACCGGTTTCGTCGGCTCGCCCAAGCGCCGCGAGATCGGCCACGGCCGGCTGGCCAAGCGCGGCGTGGCCGCGGTGATGCCGAACGACGAGGACTTCCCCTACGTGGTGCGTGTGGTCTCCGAAATCACCGAGTCGAACGGTTCCAGTTCCATGGCCTCGGTGTGCGGCACCTCGCTGGCGCTGATGGACGCCGGCGTGCCGCTGAAGGCCCCGGTCGCGGGCATCGCGATGGGCCTGATCAAGGAAGACGACCGCTTCGCCGTGCTCTCCGATATCCTCGGCGACGAGGATCATCTGGGCGACATGGACTTCAAGGTCGCCGGGACCTCGGGCGGCGTAACCGCGCTGCAGATGGACATCAAGATCGACGGGATCACCCGTGAGATCATGGAACAGGCGCTGGAGCAGGCGCGCGAAGGCCGGTTGCACATCCTGGGCTGCATGAACCGGGAGCTGGACACCCATCGCCAGGAGATGTCGGAGCACGCGCCGCGCTTCATCACCCTGAAGATCAACCCGGACAAGATCCGCGACGTGATCGGCAAGGGCGGCGCGACCATCCGTACCCTGACCGAGGAGACCGGCACCACCATCGACATCGGTGACGACGGCACGGTCAAGATCGCTTCCACCGATGCCGCCGCCGGCAACGAGGCGAAGCGCCGCATCGAGGAGTTGACCGCCGACATCGAGGTGGGGCGTCAGTACACCGGCAAGGTCGCCAAGATCATGGACTTCGGCGCTTTTGTCTCGATTCTGCCCGGCCGCGACGGTCTGGTGCATATCTCGCAGATCTCCGACGAGCGCGTGGAGAACGTCAGCGACTTCCTGTCCGAGGGCGACTCGGTCACCGTGCGGGTGCTGGAGGTCGACAAGCAGGGCCGCATCCGTCTGAGCATGAAGGCGGTCGAAGAAGACGCCTGAGGACGGGGCGGCGGGTTCGGCCCCCGGCCGGGCCCCGGTTTCCTTCGGGGACGACAGGCATGGATCTGGTCAGCATACGCAAGAGCTACCGGCGTTACGCACGGCACTACGACGCGACCTTCGGGCGGGTGTTCGCCACCGGGCGGCACAGCGCGCAGAAGACCCTGGCGCCGCTGGAAGGCAAACGGGTCCTCGAGGTCGGGGTCGGAACCGGTATTTCGTTTCCGGAGTACCCCGACGGCGTGGATCTGGTCGGCATCGACGTGTCGCGCGAGATGCTGCAGGTCGCGCAGGAACGCATCAACGGTGGTCTGCCGGGGGTGCGCGGGGTGGCCGAGATGGACGCCGAAGCTCTCGGTTTCCGCGATGACAGCTTCGACGCGGTGGTCGGGATGTACGTGGCGTCCGTGGTCCCCAATCCCGACCGCATGTTCGCCGAGATGTGGCGGGTGTGCCGCCCGGGCGGACAGATCCTGCTGGTCAACCATTTCGCGTCGCGGCAATGGCTGCTGCGCGGGGTGGAACGCAGCCTGCGGCCTCTTTCGCGGGCGGTGGGCTTTCGTCCGGACATGGAGCTGGACCACTTCGTGCAGCTGACCGGCTGCGAGCCCGAGGCGGTGGAACCCGCCAGCCTGTTCGGTTACTGGAAGCAGGTGGCGTTCCGCAAACCGGCCGGATAACCCGACCCCTCCGGCGCGCTTGCGCCCACAGGCCTGAACCCCTTAGGATCTTGCGGGAATCATCCCGTGCCCGCATGCGTGGCATGCCTACTCCGGGAAACCGCCGATGACTCAGCGTGACCAGGCCTCCTTCCAGTCCTTCCACTACCGGCTTTTGCTGCTCGTGCTGGCCGCCATCGTGCTGCTGGGCGCAGTGCTGGCGACCGTGGCGTATCAGATGCTGGAGGGCGAGACGCGCGAAGCGGTGCGCTCGGAAGTGACCTCTACTTCCGAGTCCACCGCACTCTACGTATCCCAGTGGTTTTCCTCCAATGCGCGCCTGATCGAGGGGCTGGCCGAAGAGGTGCCGGTCGGGCGCGATCCGCGTCCGGTGCTGCAGCAGTTCGAGCGCATGGGCGAGGTCGATCTGACCTATGTCGGTGACGCGCAGGGCGGCATGATCATGTCGGATCCCGAGGCTTCACTGCCGGGTGATTTCGACCCGCGTACGCGACCCTGGTACGAGGGCGCGCTGCTGAACGATGGTCTGTATATCACCGTGCCGTTCGAAGATGCCGCGCAGGACCGGCTGATCATCTCCATGGGCGCGCCGGTCTACCGCGACACCGGCGAGCTGCACGGGGTGGCGGCCGGGGACATCGGCCTGCAGGAGGTGGCTGCCAGCGTGGCCGGTCTGGATCTGCGCTGGGACGGCCATATGGTGCTGGTCGACGAGGACGGCATGGTGGTTGCCCACCCGGATTCCTCGCGGGTGCTGCAGCCGCTGGTGGGTGCCATCGAGGAAGGGGGCGGTTTCGACCCGCTGGACCCGTCGTACGAGGGTGAGCTGCGCGAGGTGGTGATGGATGGCGAGGAACGCCTGCTTCACGCCACAGCCATTCCCGGTACGGACTGGTACCAGGTCCTGAGCCTGGATCGCTCGGCCGTGACCGAACCGCTGCGCGATCTGCTCTGGCAGTTCGCCCTGTGGACCGTGGTGGCCGTGGTCCTGGTGGGAAGCGGCACGGCGCTGATCCTCAACCGGCTGGTGCGGGTGCGCCGGGAGCTGGAGAGCGAGATGAAGCTCGCACGCGAGCAGGCGGAGAGCGCCACCCGCGCGAAGAGCGAGTTCCTGGCCAACATGAGCCACGAGATCCGCACGCCGATGAACGCGATCATCGGCATGAGCCATCTCGCGCGGCGGACCGAACTGACCCCCCGTCAGCGGGGGTACATGGACAAGATCGACAACGCGGCCCAGCGCCTGCTCGGCCTGATCAACGACATCCTCGATTTCTCCAAGATCGAGGCCGGCAAGCTCGAACTGGAAGATGCCCCGTTCCACCTCGATTCCGTGCTCAACGGGGTCACCGACGTGGTCGGGCACCGGGCCGAGGAGAAGGGCCTGGAACTGGTGCATCACGTCGCCCCGGGGACCCCGCGGGACCTGCGCGGGGATGCCCTGCGTCTGGGGCAGGTGCTGACCAACCTGGTGGGCAACGCGGTCAAGTTCACCGAGCAGGGCGAGGTGGTGGTGAAGGTCTCCGCGGAGGCGGTGGACGACGGCTATGTCACGCTGCGGTTCTCCGTGCGCGATACCGGTCCGGGCATGAACGAAGAAGAGGCGCGCCGGCTGTTCCGTTCCTTTACCCAGCTGGATGCCTCGATCACCCGGCGCCAGGAGGGGACCGGACTGGGGCTGGCGATCAGCCGCCAGCTGGTCGAGATGATGGGCGGTGAGATCGGTGTGGAAAGCACGCCCGGTCTGGGATCGACCTTCAGCTTCACCGTGCGTCTGGCGGTCGAGACCGAGCCGGCTCAACCGGAACGTGCGTCCTTCTCACGCTCGCTGCGCGGCCACCGCGTGCTGGTGGTGGACGATTCCGCCGCGGCGCGCGAAACCCTGGCCGCCATGCTGCGGGACCTCGGTATCGACGCGGATACCGCCGCCGCCGGCCCCGAGGCGCTGCAGGTACTGGAGCGGGCGCCGGAGCAGGGCCTGGCATACGACATGGTCCTGACCGACTGGCGGATGCCGGGCATGGACGGACTCGAAGTCGCCCGCCATATCAATGCCGGCCGCAAGCGGCAGGTGCCATCGGTGCTGATGGTGACCGGCTTCAGTCGCGACGAGGTTCTGCAGCAGGCGGAGGAGACCGTGGACGGGATCCTGCTGAAACCGGTGACCGAATCCACGCTGCACGACACCATGGTCGAGCTGCTGCGGGTGGATGACGCCGAGCAGGCCCCGCGCGAGGCGGCCCCCGAGCCGGACGACGAAATGCCACGGCTGGACGGGGTCCGCGTCCTGCTGGCGGAAGACAACGCCATCAACCGGGATCTCGCCGTGGAACTCCTGGAGGACATGGGCTGCGAGGTCACCACGGTGGAGAACGGCCGCGAGGCGCTGAACGTCGTGCGGGCCGATGTGTTCGACGCCGTGCTCATGGATATCCAGATGCCGGAGATGGATGGCCTGACCGCGACCCGCCGGCTGCGGGAGGACCCCGCGCTCGCCCGGCTCCCGGTGATTGCGATGACCGCGCACGCGATGGCGGGGGATCGCGAGAAGAGCCTGGATGCGGGCATGAACGATCACGTGACCAAGCCGGTCGACCCGGAGGCACTGGCTCGGACCCTGGCGACCTGGGTGGCGCGTCATGCGGCCTCCGGCGGGACGGCCCCCGGGATGGACCGCGCACCCACGGAGGGCCGCGAGCCGGCGGCATTCGAGGCGGCGCCGGTCACGGATGGCGCCGCCGGGGAAACCGCGGCCCCCGCGCCGAGTGCCGGTGGCGGCGTGGACGGATTGCCCGACGAGCTGCCGCCGTTCGACCTGCCGGCGGCCCTGGCGCGCTGCAACGGCAAGGCGTCGCTGCTGCGGCGCATGATCCTCGGCCTCGAGGAGCGCTACCGTGATGTGGGAACGGAACTGCGCGGCCTGCTGGATCGGGGTGAGCTCGAGGACGCCCATCGCCTGGCGCACTCCCTGAAAGGCGTGGCCGGGTCGCTGGAGCTGCATGCCTTGCGGGATGCGGCCGAGGCGATCGAAGTCGAGCTGGCCGGCGGCGACATGCAGTCCGCCCGCGCGCGGCTGCCCGATCTGGAGTCGCATCTGGCCCCCGCCATCGAGGCCGCCCGCAGCCTGGACGCTGCCGACGGGGCTACGGGTGGTGCGCCGGAGGACGCTTCCGCCGGGCCGGTGGCCCCGACGGGCGGAGCCCTGCCCGTCCCGGCCCTGCAGGAGTTGCGGGCCCTGATCGAGAGCAACAATCTCCGCGCCCGGTCCGAGTTCCGTGCCCTGCAGGAGGGGCTGCTCGGTCGGGGGCATGACGCCACGGTGCGGGAACTGGAGGCCCGGATCGAGGAACTCGATTTCGAGCAGGCCCTGGCCGCCCTGGATCGGCTGCTGGAGCAGGCCGGGGAGGAATCATGAACAGCGCGCATCGGGCACGCATCCTGGTGGTGGATGACGAACCGGCGAACATCGAGCTGCTGGCCGGCATCTTCGAGGACGAGCACGAGGTGCTGTTCGCCACCAACGGACACAAGGCCCTGGACCTGGCGGCCTCGGCTCGGCCTGACGTGATCCTGCTGGACGTGATGATGCCCGGCACCGACGGGTTTCAGGTCTGCGAGTGGCTGAAATCGGAGCGTGCTACGGCGAGCATTCCCGTTATCTTCATCACCGGCGTGGGGGACACCGAGGGCGAGGCGCGCGGGCTGGAACTGGGCGCGGTTGACTATGTGAACAAGCCGATCAATCCCCCCGTGGTGAAGCTGCGGGTGCAGCATCAGATCGAACTGAAACGGGCCCGCGACCAGCTGACGCGCATGGCGGTCACCGATGGCCTGACGGGACTCGCCAACCGGCGCCAGTTCGAGGAGACCCTGGAGGGGGAGAACGCCCGGCTGGCCCGTTCCGGGGGGGAACTCTCGATCATCCTGCTGGACATCGACTATTTCAAGCCGTTCAACGACACCCTCGGTCATGTGCGCGGCGATGACTGCCTGCGCGAGGTGGCGCGGGTACTGGACGCGAGCGTCTCGCGCTCGGCCGATCTGGCGGCGCGGTACGGCGGCGAGGAATTCGCCTGCATCCTGCCGGATACGGCGCTGTCGGAGGCAGTCACCGTGGCGGAACGGGTGCGCGTCGCCATCACCGAGCTTGCCATCCCGCACCCGGCGTCCGAAGTGGCGGATCACGTGACCGCCAGCCTCGGGGTGGCGAGTCTGCAGTGCCAGCCGCGCCGCTCCGCGCTGCGGGTGGTGGCGCGCGCCGACGAGCAGCTCTACCGGGCCAAGGCCGAAGGCCGCAACCGGGTCTGCGCTGCGGACGGACCGGAGGAGTAAGCGGGGCTCAGGCGCGGGTGAACAGCGGCAGTTCGTGGCGCCGGGCGTTGGCGGCCAGGAAGCGGCCGCGCCCGGGCCAATCGGCCTCGAGGGCGTCGAGACACTGCGAGGCCTCGCCCGCCACCGTCGCCAGGAACACCTCCAGTTCGCGCGGGTCCACCCGCGGCGGACCGAAGGCACCGCCGCTTTCCGTCGGGTGCCAGAACAGCCGCGGCTGCCATTTGCAGCCCTGAATGCGCGGATCCTCGAACAGGGCCTGCACGCGTCGCAGTAGTTGCGGGTCGTGGTCGGCGCTCACGCTCATCCGGCCTGCCCGTAGCGGCGTTCGATGTAGGCCTCCACGCGGGCCTGGAAATCCTCGGCGATATGCTCGCCCTTGAGGGTCACGGTCTTCTCGCCGTCCTCGTAGACCGGCGCGACCGGCTGCTCCCCGGTGCCGGGCAGGGAGATGCCGATGTCGGCATGCTTGCTCTCGCCGGGACCGTTGACCACGCAACCCATCACCGCGACGGTCATCTCCTCGACCCCGGGGTAGTGCTGGCGCCAGGTCGGCATCTGCTGGCGGATGTAGCTCTGGATGTCCTGTGCCAGGTGCTGGAAATATTCGCTGGAGGTGCGGCCGCAGCCGGGGCAGGCCACCACCGAGGGCAGGAAGCTGCGCAGGCCCATGCTCTGCAGGATCTCCTGCGCGATGCTGACCTCCTGCGTGCGGTCCCCGCCGGGCTCCGGGGTCAGCGAGATACGGATGGTGTCGCCGATGCCCTGCTGCAGCAGGACGGACAGCGCGGCGGTGGAGGCGACGATCCCCTTGGCCCCCATGCCGGCTTCGGTCAGGCCCAGGTGCAGGGGGTAGTCGCAGCGCGCGGCCAGATCCTGGTAAACCCGGATCAGTGGCTGCACGCCACTGACCTTGGCCGACAGGATGATGCGGTCATGCGGCAGGCCGATGCGTTCGGCCTCGGCGGCGCTCTCCAGCGCCGAGGTGATCAGGGCCTGCTCCATCACCGCCTGGGGTTCCAGCGGCTCCGGGCGCTGCGCGTTCTCGTCCATCATGCGCGCCAGCAGTTCCTGATCGAGGCTGCCCCAGTTCACGCCGATGCGGACCGGACGGTCGAAGCGGATGGCGGTCTCGATCATCGCCTGGTATTGCGTGTCGCGCTTCGAGCCGCGACCGACGTTGCCCGGATTGATGCGCAGCTTGGCCAGGGCCTCGGCGCATTCGGGGTATTCGGTCAGCAGCTTGTGGCCGTTGAAGTGGAAGTCCCCCACCAGCGGCACGTCCAGCCCCATCGCGTCGAGCCGCTCGCGGATCTCCGGCACCGCCTTCGCGGCATCGGCCGAGTTGACCGTGATGCGCACGATCTCCGAGCCGGCGCGAGCCAGTTCGGCCACCTGGACCGCGGTGCGCAGGGCGTCGGCGGTGTCGGTGTTGGTCATCGACTGGACCACCACGGGATGCTCGCCGCCCACGGTCACGGGACCAACGCGGACGGGGACGGTGCGGTGCCGGACGGGAGGCGTGCTCATGGTCGTGTACTCGCGTGCTGGGTCGGGCCGGATCGGGTGCCGAGTCTAACGCAGTCGCGCGGGCCTGCCGAGCCGCCGCAGGCCGCGCGGGTGCTTGTGCGGCGGTGATGCCCGTTACAGGCCCAGCACGGCCACGGCCACGCCGAAATAGATCAGGATGCCCCCGATGTCGACCACCGAGGTGATCAGCGGCGCGCTGGCCACCGCCGGGTCCAGCCGCAGGGCGGTCAGGGCAAACGGCAGGAGCATGCCGAACATCGCGCCGAACACCACCACCAGGAACATGCCCAGGGCGATGGCGTTGGCGACCTCCAGCGAGCCCAGCCAGTTGCCGGAGAGCCAGATGGCGGCCGCCAGGGTCACGCCCAGTGCGGTCGAGACCAGCAGTTCCTTGCCCCCCAGGCGCCAGGCGTCGCGCAATCGGACATCGTTGACCGCCAGCGAGCGCACCACCAGGGTCGCGGCCTGCGAGCCGGTGTTGCCGCCGGTAGCGATCACCATCGGCAGGAAGAAGACCAGGGCGACCACTGCCTCGATGGCCGCCTCGTAGCGGGCGATCGCCAGCCCGGCGAAGATGTTGACCACCACCAGGATCAGCAGCCAGCCGATGCGCTTGCGGTACAGCAGGCCCATGCTGGCGTCGCGCAGCGACAGCACCACGTCGCCCACCGCGGCCATGCGGTGGAAGTCCTCGGTGGTTTCCGCGCGCAGCACGTCCATGACGTCGTCGACGGTGATGATGCCCAGCATGTGGCCCTGGTCGTCGACCACCGGCAGCACGTTGAGGTCGTAGTGGCTGATGCGGTGGGCCGCCTCCTCGCGGTCCTCCTCGGCGGTGATGCTGGCCACGTCGGTGTGCATCAGGTCGGCAACCCGCGCGGAGGCGCGTGCCAGCAGCAGCTCCTTCAGCCGCACCCAGGCCAGCAGCTCGCCGGCCGCGGTGGTCACGAACACCGTGTTCACGGTCTCCGCCACCTCGTGGTGGGCACGCAGATGCTCCATGGCCTCGCTCACCGTCCATTCGGGCTGCACGGTGACGTACTCCGGGGTCATTACGCGCCCGGCGCTTTCTTCCGGATAGGCCAGCAGCGAGCCCACGGCCTCCTGGCTCTCCGCCGGGAGGGTCTCCATCAGGGAGTCGGCATGCTCGTCGCCCAGGCCGTCGATCACCGCCACCGCATCGTCCAGCGAAAGGGCGGCGACCAGGTCCGCGGCCTGCTGCTCGTCCAGCGCGGCCAGCACCCGGGACTGATGATCGGGCTCCAGGTGCGCGTACACCGGCGCGGCGCAGGCTGGCTCCAGACGCTGGAAGAAGGCGACCGCCTGATCCTCGGGCAGGGTCTCCAGCGCATCCGACAGGTCGGGCGCCGCATGCGCGTTGCAGATCGCGTTCAGCGGGCCGTCGGAGCCCTGCTCCAGGGCGGTGCGCAGGGTGTCGGGGAGGTTGTCGATGTCGTGATCGGTCGGACTCATGCGGATTCCCCTCAGGCCGGCGTGGCAAGGCCGAGCATGGCCACGGCCAGCGAGAAATAGATGGCGATGCCGCCAAGGTCGGCGATGGCGGTGACCAGTGGCACGCTGGCGGTCGCGGGGTCGAGCTTGAGGCTGCGCAGGATGACCGGCAGCAGCATGCCGACCATGCTGGCGAAGGCCACGATCAGGGTCATCGCGACCGCCACCAGCACCGCGATCTCCATGCCGCCGCGCCACAGACCCAGCAGCGATACCGCGATCCCCATGCTGACGCCGATCCCGGTGGCCACGCCCAGTTCCTTGGCCCACAGGCGCAGCCAGTCGCGCGTGGTGACCTCGCCGGTGGCCATCGCGCGCACCATCAGGGTCGAGCTCTGCGCCCCGGCGTTGCCGCCGGAGTCGATGATCAGCGGCAGGAAGAACACCAGCACCGCCACCGCCTCGATGGCCTCCTCGTACTGCGAGATCATCAGGGCGCCCAGGGTGTTGAACGCCACCAGCCCCAGCAGCCAGCCGACCCGCTTGCGATACAGCAGGAACGGGCTCGCCTGGCGCGGACTCAGCGGGAGGTTGCCCACCGAACCCAGCTTGTGGAAATCCTCGGTGGACTCGGCCTCGATCACGTCCATGACGTCGTCCACCGTGACCACGCCCAGCAGCTCGCCGTTGTCGCCCACCACCGGCAGGCTCTCGATGTCGTAGTGCTGGATGCGCCGCGCGGCCTCGACGCGGTCGGCGTCCACCTGCACGGTGTAGGGCGATTCGTCGTCGATCAGGCTGCGTACCGGGCTGTCGGGCTCGGCGCGCAGGAAGCGCCGGATGGGGATGGCGGCCAGCAGGGTGCGGTCATCGTCGACCACGAAGATCACGTTGTTGGAGTGTTCGTCACCGGTGCGCCGCACATGGGCCAGTGCGCGCTTGAGCGTCCAGTCCGGGGCCACCGCGACCACCGACGGCGACATCACCCGGCCGACCGAATCCTCGGGGTAGTTGAGCTGCTTCAGGGCACGGCGGATGGCGCGGAACGGCAGCAGGCGCAGGTATTCGCGCAGGCGTTCGGCGTCCAGGGTCTGCAGCAGCGCGGTGAGGTCGTCGGTCTCCATCTCGGAGAGCAGAAAGCGCGCATCCTCGCGTGACGACGCACCCAGCAGTCGCAGCTGGAAGGGGATGTCGAGATAGGCGAAGACGTCGGCCTTGCGCCCGGGATGCAGCCGGTTGAAGATCGGGGTAACGGCGTCCGCGGGCAGCTCCATCAGCGCATGTGCAATGTCCTGGATGCGCATGTAATCCAGCAGCTCATCCAGGCCGGCGCGGTCGTCCAGCCGGACCAGTTCGCGCAGTTCGATGATGGACTGTTCGAGGTTGTGTTCCATGCCCTGCTCCCGGCGGTCGCTGGCGGATCACCGGCACGCGCGGCGCGGTGACGACGAAGGACCGTCGTAATCGGATTTCCAGGACGGGGCAGATCGCAGGATCCGGCCGCCTCCCGGCGCTCTTGTGTCATGAGGCCCGGCGGCAGCGGCGGAGAAGGGTGCGCAGTGCTTACGGCCGGGCGACGATAGATCGACAGCGTGTTCGGCGTTTCATCATGCGTTCCCTTGTGGCAGGTCCCGTTATTCTAACGGATCCTCTGTTCCACTCAAGTGCTTGCGTGCGATGCTTGCACCGGTTTGAGCACTCGCGCGAACCTTCGGGGCTGCGCCCGGTCGCTTGTTTGACCCCGTCTGGAGCCGAGCATGTCTTCGTCGCCGTCCCCATCCGCTGCCCCGTCGCAGGATCCTGTTCTGAACGTGGCCGCGCTGACGTTCGTCTATCCCGGCGCGCCGGAGACGCCGGTGCTGCGCGGGGTGGATCTGACGCTGGCGCCGGGGGAACGGGTGGCGATCGTCGGCGAGAGCGGTTCCGGCAAGTCCACCCTGCTGCACCTGGCCGCGGGGCTGGAGCACCCGGGCGAGGGCGAGGTGCGGCTGGCGGGCACTTCCCTCGGCGCCCTGGACGAGGCCGGCCGCACGCGACTGCGCCGGCGTGTCGCCGGCATCGTGTTCCAGTCGTTCCACCTGATCCCGACTCTGGATGCGCGCGAGAACGTGATGCTGGCACTGGAGCTGGCCGGGCTCCCCGATGACGTTTCCGGCCGCCGGGGGCGGGTCGCGGAGCGTCGCCGGCGTGCGGACGCCGCGCTGGCGGCGGTCGGCCTGGAAGGGCTGGGCGGACGCCTGCCCGAAGCCCTCAGCGGCGGGGAACAGCAACGCGTGGCCATTGCCCGCGCGCTGGTGCACCAGCCGGCCCTGATCCTGGCCGACGAACCGACCGGTAACCTCGATTCGGTCACCGGCGAGTCGGTCTTCTCGCTGCTGCTGGAGCAGGTGGCCACGCATGACAGCGCCCTGCTGCTGGTGACCCACAGCGCGGAACTGGCCGGACGCCTCGACCGCATTTACACCATGCGCGACGGCCGCCTGGAGGGTGCCGCAAGGCCATGAATCTGGTGTGGCGGGCCTGGATGCGGGACTGGCGGCGCCGTCCCCTGCAGCGGGTACTGACCCTGCTGGGGGTGGTGATCGCGGTCGCCGTGGTGCTGGCCGTGGATCTGGCCAACCAATCCGCGCAGCGGGCCTTCGACCGTTCCATGGAGACCGTGGCCGGTACCGCCACCCATCAGGTGCTGGGGCCGCCACAGGGATTCGCCGAGGCCGTGTATGCGGAGTTGCGCACCGCCGGCCAGCGGGAGACGGCGCCGGTGGTGGAGGGGGCCGCGCGGCTGGAAGATGGCCGCAGTATCTACCTGCTGGGCGTGGATCCGTTCGCCGAGGGGCCGTTCCGCGGCGGCGCCTCGGACATCGGCGCGGCACCCGTGCAGCGGCTGCTGAGCGAGCCCGGAACGGTGCTGCCGCCACGCCAGTGGTTCGCCGAGCAGGATGCGGCGGATGGCGACCGGGTCGAACTGCGGGCAGGTGGCGGGCGCCACGCGGTGCGGGTGCTCGCGGCCGACGGCGCCGGCGAGGACGACGGGCGGGTGTGGGTGACCGACATCGCCACCGCCCAGATCCTGCTGGGGCGCGACGGGCGCCTCGACCGCATCGACCTGCGGCTGGAGGATGCCGAGGCGCAGCGGGCGATGGAACGCGCGCTGGAGCAGGCCGCCGGGGCCGCGGGGGTGAACCCCGAGGAGCTGGAGATCGTCGCGTCCGGGGCACGCGATCAGGCCTCGCGCGAGCTGGCTCGGGCGTTTCGCATCAACCTGACGGCGATGAGTCTGCTGGCGCTGCTGATCGCGGCGTTTCTGGTCTACAACACCCAGACATTTTCGGTGCTGCGCCGGCGCGAGGTCCTGTCCAGCCTGCGCCTGCTGGGGGTGGGACGCGGTCGGGTCGTCGCCGTGGTCCTGCTGGAGGCCGCGCTGGTCGGACTGATCGGGACGCTGCTGGGGGCGCTGGCCGGGGTCGCGCTGGCGCAGGCGTTGGTTGCACAAGTGGCGCAGACCGTCACCGATCATTTCTTTGTCGCGGCCGTTACCCAGGTCACGCCCCGCCCACTGGCGCTGCTGGCCGTGCTGGTGCTGGGCGTGGGCGTGGCGCTGCTGGCCGCGCTGGCCCCGGCACTGGAAGCGGCCCGCCACGCGGGCCCCTCAGCGCAGGGGGCGGGGGGTGGCGAGTTGCGGGCACGGCGGCGGGTGCAACGCGTGGCGGCGGCCTCCCTGATCCTGCTGGCGGCCGGGACGCTGATACTGATCAGCGCACTCGGCGGGCTGCCGGGGGCGTTCTTCGGGCTTTTCCTGCTGATCGCCGGGTTCGTGTTGCTGCTGCCGTGGATCCTCGCGTGGGCGCTGCGCGGTCTCGCCGTCGCCAGCGCCGGTCGGACCCTGACGCGGATCGGGTTGCGCAGCCTGGAGCGCAGTCTCTCGCGCAGTGGTCCGGCCGTCTCGGCCCTGACCCTGGCTCTGGCCGCGACCATCGCGGTGTCGGTGATGGTGGGCAGTTTTCGCGGCAGCGTGGAGCAGTGGCTGGGGCAGGCCCTCACCTCCGATCTCTATGTCACTCCGGTCGCGCCGGCCGCGGCACGGGAGTCGGCGCGGCTGCCGCAGGACTGGGCCGGGCCGCTGTTGAGCGAGTCCGGGGCCGAATCGCTGAGTACCGGTACCACGGTGGAGACCGGCAGCGACGCGGGTCGGGTTGAACTGTTCGTGGTGCGGCCGCACCACGACTGGCTGGAACACCTGCCGCTGCTGGAGATGGATGGTCCCCGGGACGGGCTGGCAGACCGTCTGGCCGCCGGCGACGCCGTGCTGGTGACCGAACCCTTCGCCGCCCACCACGACCTGCAGGCCGGCGACGGCCTGGAGCTGGCGGTGCCGGGCGGACGCCGTGCGTTCACGGTCGCCGGGGTCTACCGCGACTACGCGACCCCGCAGGGGCGGGTGATGATCCCCCATGCGGCCTATGCCCGGGACGGGCCGGCACCGGAGGGCGTGGGTTCGTTCGGGCTGGTGCTGCCGCCGGACGCGGATCCGGAGGCCGCGGTCGAGCGTCTGGAGGCGTGGCTGGCACAACGCGAGCCGGCGGCGATCGTGACCCGGCCGGAAGCGCTGGAACGGGAATCCATGGCGATCTTCGACCGCACCTTCGCGGTGACCCATCTGCTGCGGGTCATCACCCTGGTGGTCGCCTTCATCGCCATCCTCGGCGCCCTGATGGCCCTGCAGATGGAGCGCGCCCGCGAGTTCGCGACGCTGCGCAGCCTGGGGCTGGAGCCGCGGGGCGTGCGCGGGCTGGTGCTGCTGCAGGGCGGGGTGCTCGGGCTGTTCGCGGTGCTGGCGGCGATCCCCGCGGGACTGGGCATGGGCTGGATCCTGATCGAGGTGATCAACCGTCAGGCCTTCGGCTGGGGCATGGACCTGCGCTGGCCCGGGCGTGAGGTCGCGGGCACCGTGGCCGTGGGGATGGTGGCCGCGCTGCTGGCGTCGTTGTGGCCGGCCTGGCGCATGGCCCGGATGCGTCTGCTGCCGGCGTTGCGGGAGGTGACCTGATGCGGGGCATGCTGCGAGCGGGGCTGCTTGTGCTGTTGCTGCCGGGTGTGTGGCTGGCGGGCTGTGGCGGGGAGCCGCCGGACCCCGCGTCCGACGAAGAGGGGACCGCGCTGCGCGTCGCCGATGCCCTGGGCGAGGAGGACGTCGAGGGCTTTCGCCGGGCCGAGGAGCCGCGCGCGTTCGAGTTCCCGCGGGATCATGGGCCACATCCGGGGTTTCGCAACGAGTGGTGGTATCTGACCGGCAATCTGGAGGGCCCCGACGGCGGCCGCCACGGGTTCCACATCACCTTCTTCCGGGTGGCGCTGGCGCCGGAGCTGGAGGGCGACCCGGCGTTTCACGGGTCGAGCTGGGCCACGCCGCGTCTGTGGATGGCGCATGCCGCGATCCTCGACGTGGAGGGCGACTGGCATGCCTCGGAGGAGCGCTTCGCCCGGGATGCCGCCGGGCTGGCGGGTGCCAGCGAGCCGGTGGGCCGGGTGTGGCTGGAGGACTGGGCGCTGACCGGCCTGGCGGGCGACACCTGGGATCTGCAGTTCACGGTGGACGGGCGCGAACTGGAACTGGAGCTGAAACCGGAGCGCGCCCCGGTGCTGCAGGGCGAGGCAGGGCTGAGCCAGAAGGGGCCGGAGCCGGGCAATGCGTCCTACTACTATTCCGTCCCTCGGATCGCCGCGCGCGGCACCCTGCGCGATGCGGACGGGGCGGAACGGGCGCTTTCGGGGCAGGCCTGGCTGGACCGCGAATGGAGCAGCGGCGCCCTGGCCGAGGGCCAGATCGGCTGGAACTGGTTTGCCCTGCAGTTCGACGACGGGACCGACCTGATGTACTACCAGCTGCGGCGCGATGACGGCACGCCCCATGAGCTTTCGAAGGGCCGCTGGATGCCGGCCGATGCCCGGGATCACGAGCTGCGCCCGGAACACGTGGAGCTCGAACCGCTGCGGCATGCGCGCATGCCTTCGGGAAACCGCTATCCGGTGGTGTGGGCGATGACGGTCACGCCGCCGGATGGCAGCGCGCCCCGGCGTTTCCGTGTGGAAGCGGTGCGGGAATTTCAGGAAATGGATACGGTCATTCCCTACTGGGAAGGCGCGGTGGACATCCGTGACCGGGAGGGCGAGCTCCTGGGCCGTGGCTTCGTGGAACTGACCGGCTATGAACGCGAGGACGAGGAATGAACGGAATGACCGGTGGCAACGCGGATGCCCTGCGGGTGAAGGTCTGGGACTGGCCGACGCGGGTGTTTCACTGGGGACTGCTGCTGTGTCTGGTGGGCCTGTGGTACACCAGCACCGAATTCATGCTGTTCCGGTGGCACAAGTGGCTGGGCTACACCGTGCTGGGGCTGCTGCTGTTCCGCATCGTGTGGGGCTTTGTCGGCAGCGAGACG
This sequence comes from Thioalkalivibrio sp. ALE11, assembly GCF_000381205.1. NCBI lineage: Bacteria > Pseudomonadati > Pseudomonadota > Gammaproteobacteria > Chromatiales > Ectothiorhodospiraceae > Thioalkalivibrio > Thioalkalivibrio sp. ALE11. The sequence goes on along the minus strand of NZ_KB906164.1, from coordinate 57,669 downwards.
GCGCGTTTTCGCCACTGGCTGGCGGGGCCGGTGACGGTCGCGCGTTACGCGTGGGGCCGGCTGCGCGGCACGGCTCCCGAATACCTCGGCCACAACCCGCTGGGTGGCTGGGCGATCCTGCTGATGCTGGTGCTGCTGCTGGTGCAGGCGGTGACCGGACTGTTCGCCAATGACGACATCTTCAACCAGGGGCCGCTGGCCGATTCCGTCAGCCGCGACGTCGAACGTACGATGACGCGGCTGCACAACTGGAACTTCGATCTGTTGCTGATCGTGATCGGCATCCACGTGCTGGCCGTGTTCACCTATCAGTTCATCCTGCGGATCCGCCTGATCGGCGCGATGATTACCGGCTACAAGCGCGGGGCCTGGTCGGACCACCCGCACATCGCGAACCCCTGGTTCGGGCTGGTGCTGGCGCTGATGGTGGCCGCACTGGTGTTCGGGGTCGGGTCCGTCTGGGGGTAACCGGTTGCGGGAGCTTGCTTGCAAGCGAACGGGCTGCTGGTGCCCGTGCTTGATCGCTGCCGCGGGCCTTGAGCTGGCGCTGCGGAGTCGGCGGTTTTCGGCTGCCGCCGGGGGTGTTGCGCTCTCTCGCGAGCGCGCCGCGAGGTCCTTTCTTGCTTGCCCAGGAAAGGACCCAAAGAAGGGCACCCGGAGCTCGCCCGGGAACCTTGCTCCGGGCGCCTCGCGCCGGAAACAAGGCGCCGAACTCGCGAAGCTGCGCTTCGCTCGGACATCCGGCGCCTTGTTTCCGGCGCGAGGCACCCTCCGCAAGGGGCTCGCAACGGGAGGGGGTAAACCGGAGGCGTTCCGGCCATCGGTGCCCCGGTCCCGACCCGCTTCATCGCGGGGCGCCCGAATCGTGCGTTTCCTGGTTCCTGATGCAAAGGCGGCCCGGTGCACCAACGGGTTCAAGCTTTGGTACGGGCCTTCGTAGAGCTCATTTCCGTCCATCCTCGCAAAGGAATCGCGTGCGGGCAGGGGCCGGCCCCCAAGCCCTGATGGAAGAAGGTCATGCGGCTCAGCAGGGCATGCCCATGGCCCTACCCGGGCACCCTCCCGGTGCCGGGTGTGCAAAGGTGGCTGTGGGAGGCGAGCCCTCTCGCCGATCCGGCACGATCCTGTTCTCGGCCGGGCCGTTCACGGCCCCGGTCTGCCCGCCTGGCGGAAAAGGAACGGACGGTGGTCCTGCGGCCCCGTTTGCCGCACCGAGCGCAGAGGTCGGGCGCGGGATAATAAGGCGCTGCTTGTCTGAGCGAAGCGCAGCTTCGCGAGTTCAGCGCCGCCCGCGACCGGCCTCGGAGCGAGGGAATCCCGGGCCGCGTCAGCGGACCGGGATGCGGCAGTCGGGGTGACTTCTTTGGGTCCTTTCTTGTTCACACAAGAAAGGACCTCGCGGCGCGCTCGCGAGAGAGCGCAACACCCCCGGCGGCAGCCAAAACCGCCGACTCTGCAGCGCCAGCTCAAGGCCCGCGGCAGCGATCAAGCACAGGCAGTAGCCCGAAGCGCCGCGGCAGCGGTCGGGTAGCAGCTCCTGTTCGCTTGCAAGCAAGCTCCTGCAGCCGTTGCCCGGTGCCGGGGCCGGGTGCCGGCACCGGGCGGCGAGCGCCGCGCCGGCGTTACATCGCCCGGATGCGTTCGCGCTGCGCGGCGAGTTGCTCGCGGGTGGCCTGCATCTCGGCGACGCGGTCGCGCTCCTTCTGCACCACCTCGGCCGGGGCGCGGTCGACGAAGCTCTCGTTGGACAGGCGCTTCTCGCTCTGCTCGAGGTTCTTGTCGAGCTTGGCGATCTCCTTGTCCAGCCGCGCCAGTTCGGCGTCCTTGTCGATCAGGCCGGCCAGCGGGATCAGCAGCTGCATCTCGTCGACCAGGGCCATGGCGGATTCCGGTGCCTCGTCGGTGGCGTCCAGCCAGGTGACCTCCTCGGGTTTGCCGAGGAACTCCAGCAGCGCGTGGTGGCGCTGGTAACGCTCCCGGTCGGTCTCGCTCCAGTTCTTCACCAGCACCGGCAGCGGCTTGCCCGGGGCGATGTCCATCTCCGCACGGATGCGGCGCAGCCCGGTCACGAAGTCCTTGACCCAGTCGAGTTCGGCGGTGGCGGTGGCATCGCGCGGGAAGCCGTCCTGCGCGGGCCAGGGGCGCTGCACCAGGAACTCGATGTCGTCGCCGATGCCGGCGTGCGGCTTCACACTGGTCCAGATCGCCTCGGTGATGAACGGGATCACCGGGTGCAGCAGGCGCAGCAGGGCCTCGAGCACGCTGACGAGCGTATTGCGCGTGGCACGCTTGACCGCCTCCGGCGTGGCCTCGTCGTTCAGCACCGGCTTGGTCAGCTCCAGATACCAGTCGCAGTAGTCGTGCCAGGTGAACTCGTAGAGCGTCTGCGCGGCGAGGTCGAAGCGGTAGGCGTCGAGCTGCTGCGTGGCGGTCGCGGCGGTGGCTGCCAGGCGGTCGAGGATCCAGCGATCGGCCAGGGTGCGGTGTTCCGCGGTGTCGTCCGCGGCCGAGCAGTCGTGGCCCTCGACGTTCATCAGCACGAAGCGCGAGGCGTTCCACAGCTTGTTGCAGAAGTTGCGGTAGCCCTCGATGCGGCCAAGGTCGAACTTGATGTCGCGCCCGGTGGTGGCCAGTGCCGCCAGGGTAAAGCGCAGGGCATCGGTTCCGAACGCGGGGAAGCCGTCGGGGAAGGCCTTGCGCGTGGTCTTCTCGATCTTTTTCGCCATCTGCGGCTGCATCAGCCCCTGGGTGCGCTTGGCCACCAGGTCGTCGGCGCTGATGCCGTCAATGAGATCAATCGGGTCGATCACGTTGCCCTTGGACTTGGACATCTTCTGGCCTTCCGAGTCGCGGATCAGGCCGGTGACGTAGACCTCGCGGAAGGGCACGTCGCCCATGAAGTGCTCGCCCATCATGATCATGCGGGCGACCCAGAAGAAGATGATGTCGAAGCCGGTGACCAGCACGCTGGTCGGGTAGAAGTCCTTGAGCTCCTGCGTCTGCTCCGGCCAGCCGAGGGTGGAGAATGGCCACAGCGCCGAACTGAACCAGGTGTCCAGCACGTCCTCGTCCTGTTCCAGCGCCACCTCGGTGCCCAGGCCGTGCTTCTCGCGCACCTCGGCCTCGGAACGCCCGACGTACACGTTGCCATCGCCGTCGTACCAGGCGGGGATGCGGTGGCCCCACCAGATCTGGCGCGAGATGCACCAGTCCTCGATGTTGCGCATCCACTCGAAGTAGGTCTTCGACCAGTTCTCCGGCACGAAGCGGATGCGGCCGTCCTCCACCGCCTTGATGGCCGGCTCGGCCAGCGGGCCGGCCTTCACGTACCACTGGTCGGTCAGGTAGGGCTCGACCACGGTGCCGGAGCGGTCGCCGCGCGGGACCATCAGGCGGTGGTCCTCGGTCTTTTCCAGCAGGCCGAGGTGATCCAGATCGGCCACCACGCGCTTGCGGGCCTCATAGCGGTCCAGTCCGCGGTAGGCCTCGGGCACGTTGTCGTTCATGCACGCGTCGATGGTCAGGATGTTGATCACCGGCAGGTCGTGACGCTGGCCCATCGCGTAGTCGTTGAAGTCGTGCCCCGGGGTGATCTTCACGCAGCCGGAGCCGAACTCGGACTCGACGTAGTCGTCGGCGATGATCGGGATCTCGCGCCCGACCAGCGGCAGGCGGATGGTCTTGCCGATCAGGTGGCGGTAGCGCTCGTCCTCCGGGTGCACCGCGACGGCGGTGTCGCCCAGCATGGTCTCCGGGCGCGTGGTGGCCACGGTCAGGTGCCCGGAGCCGTCGGCCAGCGGATAGCGGAAGTGCCACAGGTGGCCGTTTTCCTCTTCCGACAGCACCTCCAGGTCGGACAGCGCGGTGTGCAGCACCGGGTCCCAGTTGACCAGGCGCTTGCCGCGGTAGATCAGGCCCTCGTCAAACAGGCGCACGAAGACCTCGAGCACCGCCTCGGACGGCCCTTCGTCCATGGTGAAGCGCTCGCGCGACCAGTCCACCGAATCGCCCAGCCGGCGCATCTGGCGGGTGATGGTGCCGCCGGATTCGTTCTTCCAGTCCCAGACCGCACGGACGAATTCTTCGCGCCCGAGATCGTGGCGGGTCTTTTCCTGCGCCGCCAGCTGGCGCTCGACCACCATCTGCGTGGCGATCCCGGCATGGTCGGTACCGCCCTGCCACAGGGTGCGGTCGCCGTGCATGCGCCGGTAGCGGATCAGGGTGTCCATCAGCGTGTGCTGGAACGCATGCCCCATGTGCAGCGTGCCGGTCACGTTCGGCGGCGGCAGCAGGATGCAGTAGTTGGCCTCGCCCGTCTCCGGCGGCGCGAAGATGTTCGCGGCCTCCCAGCGTTCGTACTGGGCCTGTTCGATGCTCTTGGGGTCGAAGCTCTTGTCCATGGTCGGGCCGGGCTCGGGGTGTGGATGGCAAAGCCGCGCATTATAACGAGGGATGCAGATTCTGGCCCGTCCCGCAATCAAAAGGGCCCCGCGCGCCAGGGTGGCGTGCGGGGCCCCGTTGTATCGGGGCATTCCGGTGCCCCGTGAGCGGGTTGCGGGATCAGCCGCTGACCCAGGCGTCGCACCAGCCGCCGGCGGCGACGTTGACGCCCTGGAAATCGGCGTGATGGCATCCGCCGTTGCCGTCCCAGAAGGCGCAGTTGTCGCAGCGCTCGCCCTCGGAGTAGTCCGGGTGATCGGCGTTGGCGGCATCCGCCACGTAGTTGTGGGCGTGTCCGTCCTCGGCCATGGGATTGGCCGTGGCCACGGACATGCCGGCCATGCTCACGACCGGGATGGCGGCGACGGCCGCGGAGGCGCGGCGGAGAAAGGTACGGCGGCTGATATCGGTCTTGTCGGACATGGTTCCGACCTCCTTGCTGGTAGTTTTCTTGTGACGGGCATCTCTGCGGATGCCGTCGCTACCTTGCATCCATTGTCCGCGTGAGTTCTACGTGAATGGATCACATTTCCACTCGAATCGAAGGGATTCATGATCCAGCTCAAGGGGTGGGTGCAGAAAAGGACGCCGCCCGCCGGCGGCGCTCACAGGGCGTGGTGTTCCAGCGGATAGCCGCGGTCGCGGAAGTAGCGCCAGCGGGCGCGACCGGCGGCGCGGCCGGCGTCGTCGCCGCCGACGATGTCGGCCACGCGCTCGAAACGGCCGCAGTATTCGGGGACCTCGGCGGCCAGGTTGACCAGCACGTCGCAGTGGGTGGTCGGGGCACGGGAGTCGTGCAGGGTCACCGGCACGTCGGCGGCGTCCACCTCGGTGGCGTGGGGCAGGAAGGCGGTGTCACGGAAGGTCCAGAGCCATTCGTCCAGGCTCTGTGTCAGGGCCGGGTCCCCGGTGTGGACGTGGACCCGGTGGCCCTGGCGCGAGGCCTTTTCGGCCAGCTTGCAGGCCAGCCGCAGGCGCGCGTCAGGCTGCGGATCCTGCAGCAGGTAGAAGGTGACCCGGGTCATGTGCCGGCGAGCCTCAGGCCTGGTCCAGCAGATACTGCATCAGCATCGGGACCGGGCGGCCGGTCGCGCCCTTTTCCTTGCCGCTCTTCCAGGCCACCCCGGCGATGTCGACGTGCGCCCAGGTGTAGTCCTCGGTGTAGCGCGAGAGGAAGCAGCCGGCGGTGATGGTGCCCGCCGGGCGGCCGCCGATGTTGGCCATGTCGGCGAAGTTGCTCTTGAGCTGTTCCTGGTACTCCGGCCACAGCGGGAGTTGCCAGCCGCGGTCGCCGGTTTCCTCGCCGGCCTGCTGCAGCTGCCGGACCAGACGGTCGTCGTTGCCCAGCAGCGCGGCTCCCTGGTGGCCCAGGGCGATGATGCAGGCGCCGGTGAGGGTGGCGATGTCGATCACCGCCTTTGGCTTGTAGCGCTCCACCCAGGTCAGGGCGTCGGCCAGCACCAGACGGCCCTCGGCGTCGGTATTCAGGATCTCGACGGTCTGCCCGGACAGGGTGTGGATGATGTCGCCGGGGCGGGTGGCGCGGCCGTCCGGCATGTTCTCCGCGCTGGTGACCACGCCGACCACGTTGATCGGCAGGCCCAGTTCGCATACCGCCTCGATCACCCCGAACACGCTGGCGGCGCCGCACATGTCGTATTTCATCTCGTCCATCTCGGCGCCCGGCTTCAGCGAGATGCCGCCGGTGTCAAAGGTGATGCCCTTGCCGACGAACACCACCGGGGCATCGTCCTTGTTGCCGCCGCGGTATTCCATCGCAATCAGGCGCGGCGGGCGCTCGGACCCTTGACCGACGGCGAGGATGGCGCCGGCACCCAGGGCCTCCAGTTCGTGTTCGTCGAGCACGGTGGTCTCGAGACGGTCATACTGTTCGGCGAGCCGGCAGGCGGTGTCGGCGAGGGATTCGGGATAGCAGACGTTGGGCGGGGTGTTGCCGAGGTCCTTCGCCCGGTTCATGCCGGTGACGATGGCCGCGGCCTCGCTGCAGGCCTTCTTCGCCGCATCGGCGCGGCTGCGGTCCACGGCAAACTGGACCTTCTCGAGCTTGACGGGGCGGGTCTCTTCCTTGCCCTTGAACTCGAAGAAGCGATAGGCGGCGTCGCCGATGGCGGTGATCAGGGTGCGCACGGTCCAGGCGATGTCCTTGCCGCGCGGGACGAAGTCCTCCACCGCGATCACCGCGCTGTCGGCCGGGCGCTCCACCAGCGCGGCAGCGAGGGTCTGGCAGGCCTTGCGCGCAGCGCGGGCGTCGTAGTCCTTCTTCGCGCCCAGGCCGATCAGCAGCGCGGAACCCTTGCGTCCGGCGCCGGGCACCAGCAGGCGCGAGCCGGCGTCGCCGTCCATCTCGCCGGCCTTGAACAGGGCCGCGAGGTCGCCGTCGCGGGCCTCATCCAGGACCCGCGCGCCCGGGGCCGGCTTGCGCCGGTGGCTGACGGCGGCGGCGCGGATCCCGGCGCGGGGTTTGTCGACGGCGGAGGTGGTGACGGAGAATTGCATGGGCGCCTCGCGGGATGAAATGAATGTTTTCCAGTGATACTACCAGCGCGCCGCCGGGGCGCACTACGCACACCGGCGACGTGGATACGGGCCGCGCATGATCCTGCGCCGGGCCGAGCGCTTCGTTGCGCGCGAACTCCTGGTGACCCAGGCGGCGGTCACCGTGGTGCTGCTGCTGGTGATCGTCGGCGGGGTGCTCGCGCGGGTGCTGCAGGACGTGGCCGAGGGCAGCGTGCCGGCGGATTTCCTGCCGGCACTGGTGGGCTTCGGCGCGTTCAAGGGCATCGTCTACCTGTGGCCGGTGGCGCTGTTTCTGGGGTTCATGCTGGTGCTGGGCCGCATGCAGCGCGACAGCGAACTGATCGCGCTGCAGTCGGGCGGGATGTCGTTCGCCGCGCTTTATCGTGCCCTGTTCCTGGTCGCCGGACCGGCGGCGATCCTGCTGGCGGCGCTGATGAACACCGTGGTGCCCTGGACCGAGGGCGAGGTGGACCGCATGCGCGATCTCGCCGACCAGCGCTCGGATCTGGTGGGGATCGCGCCGGGGCAGTTCCTGGAGTCGCGCGTGGGGGATCAGGTGTTCTTCGCCGAACGCCTGAGCGATGACCGCGAGGCGCTGGAGGAGGTCTTCATCTACCGCGAGGTGGACGGCGAGGCGCAGGTCACGGTGGCCGCGCGTGCGATCCCCGATCCCGGTGCCGAGGGCAGCGGCTTCCTGGTGCTGGAGGACGGCTACCGCTACGTCGGCACCCCGGGCAGCGGGGCCTTCCGCATGCTGGAATTCGAACGCCTGCGCACGCAGATCACCGAGCCCGACCCGGGCGCCGAGCGGCGCAGCCTGGAGGCGCACTCCACGCCGGAGCTGTGGGCCGAGCGGGACGACCACGAGGTGCGTGCGGAGCTGGAGTGGCGCTTCGCCATGCCGCTGTCGATCGTGGTCCTGACGCTGATCGCCCTGCCGCTGTCGCTGGTGCCGCCGCGCAGCGGGCGCTACGCGCGCATCCCCGCGGCGATCGGGGTGTACGTGCTGTATGCCAACTTCCTGATCCTGGGGCAGGGGCAGCTGGCGGACGGCCAGGTGCCCGTGGCCGTGGGGCTGTGGTGGGCGCACGGCGCGATGCTCGTGCTGTGGCTGCTGCTGGCCTGGCGCAAGGGCCTGCTGCGTCGGCCGCGCCGGGGTGCGGGCCCGCCGGCGGGGGAGCCGGCATGACCACGATCCTGGGGCGCTACATCATCCGCCAGGTGCTGCTGGGGACCGCGCTGGCGGCGCTGCTGCTGGTTGCGCTGGATGCGGTGTTCGCGCTGATCGACGAGCTGCGGGACATCGGCCGCGGCGATTACGGCGTGGCGCAGGCGCTGATGTACGTGGCCCTGACGCTGCCGCGGCGGATGTACGAGATGATGCCGCCGGCAGCGCTGCTCGGTGGTCTCCTGCTGCTGGGCAACCTCGCGGCGGGCAGCGAGCTGACGGCCATGCGCGCCGCCGGGATGACCGTCGGGCGGTTCGTCGGCTGGGTCATGCAGGGCGGGCTGATCGTGGTGCTGGCGATGGTCGCGATCGGCGAGTTCGTCGCGCCGGTGGCGGAGAACCGCGCGCAGAACCTCAAGGCGACCGCCTTCGACCGCGAACTGAGCGTTGGCTCGATGGGGCTGTGGGCGCGCGACGGGCGGCGCATCGTGCATGCCGAGGCCGTGCTGCCGGATGACCGGCTGGCGGGCGTGCGCGTGATCGAACTGGGCGAGGACCGGCGCCCGCGGGTGATCACCCGGGCCGCGGGTGCGCGTTACACGGACGGCGAGTGGTGGCTGGAGGACGTGGAACGCTCGCGCCCGGATTTCGACGGGGTAGTGACGGAACATGTCGAGGAGGAACGCGTGGAGCGTCTGATCGCCCCGGAGTACTTCTCGGTGCTGGTGGTGGAACCCGCGCAGATGGGAGCGCGCGACCTGCATCGTTACATCCAGTACCTGCAGGAAAACCGTCTGGATTCGGCGCCCTACGAGGTGGCCTTCTGGCAGCGCCTGACCCTGCCGGCCTCGACCTGGGTGATGCTGCTGCTGGCGATCCCGTTCCTGTTCGGGTCGCAGCGCGAAGGCGGGGCCGGGCGTCGGCTGTTCGTGGGGATCGCGATCGGGGTGTCGTTCGCGATCGTGATGCGGGCGATGACCCATGTCGGACTGGTGTTCGCGCTGCCGCCGGTGCTGGCGGCCAGTGTGCCGGTGCTGCTGTTCCTGGTGGCGGGGCTGCTGGGGCTGCGGCGCGTGGCATGATGTGACGCGGATTATCGACGACGGGAGAACGACGCAATGAGAGCAGGCGGAAGACCGTCCCGGACCGGGCGCGCGGGGCAACTCCTGTGGCTGCTGCTGGTAGCCGGCATGCTGGCCGCCTGTGGCAGCCCGGGGCCCACCGATCTCGATCCGCTGCCGCGCTCGGCCACGGTGCTGGTGTTCGGGGACAGTGTGACCCACGGAACCGGCGCCGGTGATGGCGAGGACTTTCCGACGCGTCTGGAGGCGATCACCGGCTGGGCCGTCATCAACGACGGTGTGCCCGGCGATCGGGCGGATACCGCACGCGGGCGCATCGAGGACAGCCTGGTCGAACATGAACCGGATCTGGTCATCCTCGAGCTCGGCGGCAACGACTTCCTGCGCGGGCGCCAGCCGGCGGACGTGAAGGAGGATCTGCGGGTACTGATCGGATACGTGCGCGACCACGGGGCGCAGCCGCTGCTGATCGGCGTGCCCGAGGCCTCGGCCCTGGGGGCCGCTACCGGGCGGCTCAGTGACGACGCGATCTATCGCGAGCTGGCGCGCGAGGAGGACGTGCCACTGATCGAGGGGGTGCTGGCCGGGGTGCTGAACGACGCGGATCTGCGTGCGGACCGCATCCACCCGAACGCGGACGGCTATGCACGCATGGCCGAGGAGATCGCCGACGGGCTGATGGAGGTCGGGCTGTGGCTGGGACGCCGAGCCCCGTGAGCGGATGACGGGGCGCGGGTGACCGCGCGCGATCAGCCGCCCCCGGAGTCCCGTTCTTCCTGGTTTTCCTTCCAGCGCGGACGCTTGAGCGGCCGCGTGCGCATCAGCACGGTGGAGGACAGCCAGTCGTGCAGCATCCAGCGCTGCGGGTGCAGGGCGCTGGCGCCCAGGGCGAGAACGCCCAGGGCGGTCATCAGCGCGGTCATCCAGTCGCCGTGCTCGCGCGCCAGATGGATCGCCATCAGGATGATCATCCACTGCGAGATCCCCACCAGAAAACGCAGCGTGGCCTGCCAGGAGGTGATCCGGCTGCCATCCTCGCTGCGCACCACCAGGTTCCAGGTCTGCATCCCGAGGGTCTGTCCGGTCCGGCGCCAGAAGCCGTAGAAAAAGGCCCAGGCGGCGAAGATGTTGAGGGTGAGCTGGACCTGCCAGAAGAACACGTCCAGCAGGTTCCACAACGGCAGGGTCACCAGCCCCAGCACCAGCCAGATGGCCAGCACCAGCAGGCTGTCGTAGAGCAGTGCGCCGAAGCGCAGCAGCAGGCCGACGGGGCGGGAGTCGCGTTCGGGAGCGGGGATGTCGTTCATGGGGTCTCGCTGGTCACTGCGCGGAAGATTGCGTAGTCTTGCGGTATGTCGCGACGGTTTCAACGTATCCCGCTCGAATTTCCGGCCCGGCTCGAGCTGGATGGCCGGACATGCCCGGTGCGCGTGCTCGACATCTCGTTGCGTGGAGTGCTGGTGGAATGCGAGGGGCTCGAACCGCTCGCCCCGGGCACGCCCGGTCAGGTGGACATCCCGCTCAGTGACGAGGCCCGCATCGCGTTCGAGGGCAAGGTGCGCTGGCAGCAGGGCGAGCGGCTGGGGCTGGAGATCGCCGCCATGCCGCTGGAATCCGCCGGGCACCTGCGGCGCCTGGTGGAGCTGAACCTGGGCGACGAGGCACTGCTGGAGCGTGAGTTCGCCGCCATGGTCGCCGAGCCGCCGGGCGAGGATGACCCGGGCAGTTGATCCCGGGCCCTGATCCCGGGCCCTGAACCCGGGGGGCTCAGTAGAGCTCGCTGAACGGCAGTACCTCCACCCACTCCCCGGCGCGTGCGCCGTCCGCCTCCCGCGGCAGTACCACGAAGGCATTCGCCCGGCTCATCGCGCTCAGCTGATGCGATCCCTGTCCCCCGGCGCTGCGCACCACGTCCACGCCGTCCTCGGTCTCCACGATCGCCCGCTGATAATCCGTGCGCCCCGGCCGCTTGCGCAGATCCTCGCACAGCCGTGCGCGCAGGGTGCGCGGTTCGCCCACCGGCAGGCCAGCCAGACTGCGCAGCGCCGGGCCGACGAACAGGCCGAACGTCGCCATCGCCGAGACCGGGTTGCCCGGCAGCCCGATGAACCGCGCCTGGCCGAAGCGGCCGAAGGCCAGCGGACGCCCGGGCTTCATCGCGATCTTCCAGAAGCCGACCTCGCCGCGCTCCTGCAGGATGCGGGTGATGTAGTCGGCATCACCCACCGAGACCCCGCCCGTGGTCAGGATCAGATCGGCCTCGCGGCCCGCGGATTCCAGGGCCTCGCGCACGGCGTCCTCGTCGTCGGGAATGACGCCGTAGTCGCGGGCCTTGACCGCGTAGCGCGACAGCAGGGAACGCAGCATGTGCCGGTTGCTGTCGTGGATCTGCCCGGGTTCCAGCGGTTCGTCCACCGGCACCAGCTCGTCGCCCGTGGAGAAGAACACCACGCGCGGCTTGCGCAGGACCTCGACCTCACTGATGCCCTGGCTGGCGAGCACCCCGATCTCGGCCGGGCCCAGGACCTGTCCGGCAGGGTAGAGCCGCTCGCCGCTGCGGGTATCCTCGCCGGGACCGCGGATGTTCGCGTCCTCGGGGGCCGGGCGGTCGAACTGCACCATGTCGCCATCCACCGTCACGTGCTCCTGCATGACGACGGTGTCGGCTTCGTCCGGGACCACGGCCCCGGTCATGATGCGCACGCACCCGCCGGGTGGCAGCGGTTCGTCCCACGGGTGCCCGGCGGCCGCCTGGCCGACCCGGCGCAGGCGCGAGCCGGCCTCGCGGGCATCGGCGGCGCGCAGGGCGTAGCCGTCCATCGCCGAGACCCGGGCCGGAGGGACGTCCAGCCGGGCATGCACGTCCGCGGCGAGAACCCGTCCGGTGGCCGTCTCCAGACTGCGCGTGCGCGTCTCGGCAACCGCCCGGCAGGCCTCCAGCACGGCGGCGCGCGCCTGTTCCACGGTGAGGGCGGTGGGGTCGAATTCGTCACAGGCGGCCGCGTTCATCCGGTTCCTCCGTTGTCATCTGTCAGCCGTTCAATAACGGGTAAAGGGAAAGGTGTTCGATGATGAAGTCCGCCACCGGCGAGGGGTCGTCCAGCGGCAGCACCGGGCCATGGAAGGGCAGCCCGCCGGCGTCGGTGGCCACTGCGACCACCCCCGGTGTGTCGGGGTACAGCGGTGGCTTGTCGTTGGCCTTGCGGTAGACCTCGATGCGCGGCAGGTCGGCGTTCTTGAAGCCCTCCACCAGGATCAGGTCCGAGCGCGCCGGATCCAGTTTCGCGCACAGGGCGTCGAGGTCGGGGGTCGCCCCTTCCTCGATCTCGGGCGTCTCCACCATCAGGGCGAAGCGCCGGGACGAGGCCACCAGGGTCTGGTCGGCCCCCGAGTGACGCAGCTCGTAGCTGTCCTTGCCCGGCTTGTCCACGTCGAACTCGTGGTGGGCATGCTTGATCACGGCGGGGCGCAGGCCGCGGTTGCGCAGCTCCGGAATCAGCTGCTTCAGCAGTGTGGTCTTGCCCGAGCCGCTCCAGGCGGCAAAGCCGATGCGCGGCAGCGTGTTGTCCGGGTGGCTCATGACGGTTCCTCTCCCTGGTGGCGACGGCCCGGTGTGGTACCGGTCGTCGGGGAGTGTAAGGAATCGGCCGCCAATCTACACGCCGGTTGCGGGGCGCAGTAAGTTCCCGGGGTCACCGCGGGGCGAGATCTTCGGGGGTGTTGAGGTTGGCGAAGGCCTCGGGGCAATCGGAGAAGTCGGCGGTCACGGCGCCGTGTTCGCGCAGCCAGGCGCCGGCGGGCAGGGGGCCCGCCGCGATCGCGGCGCGCAGGGCGGGCACCAGTCCGGCACCCAGCAGCAGGAACAGCGGCTGCAGGCGCCGGCCGTCGTGGGCCATCGCCGCGGGGGCGGCGTGTTCGGCCCGCGCCGCCTGCAGGCGGGGGCCGAGGTCGTGCGGGGCGCTCGGGGCATCCACGGGGACGCACAGCAGGTCGCGGCCGGGTCGGGCGGCACCGACCGCGGCAATGCCGGCCAGCGGGCCGCGGTAATCGGGATGTTCGTCGGCGACACAGGGAAACCCCAGCCGCGCGCAACGGTCCATTTCGGTATTAGTGCTGACGACGATGCCATCGACCTGTCCCTGCAGACGCTCGACGGCATGTTCGATCAGCGGCCGGCCCCGGTATTCGAGCCACGCCTTGTTGCAGCCGCCCATGCGCCGGCCCTGACCGCCGGCGAGGATGACCCCCAGCGGCGGGCGCTCCGGGGCGGCGGGTGGAGTCTGGCGGGAGTCCTGCGGCATGGGCGTTCGTTTGCGCAATGGCCTATGTTGTAGGGTGCAGGATGCGTGGCCGACACGATACGAGGACGACAGCGATCCATGATCCGATTCCGTAACCAACGCGGTGCCGCGGCCCGCTGGCTCCTGTGGCTGGCGCTGCTGGTGGTCGGCACGGCCGGCGCGCTGCTGGCCAGCGCCGATAACGGTGGCGACCGCGAAGCCGTGCTCCTGACCGTGGACGGGGCCATCGGTCCGGCGACCGTAGATTACATCACGCGCGGGATCGATGCCGCCGAGGAGCGCGGTGCCGAGATGGTCGTGCTGCAGCTGGATACCCCGGGCGGGCTGGACTCCAGCATGCGCAGCATCATCAAGCACATGCTGCAGTCCGAAGTGCCGGTGGTGACCTATGTGCACCCCGCCGGCGCGCGGGCCGCCAGTGCCGGAACCTACATGCTCTACGGCTCGCATGTCGCGGCGATGACGCCGGCGACCAATCTGGGCTCGGCAACCCCCGTGCAGATGGGCGGGGGCGGCCTGCCCGGCATGGACGAGGAAGACCTGGACGAGCTGCGCGAGGAAGCGGAAGACGAGGCCGAAGCCGAGAACGGGAGCGGGAACGGGAACGGCGGCGAGGAGCGGGACAACGGCGAGGACGCCGTCGAGCCGGCCACCGAGGAAGAGCTGCTGGACGACGACCCCGAGCCCCGCCGCGGGGACGATGCGATGGAGCGCAAGGTGCTGGAGGACGCGGTGTCCTACATCCGCGGTCTGGCCGAGCGCTACGACCGCAATGCCGACTGGGCCGAGGAGACGGTGCGCGAGGGCTCCAACCTGACCGCCACCGCGGCGCTGGAAAAGAACGTCATCGATTTCGTCGCCGACAACCTGGACGATCTGCTGGCGCAGCTCGACGGGCATACCGTGAAGCTGATGTCGGGTGAACGCGAACTGGTGACCGAGGGCATCGAGATCGTGCGCATGGATCCCGACTGGCGCACCGAGCTGCTGTCGCTGATCACCAACCCCAACATCGCCTACATCCTGATGCTGATCGGGATCTACGGCATCATCTTCGAACTGGCGAATCCGGGCGCGGTCTACCCCGGTGTGATCGGCTCCATCGCGCTGATCCTGGCGTTCTTCGCCCTGCAGGTGATGCCGATCAACTACGCCGGACTGGCGCTGATGCTGCTGGGGATGATCTTCATGATCGCCGAGGCCTTCGTGCCCAGCTTCGGCGCGCTGGGCATAGGAGGGCTCGTGGCATTCATAACCGGTTCCGTGATCCTGTGGGACGACCCCAATCTGAACGTGGCCCTGCCGCTGGTGGTCGGCACGGCCATTGCCATCGGGCTGGTGTCGGTCTGGGTGCTGGGGCGGCTGTTCAAGCTGCGCGGCAAGAAGCCGGCCACCGGCCATGAAGAAATGATCGGCATGCTCGGCCACGCCCGCGAAGACTTCGAGGTGCGCGGCCCGGTGTGGGTGCACAGCGAGTTGTGGACCGCCGAGACCACCGCGCCGGTACGCGAGGGGCAGGCCGTGCGGGTGACCGCGATCGACGGCCTGCGCCTGACCGTGGAGCCGGTGGAACAGGACGAGCGGGCCGCGGGCAGCGGCCCGGCGTAGCGCGGGCCGCCCCCGCGCGGCCGGCACATGAAGCAAGCCGCCGATTCGGCGGGAAGGAGCGCAACATGCTGAACGATTTCGGTTTTATCGTCGTACCGCTGGTGATCATCATCGCCCTGATCGCGATGTCGATCCGTGTCCTGCGCGAGTACGAACGTGGCGTCGTGTTCTTTCTCGGGCGCTTCCAGTCGGTCAAGGGGCCGGGCCTGATCATCGTGATCCCCGGGATCCAGCAGATGGTGCGCATCGACCTGCGCGTGATCACGCTGGACGTCCCGAGCCAGGACGTGATCTCGCAGGACAACGTGACCGTGCGGGTCAACGCAGTGCTGTATTTCCGCGTGGTGGATTCGGCCAAGTCGGTGATCCAGGTCGAGGACTACTACGCCGCTACCAGCCAGCTGGCCCAGACCACTCTGCGTTCGGTGCTCGGCAAGCACGAGCTGGACGAGATGCTGTCCGAGCGCGACAAGCTGAATTCCGATATCCAGTCGATCCTCGACGCGCAGACCGACGCCTGGGGCATCAAGGTTACCAACGTCGAGATCAAGCATGTGGATCTGGATGACTCGATGATCCGCGCGATCGCCCGCCAGGCCGAGGCCGAGCGCGAACGCCGCGCCAAGGTGATCCACGCCGAGGGCGAGCTGCAGGCGGCCGAGAAGCTGGTGCAGGCCTCGCAGATCATGGAGGCCAGCCCGGCTGCGCTGCAGCTGCGCTACATGCAGACCATGTCGGACATGTCCACCAACGGGCATGCGAACACCATCTTCTTC
Organism: Thioalkalivibrio sp. ALE11; assembly: GCF_000381205.1. NCBI lineage: Bacteria > Pseudomonadati > Pseudomonadota > Gammaproteobacteria > Chromatiales > Ectothiorhodospiraceae > Thioalkalivibrio > Thioalkalivibrio sp. ALE11. The sequence goes on along the minus strand of NZ_KB906164.1, from coordinate 41,756 downwards.
CCGCTGCCGCTGGAGCTGACCAAGGTGTTCGAGAACCTGGCGGGCAAGTTCCGCGCGGAGAATCCCGAGAACCCGCTGAGCGCCGCCGCGGCTGCAGCGGGGATGGGGACGAAGGATTCCTCCTCCGGTTCCGGCGTGACCGGCGACACCTCCGGCGCGGAGGAGGATGCGGGCGGGGCATCCGATACCGGCCGCGGTCCGACGTCCGGGGGCCCGGCCAGCTCCTGATCGGTCCGCGGGCGTTCGTCCGGCATGGCGACGGAGACGCCGGAGACGGCCGCGGAGCTCCCCGCGGTCCTCGACCGGTTCCTGGACGAGCTGTGGGCGGTGGAAGGCCTGGCCGACCGCACCCTGGCGGCCTACCGGCGCGATCTGAGCGCGCTGGCGGGTTTCCTGGCGGCGCGGGACGGGGCACTGGAGGCCGCGACCCATGCCGACCTGCTGGCCTTTGTCGCCGCCCGCATGCAGGGCGGGGCGCGGCCGCGCTCGGTGGCCCGGGCGCTGTCCTCGATCCGCCGCTTCTATCGTTTTCTGGTACAGGCGGGCGAGCGCGAGGACGACCCCTCGGCCGGCATCGATCCACCGCGGCCCGGACGGCCCCTGCCGGCCGGGCTGTCGGAGGCGCAGGTGGAGGCGCTGCTGGCGGCGCCGGACACCGCCACGGCCGTGGGACTGCGTGACCGGGCGATGCTGGAGATGATGTACGCGGCCGGTTTGCGGGTCTCCGAACTCGTCGGGCTGGAAGGCACGGCGGTGAATACCCGGCAGGGCGTGGTGCGCATCATCGGCAAGGGCGGACGCGAGCGCCTGGTGCCGCTGGGCGAGGTGGCGACCGACTGGCTGGCGGCGTATCTCGACCGCGCGCGCCCCGAGCTGATGGCGGGGCACCCGCCGGTGGAGGCGCTGTTCGTGACCCGGCGCGGCCGCGGGCTCACGCGCCAGGCCTTCTGGTACCGCATCAAGGCGCATGCGGCGCGGGCCGGTATCGACACGGCGCTGTCGCCGCATACCCTGCGGCATGCGTTCGCCACCCACCTGCTGGACCACGGCGCCGACCTGCGGGTGGTGCAGATGCTGCTGGGCCACAGCAGCCTGTCCACGACCCAGATCTATACCCATGTGGCGCGCGCGCGGCTGCAGGCGCTGCATGCGGAACACCACCCCCGGGGTTAGCCGTCTGTCCCCCGGAAGGCAACCGGCCTACAATCCACGTTTTGATTCATCAGCGAGACCCCCATGTTCCTCAAGCGCGTTCTTCCCTTAGCGGTCGCCCTGGCGGCCGTCGGCACCACGGCCCAGGCCAGCGAGGCGATCGAGCAGGCGATGTCGCAGGCCATCCCCGATGCCGAGATCGATTCCATTCATTCCACTCCCCTCGACGGGATCAAGGAGGTCCGCTACGGCACCGAGATCTTCTACGTCAGCGAGGACGGCCGTTACGTGATGCAGGGCAGCCTGATCGACCTGCAGACCCGCGAGAACCTCACGGAGCAGGCGAAGGGCGGTGCGCGCGCCGAGCTGTTCGCAGCCATCGACGACAGCGAACTGGTGGTCTACGAACCGAACGGCGAGACCCGCGCGGTGCTGAACATCTTCACCGATCCCAACTGCCCGTACTGCCGCGACATTCACGCGGATCTGCCGGAATACCTGGAAGCCGGCGTCAAGGTGCGCTACCTGATGTTCCCGGTGCTTGGCCGCGATTCGCCGGAGATCATGAACCGTACCTGGTGCGCCGATGACCGCCAGGCGGCCATGGACCGTTCCAAGGAGGGGGACAAGCTGAGGGACCTGGACGGCGGCTGCGCCACCCCGCAGGACGAGCACATGCAGCTGGGGCAGAGCCTGGGCGTGCGCGGCACCCCGGCCCTGTTCACCGAAAACGGCGAGATGCTCGCCGGCTACGTCGAGCCGGAAGAGGTGCTGTCCCGGGTGCTGGGCGACTGACCCCATGAGCGTGGCCGCCGACGACGCCTTCTTTCTGCGCGAGGCCATCCGTCTGGCGCGGGAGTCCGTGGATGTCGGCGGCGGTCCGTTTGGCGCCCTGGTGGTGCGCGACGGCGAGATCGTCGGCCGCGGGGCGAACCGCGTGATCCCGTGGCAGGATCCCACCGCGCATGCCGAGGTGGCGGCGATCCGTGATGCCTGCCGTCATCTCGGGGATCACCGTCTCTACGGGGCGACCCTATACGTGTCCTGCGAACCCTGTCCGATGTGTCGTGCGGCGGCCTGCTGGGCCCGGCTGGACCGGGTGGTGCATGCCGCCTCGGCCGCGGATGCGGCCGCGGCCGGGTTTGACGACGAGCGGATCCGCGACGAACTGGTGGCACCCCCCGAGGCGCGCCGTCTGCCGCTGATCCGAACCCTGGCCGAGGAGGGGCGGGCGGTCTTCGACTACTGGGAACGCCACGCCAACCGCCGCTTGTACTGAATGTGCGGCGGGTCCCGGCCGGGCCCGGCCGTCGGTGCATGACGTGACGCCCGGACTGGGGCACAATCCGGGCACGGAACAGGGAGTGGGGCGGCATGGAGAAGCGTCTGCTGGAACTGTCGGTTTGTGTGGAGCCCGATCGGCGCCGGCTTGCGCGTTTCGCCCTGGACGCCGTGGTGGCCCTGGGCGGCAGCCCGTTCCGCGCCACCGCCCGTCTCGATGTCCTTCTGCACGCGCTGCGCGAGGCTGCCGCCAATGTGGAGGGCGGGCTGCAGGTGGCGCTGGTGGCCCACGGGCGAGAACTCGCCCTGTATTGGGAAGAGGCGGGGGGACGCGCGCGCCGCGAACACCTCGATCGTGTCCCCGAAGACCCCTCCGAAGCTTCGCTCGAGGCCCTGTCACAGCGCCTGCGCCGGGGTTCCGAATCCACTGATCCCGAGCTCCTGCGCCGACGCAATGCCCGCTTCGCCGCCGAACTGGAACGCGCCCGCGAGCGGGCGGCGGCCGAGATGGCCGAACTCGAGGCCGATCTGGAACGCAAGAAGGCCGAGCTCCAGCGCTCGATCCGCGAAGCCGAGACGGACAGCCTGACCGGTCTGTTCAACCGTGGCGCCTTCGATGCCCGCCTGGAAGAGTCCCTGCTGCACTGCGCCCGCCAGGATGAACCGCTGAGCCTGGTGCTGCTTGATCTCGACTTCTTCAAGCAGATGAACGATACCCACGGCCATCAGTTCGGGGATGATTACCTGCGTGGCATGGCCGATGCCATGCGTGCGGCCATTCGCGAACACGTGGACCTCCCCTGCCGCACCGGGGGCGACGAGTTCGCCATTATCGTATTCGGTGACCGCGACGCGGCAGCCGGCGTGGCGCAGCGCGTGCTCGCGGCGATGGAGGGCCGGGTCAGCATCGGCGTGGGGCAGCGGGCGGACGGTGACGCGCCGGAGGATCTGGTGGCGCGCACCGATGCGGCACTGTATCTGGCCAAGCATCGGGGGCGCGGGCAGGTCGCGACCGAACTCGAGCTCGAGGCCCCCGACGCACCGGCGGCCGCGGGCCTCGGAGCCCGCGCGTGAGCGCCGCACCGCCCGCGCGTCAGCCGTATGCCCTGCTGAGCGAGCAGGCGGCGGCGCGCGCCGGCGGGCAGGTCCTGCTGCAGTCGCGGCTGAAGACCGTGGCGCGGCGCCTGGGCTTCGGCGAGATCAAGCGCGAGCGCATGCTGCTGGTCTGCCAGGAGCTCGTGACCAACCAGGTGAAATACGCGCGCGGGACCGGACTGGTGCAGATCTGGGAGCAGCGCTCGCCGGAACCCGCGCTCGACCTGTTCGCGATGGATTTCGGTCCGGGGATCGCGGACCTGAACCAGGCCCTCGCCGACGGCCACACCACCTCGGGGACCCTGGGCAAGGGCCTGGGCACCGTGCGGCGTCTGGCCGACGCGTCCGATTTCTACAGCATCCCTGCCGCGCAGGCCGCCGGCACTCCGTGGCAGGGGACCGCCGCATGGGCGCGTTTCCGTCCCGGAGAAACCGGCGAGGACGAGGCCGGACCGAGTTTCGGGCGCTATCTGCGCGCGTTGCACGATGCCCCGCACAACGGGGATTGTGCCGGGCTGGATGTCGATCGGAGCGGGCTGCGCTGGGTCCACATGGACGGCCTGGGACACGGGATCGAGGCCGAAACCGCGGTGGCCGGACGTTGCCGGCCCGGCGCCGCGGGCGAATCGCCCGCCGACGTGCTGCGCGAGCTGAGCCGCAACCTGCGCGGCTCGCGCGGGGCGGTGGGGATTGTCGGCGAGGTCGCGGCTGCACAGCGCAGCGTTCGGGTATGCGGCGTGGGCGACATGAACGCGTGGGTCGTGAGCGAAGGTGAGCGGCGCGGCCTGGAGATGGCGCCGGGCATTCTCGGGCATGATCATCGTAGCTGCGAGGAGCTCCGGCTGGACCTCCCCCCGCATGCGCTGGTGATCACGGCCTCGGACGGTATCCGGCGCAACTGGAGCCTGGCGAGCTTTCCCGGCCTGTGGCGCCGGCATCCGCAGCTGCTGGCGCTGGTGCTGGGCCAGGTGCTGGGGCGCAGCAACGATGACAAGTCGCTGCTGGTCATCCGCCTTTGACGGCAGGTCATGGGCGGACACAACAAGAAACGAGGAGGAGTCATGACGGGGGACAACATGAATCGGGAGGACGGCGAGACCCGCAGTGCCAACGAGATCCTGGTCGAGCAGCTGATGGTCAACGTCGGCCGGATTTCCGGGGTGATCGAGGAGCGCGGGCACAACATCTTCGTGCAGGGGAACATCCTGTCGCGCGAGGAGATCAGCGACTACTCGGTGGAGTTCATGGAGCTGTTCGTGATGCTGCTGCAGCACGAGGGACGGCCGGATCGCTCCAGCGAAGAGTTCCGTGCCCTGCAGCAGTTCTTCACCACCATGTCGCAACAGATCCTGATGCGGGGCGGCGACATGGAGGAGTTCGTGCGTTATCTGCAGTTCATGCAGAACGTGATGATCGAGGATCTGGGGCGCGATGCGGAGATCACGCCCGAACAGACCCGCGAGACCCTGCTCCTGCTGGCCGGGGTGTTCAACGACATCATCCTGGACGTCTATCGGGTGTATCTGGAGCAGAAGGAAAGCACCATCGAGGCGCAGCAGGCCGAACTGCGCGAGATCTCCACGCCCATCACCGAGATCTGGGACGGCGTCCTGACGCTGCCGATCATCGGGACCCTGGATTCGTCGCGCACCATGGTGGTGATGGAAAAGCTGCTCGGGCGCATCGAGCAGGACCGGGCCCGCGTGGTGCTGATGGATGTCACCGGGGTCATGGCGATCGACTCCCAGGTCTCGCACCACCTGGTGCAGATGATCCGTGCGATCGGCCTGACGGGTGCGCGTCCGGTGCTGACCGGGATCCGGCCGGAGATTGCCCGGGCGCTCACCAGCCTCAACATCGATCTGGGCGACGTGACGACCCGCGCGACCCTGGCCGAAGGCCTGAAGGAGGCCTTCCACTGGCTGGGCGTGCGGATGGCCGACGCCCGGACCCCGGCCTGACGGGCGCGCCGATGGTCCAGGGCATGCATCTCACCCGGATCGGTGCGGACGCGGTGCTGCTGGAGCCGGGTGAGGGCCTGGATCCCGGCGAGCCGGACCGCTATCTGGTCGCGCTGGGGGATTACCTTCAGGCGGCGCGGGCTCGACGACTGATCTACGACCTCGACAGCGTGCCGGTGGTCGATGCCCTCTACTACGACTGGCTGAAGGCGGTGCACGGGCTTTGCCGGGTCATCGGGGTGGAGATGGTGGTCGCGAACATGGCACATTCGGTGGCTTATGCGCTGGCGGCGCGCCTGGATGAGGTGCCGCCCTTTGCCTGTGCGCGCGACGTGGAGCGCGCGCGCTGACATCCGCCACCCCCGCGACCGGGAGAACGCCGCATGCTGGAACTGGGCATCGTTGCCCTGACCACCTTCTTCGTGACCGTCGGACCGGTGGACGTGGCGGTGGTGTTCGCGGTGCTGACTCGCGGCATGGATCCGGCTCAGCGCCGCGCGATGGCCTGGCGCGGCGCGTTGCTGGCGACTGCCATCCTGCTGCCGTTCGCGCTGTTCGGCGAGGCCGCGCTGGGGGTGCTGGGGATCTCGCTGCCGGCGCTGTACACCGCCGGTGGTATCCTCCTGCTGCTGATCGGCATCGACATGGTGTTCGCGCGCAGCTCCGGCGGGGTCTCGGCCACCCCGGACGAGACCCGCGAGGCCCGCTCGCGTACCGACCTCTCGGTGTTCCCGCTGGCCACGCCGCTGCTGGCCGGGCCCGGGGCGATGGGCGCGGCCATCCTGATGATGAGCCGTGCCAGCGGCGATCTGGCCGCGCAGGCGGTGGTGATCGGGGCGCTGATCGCGATCATGGCCCTGGCGCTGGTGTGCCTGCTGGTCGCGGTGCGCATCCAGCACTGGCTGGGCGTCACCGGCGCGCACGTGCTCACGCGCATCATGGGGGTGCTGTTGTCCGCGCTGGCGGTTCAGTTCATCTTTGACGGGCTGGCCGACAGCGGTGTAATGACCTGACATCGAAGGAGCGATGCATGACCCGAACCTGCCCGCACTGCGCAACCGAGAACCCCGACGACGCGGCCTTCTGCAAGGCCTGTGGCCGTTCGCTGGATTTCGACCCCGAGCCGTCGGAGCCGAACGGCTCCGGCAGGGATCCGGAGTCGGGTTCAGGCCGGGGCGAGGCGCCACCGCCCGTTTCCGGCGGGTCCGGACAGGTGCCTGCCGAGGGGCCACCGCAGGATCGTGCGGCCTTCGGCGGCTTCTGGCGGCGCGTGCTGGCGGTGCTGATCGACGGGGTGATCCTGGGCATCCCGCTGACCGTGGTGCAGGCGATGGTCAGCCCGGAAACCATGCACACCGAGGAATGGACCGACGCGGACACCGCCTGGACCTTCGTGAACATCCTGGTCGGCTGGTTCTATTTCGCCGGCATGCACAGCTCGCAGTACCGCGCGACCATCGGGAAGATGGCGGTAGGCCTGCGGGTGGTCGACTGGCATGGCGAGCGCATCAGCTTCGCCCGCGCGACCGGGCGCCATTTCGCCGAATTCCTGTCCGGTCTGCTGTTCATGATCGGCTACCTGATGGTGGCCTTTACCCGGCAGCGCCGCGCCCTGCACGACTTCATCGCCGAGACCTGGGTGGTGCGTCGCGAGTGGCTGGATGAATAGCCCGTTCGGCCGGGCGTTCGGCGGGCGGCCCTGAAAATCCCGGCCGAATCCAGTATGGTATTGGACCTTTCCGGCGCCGTACCCCGCCCGGTCCCGACCTTCCGGCCGCCGTCCGCGGCCGGTCGAGTGCCTCTGGCGGGCCGCTGCGCGCCCGAATTGCCTAGAACCCAACGGGAGTCACCGAATGTTTTCGATCGACATGAGCATCAACGGCTACGATGACGAACTCTGGAGCGCGATCCGCAAGGAGGCGCAGCGCCAGGAAGAGCACATCGAGCTGATCGCCTCGGAGAACTACACCAGCCCGCGCGTGATGGAAGCGCAGGGCTCGGTGCTGACCAACAAGTACGCCGAGGGCTATCCGGGCAAGCGCTACTATGGCGGCTGCGAGCACGTCGATGTGGTCGAGCAGCTGGCCATCGACCGCCTCAAGGAGCTCTACGGCGCCGATTACGCCAACGTGCAGCCGCATTCCGGCTCGCAGGCCAACGCCGCGGTGTACATGGCCCTGCTGCAGCCGCATGACACCGTGCTTGGCATGAGCCTGGACGCCGGCGGCCACCTGACCCACGGCGCCAAGCCGAACTTCTCCGGCAAGATCTACAACGCGGTGCAGTACGGCATCACCGACGAGGGCCTGATCGACTACGACGAGGTCCAGCGTCTGGCTACCGAGCACCAGCCGAAGATGATCGTCGCCGGCTTCTCCGCCTACTCGCGCGTGGTCGACTGGAAGCGCTTCCGCGAGATCGCCGATTCCGTGGGTGCGTACCTGATGGTGGACATGGCCCACGTCTCCGGCCTGATCGCCGCCGGCGAATACCCGAACCCGATCGACCACGCCCACGTGGTCACCTCCACCACGCACAAGTCCCTGCGCGGGCCGCGTGGCGGTTTCATCATCTCCAAGGGTCAGCCGGAACTGAACAAGAAGTTCCAGTCGCTGATCTTCCCCGGTACCCAGGGCGGCCCGCTGATGCACGTGATCGCCGGCAAGGCGGTGGCGTTCAAGGAGGCCCTGGAGCCGGACTTCAAGACCTACCAGAAGCAGGTGATCGCCAACGCCCGTGCGATGGCCGAGGTCCTGGTCGAACGCGGTTTCGACATCGTCTCCGGCGGCACGGACAACCACCTGTTCCTGCTGAGCCTGGTGTCCAGGGGCATGACCGGCAAGGATGCGGACGCCGCCCTGGGCCGCGCCAACATCACGGTCAACAAGAACGCGGTGCCGAACGACCCGCAGTCGCCGTTCGTGACTTCCGGCATCCGCATCGGCACTGCCGCCCTGACCACCCGCGGCTTCACCGAGTCCGAATCCCGCGAGCTGGCCGGCTGGATCGCCGACGTGCTGGAGAACATGGACAACGAGCAGGTGATCGACGACGTCCGCGGCAAGGTGCTGGACATCTGCCGTCGGTTCCCGGTTTACGGCGCCGGCGAATAAACCGGGGCGATGCGCTGTCCGGCCTGCGGTGCCAGTGACACCCGCGTGGTCGACTCCCGGGTCGCCGGACCCGAGCAGGAACAGATCCGGCGACGGCGGGAGTGCCGCGTGTGTCACGAGCGTTTCACCACCTTCGAGCGGGCGGAGTTCAGCCTGCCGCGGGTGGTCAAGCGCAGCGGCGAGCGGGTGGCCTTCGATGACGAGAAGCTGCGCAGCGGTCTGCGCCGGGCGCTGCACAAGCGTCCGGTGCGCACCGAGGACGTGGAGAACGTCATCGACGACATCAAGCGCCGTCTGGCCGGTACCAGTGCCCCCGAAATCAAATCCGACCGTATAGGCGAGATGGTCCTCGAAGCCCTGCACGGGCTGGACCATGTCGCCTATATCCGGTTTGCCTCCATCTATCTCAGCTTTGCCAGCGTGCAGTCCTTCCGCGAGGCCATCGAGCGCCTGGAAGACGACCTGAGCCCCGAGATGCGGCGTCACCAGCTGCGTCTGATCGACGAGGAGGCCGCGCGCGCCGCGGCTGACGAGATCCCGGAAGAATCCCCTCCCGACGACCCCGACCCCGCCGGCGAATCGCGATGAACGCAGCCGACCGTGAATGGATACACCGCGCGCTGATGCTGGCGGACTGCGGCCGTTTCACCGCCGATCCCAACCCGCGCGTGGGCTGCGTGATCGTGCGCGACGGTCGCGAAGTGGGCGCCGGCGTGCACTGGCGGGCCGGCGAGGCGCATGCCGAGGTCAACGCCCTGCAGGCGGCCGGGGAGGCCGCGCGCGGGGCGACGGTGTACGTGAGCCTGGAGCCGTGCAACCACCACGGGCGTACGCCGCCCTGCACCGAGGCGCTGATCGCCGCCGGGGTGGGGCGCGTGGTGATTGCCATGGAGGATCCCGATCCGCGCGTGTGCGGGGGCGGGGCGCAGCGCCTGCGCGCGGCCGGCATTGCGGTGGAGACCGGGCTGCTGGAGGCCGAGGCGCGGGCGCTCAATCCCGGATTCGTGCAGCGCATGGAACGCGGGCGGCCGTGGGTGCGCATCAAGTCCGCGATCTCGCTGGACGGGCGTACGGCGATGGCCTCGGGCGAGTCGCAGTGGATCACCGGCGAGGCCGCGCGCAACGACGTGCAGCTGTGGCGTGCGCGGGCCGGGGCCATCCTCACCGGCAGCGGCACCGTGCTGGCCGATGACCCGCAGCTCAACGTGCGCCGCAGCCCGGCGGAACTGGCCGCCGCGGCCGGGTTGCCGACGTCGGGCCGTGTGGCCGATCTGCCGGTGCGCCAGCCATTGCGGCTGATCGTGGATTCCGGCCTGCGGACCCCGCCCACCGCGCGCATCCTGCAGGGTTCACCCACCTGGGTCCTCACTACCGAGTCCGCGGCGGCCGGCCCGGCGGCGGACGCCCTGCGCGGACGCGGCGCCGACCTGATCGCCCTCCCGGGGGCGGCGGAGGACGCCGCCGGGCATCTGGACCTGCATGCCCTGCTGGCGGAGCTGCACACCCGCGAAATCAACGAGCTGCACGTGGAGGCCGGCCCGGGTCTGGCCGGTGCGCTGGCTCGTGCGGGTCTGGTGGACGAGTGGCTGGTGTACCAGGCTCCGCTGCTGCTGGGTTCCGGCGGCCGGCCGATGGTGGACTGGGACATCGGACGCATGGCCGAGCGCGCGGAGCTGGAGGTCGTCGAGTCCCGCTGGCTGGGCGAGACCCTGCGGCTGCGGGCTCTCCCCCGAGGGGCCCCGAATTCGCTATGATCCCCGCATTGTCACCGCAAGGACAGGCTGCGCCATGTTCACCGGCATCATCGAAAGCCTCGGCACCCTCGACACCCTGACGCCCAGCGGCGGCGACCGCCGGCTGCATGTCAGTGCGCCGGGGCTGGACTTCTCCGGCACCCACCTCGGGGACTCGATCGCGGTCAACGGCGTCTGCCTGACGGTGACCGATCTCTCCGTGGACGGCTTCACCGCCGATGTCAGCCGCGAGACCCTGGAGGTGACCACGCTGGGCGATCTCGGCCGCGGCGACCGGGTCAATCTGGAGCGCGCGCTGGCACTGGGCGACCGGCTCGGCGGTCATCTGGTTTCCGGCCACGTGGACGGCGTGGGCGAGCTGGTCTCGATGGAGCCGGATGCCCGTTCCACCCGGGTACGGTTCCGCGTACCGGCGGCGCTGGCGCGCTACATCGCCGCCAAGGGGTCGATCACCATCGACGGAACCAGCCTTACGGTGAACCGCGTCGAGGGGGCCGAGTTCGAGGTCAACATCATCCCGCATACCCGGGACCTGACGCGCTTCTCGGTCTACGCCCCGGGGACGCGCGTGAACCTGGAGGTCGACCTGATCGCCCGCTATCTGGAGCGCCTGATGCTGGGCGATCGCGCCGCGGATCCGGGCGCCGGAGCCGGAGCCGGGGACGGCGGCGGCACGCTGTCCGAGGACTGGCTGGCCGAGCAGGGCTTTCCCAATCATTCCGGCCCGCGCGACTGAGCGCGGGCCCCGACGGCAGGTGTTCATGGAATTTTCCGATACCGAAACCATCCTCGCGGAACTCGAGGCCGGGCGCATGGTGGTCATCGTCGACGACGAGGACCGCGAGAACGAGGGCGACATCCTGATGCTCGCCTCGCACGTGCGCCCCGAGGACATCAACTTCATGGCCAAGTACGGCCGCGGGCTGATCTGCCTGACGCTCACCCGCGAGCGCTGCCGGCAGCTGGCTCTGCCGCTGATGGTGACCGACACCAACGACGTCCACGGCACCAACTTCACGCTGTCGATCGAGGCCGCCGAGGGCGTGACCACCGGGATCTCGGCCTACGACCGGGCGCACACCATCCGCACCGCGGTGGCGCCCAACGCCCAGCCGGAGGACATCGTGCAGCCGGGGCACGTGTTCCCGTTGATGGCGCAGCCGGGCGGGGTGGTGGTGCGCGCGGGCCACACCGAGGCGGGTTGCGATCTGGCGCGCCTGGCCGGGGCGGAGCCGGCCGCGGTGATCGTGGAGATCCTCAACGAGGACGGCACCATGGCGCGGCGGCCGGACCTCGAGCGCTTCTGCGCCGAGCACGGCCTGAAGATGGGCACCATCGAGGACCTGATCCGCTACCGCATCGAGAACGAGAAGACCGTGCGCCGGGTCTCCGAGCGCGAGTTCCCCACCGAGCACGGGACGTTCCGCCTGCTGGCGTTTCAGGACGAGGTGGATCACGAGATGCACTTCGCGCTGGTGCGCGGCGAACCCCGTCCGGACCGCGACACCCTGGTGCGCGTGCATCTGGAAAACACCCTGCACGACACCCTCGGTTACGCCGGCCCGGATCGCGGCTGGCCGCTGGACGACGCGCTGCGGCGCATCGACGAGGCGGGCGAGGGCGTGGTGGTGATCCTGCGCAAGCACGAGGGCCCCGAGGCGCTGACCCAGCGGCTGGAGCAGCTGGGCCAGACGGCCCAGACGGCCCAGACGGGGGGCGAGGAACGCGGCGGCGGGCGCGAGAATTCGGCCGAGTGGCGCATGTACGGCATCGGCGCGCAGATCCTCGCCGACTGCGGCGTCGGGCGGATGCGCCTGATGTCGGCGCCGAAACGTTTCCACGGCCTGGGCGGCTTCGGCCTCGAGGTGGTGGACTACGTCCACGACGAGGGCTGACCCGCGTCACCAGCGCGCGCGGTCCCACATCTCCGGGTTGGCCCAGAAGCGGGCGTTCAGCCAGTCGGGCGTGAGCTTGTAGTCGTACAGGCTGGTGCGGTAGACCGCATGCTCCGGCGTGGCCGCCTCCGCCGCCGGCTCGCGCCGGAACCCCAGGGCGAGGAAGGCGTTCAGGTCCCAGCGGTCGTCGCGGTGGCGGTGCAGGATCAGGGTCTCCTCCGCCCAGCGGTCGCGCAGCCCGCCCAGCAGCTGCTGTCCCGCCGCAAGTTCCATCTCCGCGAGCACGTCCAGCACCAGCACTAGTGGTTCGCGCCCGGCGGGCGGGTCGGCCATCAGGGCCTGCGGGGTGGTCACGCGCCGTTCGCCATGCGCCCCGGGAACGGCGTCCGGGTTGCAGGTCAGGATCAGCGGGGTGTCGCGGCTCAGGCGTGCGGGGAGCTGACGGCGCAGGGTGTCGATGTCGATCATGCGGGGTCTCGCAGAAGGGACGTTCGTTATACTCTATGTATTCAACCCAGAGAAAGCCGTAAAGGAAGCCGTGCCATGACCCGGGATCTGCTGACCGAGTTTCTGTCCAAGCATCCGATGTCCGCCTCCCTGACTCCCGCGGAGGTCGACACCCTGATGCAGTATCTGGAGGTTGTCGAGACCCATCACAAGGAGATCATCGCCGACATCGGCGAGGTGGGCGAGGCGCTGTTCTTCGTGGTCAGCGGCACCGCCGCGCTGTACGACGACGACGGCAGCCAGGAGATCGAGGTCGGGCGCATGGAGACCGGGGAACTGGCCGGCGAGATGTCGTTCTTCGACCGCGTGCCGCGCGGGGTGCGCATGCGCGCGCTGACCGACAACACCCGCCTGCTGCGCCTGACGCGCTCGAAGTACGACCGCCTGCGGGTGGAACACCCGTACATCGCGGTGAACGTGCTGGAGTTCGCCATCATCAGTCTCGATCACCTCATCCGCCGGGTGTCGGAGGACGTGGCGACCTACGCCCGCTACCTCTACGCCCCGGGCAAGAAATAACCGGCGGCGCGGTCGCCGATGGCCGCCGGCATCGCCACCGTGGCCGAGCACCTGCTGCTGCCGCCGGGTCTGGCGGTGCTGCTGCTGGTGCCGGGGCTGCTGCTCTTACGGGGGCAGCGCCGCGGGGGTGGCTGGCTGGTGACCCTCGGGCTGGCCGCACTGGTCCTGCCCGCGCTGAACGTCGTCGCCGCCCCGCTGGCGCAGACCCTGGAGCGGGATCTGCGCGAACGGCCACTGGCCACCGGCCGGGCGGACGCGATCGTGGTGCTGGGGGGCGGCCGGGCCAGCGGCCGTCACCACGTCACCGGCGGTGACGATGTCTCGGCGCTGACCTTCGAACGCCTGCGTTTCGCCGCCCATCTGCACCGCCGGACCGGTCTCCCGTTGCTGCTGTCCGGCGGCAGTCCCGGGGCCGAGGGTCGGCCGGCCGAGGCGGAACTGATGGCGGATGCGCTGCGCCGCGAGTTCCGCGTGGATCCGCGCTGGCTGGAAGGTGCCAGCCGCAATACCCACGAAAACGCCTTTTTCACCGCGCAGCATCTGCAGGGCAGCGGGGTCGAGCGGGTGCTGGTGGTTACTCATGCGATGCACATGCCGCGGGCGCTGGGGCGCTTCGAGGCGGCCGGGCTGGCGGGGGACCCGGCACCCACCGGCTTTCGAGGCCCTGACGGCGAATGGCGCCTGCGCGACTTCGTGCCCACGGTGGATGCGCTGGAGACCTCGCGGTTCGCGCTGCGCGAGTGGCTGGCACGGGCGGCGCGGCCGTTGCGGGATCGTCTGCCGGGCGACCGGCCCGGGGCATGATGGGCGCCATCCGGGCGGTGACTGCCTGGATGGCGCGCGCGGGGTGGCCGGCAGTCCGGCGCATGGGCGGGGCTGTGGCGCTCGTGCTGATGGTACCGGCGGCGACTGGTGCCGACCCGGAGGATGCCGGGGGGCTGACGGTCGACCTGCGGATCGAACGGGGGCTGCACGAGGCACTGGACGCCGAAGGCCTGACGGCGCGCGCACGCCTGCGCGACGGCCGGCTGGCGGTGACCGTCGGGGCCGAACGCCTGCATCTGCCCGAGCCGGTGGGCACGCTCGCCGGAGTACGCCTGGATTGCCCGTCCCTGGTGCCGACCACCGCCGGCTGGCGCTGCCGCGAGGCGCGCCTGTCCGCCGACGGCGGGGATCTGGTCCTGCAGGAACACCCGCTGCGTCTGGACTGGCACACCGGCCATAACCGCCTGCGCGTTGCCGGAGACTGGCCCGGCTGGTTCGGGGCGAGTGGCGAATTCGTGCTGCGCGTGGCCGGTGCCGACGACTGGCGGGCCGAACTGGCCCTGTCCGGGGTGGATCTGGTCGCGCTGGCGGAGTCGCCGCGACTGGCGCCCTGGCTGCCCGAAGATCCGCCGGTGACCCTGCAGTCGGGGCGTGCGGACCTGGCGCTGCAGGGGGCGGCGGAAGGCGGGCATCGGGTTGATCTGCAGCTGCGGGACGTGGGCTTCTCCGATGCGGTGGGACTGCGCGCGGGCGAGGGCATCGGCGGCCGGCTCGAGGTGCGCGAGATGGCGGGGGACTGGAGCCTGGGCGCGACCCTGGAGGAGGGCGCGGTGTTCGTGGATCCGTGGTTCGTGGACGCGGAGGAGACCGGGCGCCTGAATCTGCGCGTGGATGGCCTGCGTCCGGCGGATGGCGGGTTCGCGGCCGGGGTGGAGGTGGCGGAACTGTCCGGCTCGCTCGGCGAGATACTGGCCTTCAGCGGTCAGGAGATCCGCAGCGGGCCGCCGGAGGCGATCGCTCCTTCGGGGGATTTCCATCTCGAGGCGCGGGACCCGGGAGCGGCGCATGCGGTGCTGCTGGACCCCGCGCTGGCCGGGACCCTGGGGCGTGATCTGACGGTGAGCGGGGATTCGGTGGTGGCGCGGCTGGAGCTGGAGCGCGGCGCCCCGCGTTCGGCGACCCTGCGCTGGAAGGCCCTGAGCGCCGAGGACGGGAGCGGGCGTTTCGGCGTGACGGACAGCGACGGCACGCTGAACTGGCTGGCGGATGCGCCCGGAGTGCCGGGGCAGCTGGGCTGGCAGCGGGCGCATCTGTTCCGCCTGCCGCTGGGCGAGTTCGACGCGCGCGTGCGCGCGCAGCCGGACGGCATCGACCTGCTGGAAGTGACCCGCATCCCGATCCTCGACGGCGCCCTGCGTGCGGATGACTTCGGTCTGCGCCTGACCGCCGACGGACCGGATGTGCGTTTCACCGGCGGGGTGCAGGCGATCTCGCTGGAGCCGTTGACCGAGATCCTGGGCTGGCCGCGCTTCTCCGGTCGCCTGGCCGGCATGATCCCGGAGGTGCGCCTGGATCGCGGCGATCTGGCGGTCGACGGGCGGCTGCTGGTGCAGGTGTTCGACGGCGACGTGGTGCTGCGCGACGTGCGCATCCGCGACCTGTTCGGGCGAACCCCGGAGCTGGGCCTGTCGGCGCGCATGGACCGCCTGGACCTGGCCCTGGCCACGCGCGCCTTCGACGTGGGCCGGGTGGAGGGCCGGCTGTCGGGCCACCTGGAGGACCTGCACATGATCGACTGGCGTCCGGTGCGCATGGATCTGGCCCTGCAGACGCCCGAAGACGACCCCGGGCGGCGGCGCATTTCGCAGCGCGCGGTGCAGAACATCACCGAGCTGGGCGGGCCGGTCCAGGCGGCGGCTTCGTCGGTGTTTCTGCGTTTCTTCGAGAACTTCTCCTACCGCCGACTGGGCTTTCGCTGCCAGCTGCGCGGCGGGGTCTGCGAACTGGACGGGGTGGGCGAGCGCGCGGACGGTGGCTTTACCCTGGTGCAGGGGGGCGGGCTCCCGCGGATCGATGTCATCGGCTACAACCGTCGGGTCGACTGGGACGAGCTGCTGCGCGGGCTGTCGCGGGTGACCGCCGGGGAGTCTCCGGAGGTTCGCTGAGCACGCGCACACGGGCGTTCATGTCCTCGTCAGCCACCGGGTGATGTAATGTACGATGATGACTGTCCAGCCGTGCCTGCCAAGGAGCTGCCCATGAAAGCCTGGTTCGGGGTTCCCGCACTTGCCCTGCTGTCCGCGCTGGTCGCGGGCTGCGTGACCATCAACATCTACTTCCCTGCGGCCGCGGCGGAGGATGCCGCGCGCGCGATCGTTCGCGATGCCCTGCAGCTGCACGACATCGAGGAGCTGCGCGAGCCCGAGTCCGCGCCGGAAATGGACGGCGGTTCTTCGGATGCCGGTTCGCCGGATGCCCGCGATGCGGCCGGCGAGCGCTCGACCCCGCTGCTCGCGCGCCTGCTGGAAACGCTGGTGGCGCCGGCCGCGGCCAGCAACCCGGATCTGCAGATCGAGACGCCGGCGATCAATCGCATCCGCGCGTCCATGCGTGACCGTGCGCCGCAGCTGGCGCCGCATTTCCGCAGCGGGGCCATCGGCTTCGGCGCTGATGGCGACGTGGCCATCCGGGATCTCTCCGAGGTGCCGCTGCGCGAGCGCAGCGAGGTGCAGCGCCTGGTCAGCGAGGAGAATGCCGACCGGGCCTCGCTGTATCGCGAGATTGCCCGCGCCAACGATCGACCCGACTGGGAGGACCGCATCCGCGAGACCTTCGCCCGGGTGTGGGTGGACGAGGCGCCGGCGGGGTACTGGTACCGCTCCGACGGTCAGTGGCGGCAGAAATGACCGGTCCGGACCGCACACGGAGGGTCGGGCTTGGGGGGTGACGCCAGTCTGGGCGCGCGCCTGGAGGCCGGACGGCACCGGGTCGAACGCCTGGTGCTGGAGAGCGACCTGTCCGCGATGCCGCGCTGGAAAGCGCTGGGGCTGGGCATCCTGCGCGGGCTGTACGGGCTGGTCCGCGAGGCGGCCGAGGGCCAGCTGACCCTGCGCGCGATGAGCCTGGTGTATACCTCGCTGCTGTCGGTCGTGCCGCTGCTGGCGCTGTCGTTCTCCGTGCTCAAGGGCTTCGGCGCGCACAACGCAATGGAGCCGCTGCTGCTGGAGCTCCTCGAGCCGCTGGGCGAGCAGGGCGCGGAGATCGCCGAGAACGTGGTCGGTTTCGTCGACAACATCCGGGTGGGCGCGCTGGGAGCGGTGGGCCTGATCTTCCTCGTGTACACCGTGGTGGCGCTGGTGCAGAAGATCGAGGCCGCGTTCAACGGCATCTGGCGGGTGGAGACCCAGCGCAGCCTGGCGCAGCGCTTCACCAGCTATCTGTCGGTGATCATGATCGGACCGCTGCTGGTGTTCGCGGCTCTCGGGATCACCGCCACGGTGATGGCTTCCGAGGCGATGCAGACGGTCGCGGGCTTCGAGCCGCTCGGTCTTCTGATCACCGAGATCTCGCGTCTGGTCCCGTACCTGCTGATCATCGCGGCGTTCACCTTCATCTACATGTTCGTGCCGAACACGCGCGTGCGCCCGGGGCCGGCGCTGGTCGGGGCGGTGGTCGCGGGCGTGCTGTGGCAGAGCATGGGCTGGGTGTTCGCCAACATGGTGGCGGAGTCCACCCGTTACGACGCGATCTATTCCGGCTTCGCGATCATGATCCTGCTGCTGATCTGGGTCTACCTGGCCTGGCTGGTCCTGCTGATCGGCTCCAACGTGGCGTTCTACGTGCAGCACCCGGAATACATGAACGTGCGGGGCCGCCGCCCGCGGCTGTCGGCCGCGGCGCACGAGCGTCTGGGGCTCAACCTGATGCAGGTGGTGGCGCGCCATTTCATGGAAGGGCGCACGCCGCCCACGGTGGACCAGGTGGCCGCGGAGCTCTACGTGCCCGGCAATGCGCTGGGCGGTGCAGCCCGGGCCCTGGAGGCCGCGGGACTGCTGAGACGCACCGAAGACCTCGGTCTGGTGCCCGGGCGCGATCTCGGCCATCTGCCGGTCGCGGAGGTCCTGCAGGCCCTGCGCGAGGATCAGGAAGATCC
This sequence comes from Thioalkalivibrio sp. ALE11, assembly GCF_000381205.1. NCBI lineage: Bacteria > Pseudomonadati > Pseudomonadota > Gammaproteobacteria > Chromatiales > Ectothiorhodospiraceae > Thioalkalivibrio > Thioalkalivibrio sp. ALE11. Next base: position 23,561 of record NZ_KB906164.1, on the reverse strand, counting down.
GGCGCTGCGGACCCTGCACGGCGATGCGGCGGTGGAGTCGGCGCTGGAAGAGCTGGACGTGGCGCGTCGCGATCATCTGGGGGCGCGCACCATGCGCGATCTGCTGGAGCGGGCGGGCGTGCAGCCGGCGAGGCCGGCGCAGGAAGACGCTGATGCCGGCCCGGGCCCGAGTTCGCGTGCCGGGGAGTGGCGTCCCGGCTCGGGCGCGTCCCCGTCACCGGGGCCCTGATGCGGTGTCCTCCGGGGGGATCCTCGGGGGCGCGACGGGGTGCGGGCGGCGAGTCCGGAGAGCCGGCGGGGTCAGGCGTTCGAGCCGGCTTCCGCGTCCAGGCGCTGCTGGGCCCGGTGCATCAGCTGGCCGGAAACGCGCTCCACCAGCGAACTCGCCGCCCTGCGCACCGCCGCTTCAACCAGCGGATTACCGAGACGGTATTCCAGCTCGAACTCGACCCGGGTCAGCCCTTCGCCGGCCGGCTGCAGGCGGTAACTGCCGCGATTGTGGATGCCGCGGATCGAGCGCCAGGCGAAATGCTCCGGCTCCACGGCGCTGCAGACCTCGACATCGAAATCCATGGTGATCCCTGCCGCCACGATGGTCCAGCGGTACTGCTCGCCGCCCAGGGGCTCGATGGTGCGCACGTGGTCGCACAGGTCGACGAAGTTGGGGACATGGCTGAGCAGGGCAAAGACCCGCTCGGGTTCGGCCTGCAGGGAGGTTTCGTGCGTGATACGGCGCATGCTCGCGACTCGCTGGCTGGAGCGGAAGAACTGATGGTAAGAGCCCCCGGAACGCTTCCGGGTTCCCCGCAACCCGTTCACGGCCCGGTTCCGGGCTGCTTGTGGGCCCGAAAGGCTCGTTCTAACATGACGCGCGATTACGCTGAAACCACCGTTGCGAGCCCCGAATGAGCTTTGCCCGAGATCACCGTCCGGCCCCCGATGCCGGTTTCATGGAACGCTACGAGGCCGGGGCGCTGGGCATCCTGCACTGGGAACAGCTGGACGCCCTGTGGGCCACGCTGCGTGCCGGTGCCCGCGACGGCGAGTGGTACGTCTACGCGGTGGGGGAGGCGGTGCCGCAGGAACCGGTCAGTGCGGCCGAGCTGGACCGTTTCCTTACCGAGGTCGATGCCCTGCTGCGCGCCGATCACGACGAAAGCTACTGCGGCATCGTCTACGTGGACGACCGCGAGAATCCTCGCTTCGTGAAGATCTTCGACCCCAACAACCTCGGATCCTCCTGCGGATCGTCGGGCCTGCGGGTACTGCCGGGCTGGATCCTCTCGACCGTGCCGCCGGAAGACCTGCAGGCGGCGATGCCCCCGCCCAACAGCCGCCGCCGCTGGTGGCAGCGGCTGTTTCCCTGAGGTTCTTTCCTCAAGACGCTGCTCTCAGGAGGAAGCGCTGAACACGTCGTCGATGTGGCGGGCGGTCAGAAGGCGTTCCGACCAGATCAGCAGGGTATCGGCATCGGCGGATTCGATCCGCTCCCGGTGTTTTTCCGCGGCGTCTGCACCGAACTTGCGGCCGATCAGACGCAGGAGAACCGCGGCCTCACCCTGCGTGACGCCTTCCTGAAGTCCCTGCTGTCGCCCCTGTTCCAGCCCCTGTTCCAGCCCCTGTTCCAGGCCCTGCTCAAGGCCCTTCTGCAGTCCTTTCTGCAGCCCCTGCTGCTCGTAGCGTCGCTGCCATTCCTTTACACGTTCGGCCAGCATGGTTTCCATCTCCCGCAGGTCGTTGTTCGGAGGCGCCAATGTTTCGCCGAAGCGGCCGGGGATGACCACTCGGCCCAGCCAGACGCTGAAGGCCCGTCGCAGGGATCGTTGCTCCGGGTGTTTCAGCCATTGCACCAGACGCCCGACGACCGCCTGCAGATCCTCGGGCTCGCGGCTGTGCTCCAGCCGGAAGACGGCCGCGGCCAGGTTGCGTGCCGGCAGATCGGCGTCCGCGAAGGCCCCCTCGTCGAGCAGAAGATACCGGAAATCCGGACGATAGGCCTCCAGTCCTCCGGGGATCGGTGCGATCAGCTCGCGCACTTCGATCGGGGCACTCCAGCGTCGTTCACCATTATAGAGCACCAGTGGCAGTACCGGCGGCAACCGTCCGTCGGGGGTCAGTTCGCCGGTGCGCACCAGATCCTGGTAGAGCAGGCCGAGATAGGTCAGCAGGCGTACCGCCATGAAGCGGTCCACCGATGACTGGAATTCCAGAAGCAGGTAGACGTAACACCAGCCATCGCCCCATCGCAGGCGCCAGACGATGTCGTCCTCGCGCTCGCGCAGATCGTCGGAGACGTAGTGACCGTTGACCCGCTCCAGCGAATCCAGGTCGACCTGTTCGATCCAGGGTTCGTTGACGAACCCGCGCAGCAGGTCAGCGACCAGCTCGGGGTGACTGAACAGGTGCTTGTAGCCGTGATCATGTTCCATGGTCCCTCCCTGGACCCGTAATTCATGCCCCGATAATGCCCTCCAGACGCTTCAGGCATTCGAGGTACTGCGCCTCGTCCGGTGGCTGGCCGCTGCGCTGGCTCTCCCACAGGGCCTGACCCAGACACTCCATCATCCGGTGTTCGGCGTCCAGTTCGCCGTAGCGGGCACACAGGCGGCGGTGCAGGTCGCGGATGCCGGCCGGACGGTCCGTGGCGGCCTGTTCGCGCAGGCCCATGTGCATGGACATGTGCAGGAACGGGTTGGTGGTCCCCGACTCCGGCGGGAACTCGGCGGTCAGGGCCTTCTCGCGGTCGTTCAGCAGGGCATGGTATTCGGGGTGGTCGCGGATGATGCCGACCAGCACCTGTTCCATGTCGCTCAGGGGTTCCTCGTTGCGGGCCTTCTGCCAGGCATCCAGGAACTGGGTTCGCATGCGGTCGCGGTCGCCGTACATCGCATCAGGCCTCGGTCTTGTCCTTGTATTCGCACAGATCGCGGATCACACATTGCCCGCAATCCGGCCGGCGTGCGCGGCACACGTACCTTCCGTGCAGGATCAGCCAGTGGTGGGCGTCGCGCAGGAACTCCTTCGGGGTGAACTTCAGGAGCTTCTTCTCGACCTCCAGCACGGTCTTGCCGGGGGCCAGTCCGGTGCGGTTGGCCACGCGGTAGATGTGCGTGTCCACCGCGATGGTGGGTTCGCCGAAGGCCGTGTTCAGCACCACGTTGGCGGTCTTGCGACCGACCCCGGGCAGCGCCTCCAGCGCCTTGCGGTCGCGCGGCACCTGGCCGCCGTGGAGTTCCACCAGCATGCGGCAGGCCTTCATGATGTTCTCGGCCTTGGCGTTGTACAGGCCGATGGTGCGGATGCATTCCTTCAGGCCGTCCAGTCCCAGTTCGAGGATGGCCTGCGGGGTGTTCGCCACCGGGAACAGCCGCCGGGTCGCCTTGTTCACGCCCACGTCGGTCGCCTGCGCGGACAGGATCACCGCCACCAGCAGCTCGAACGGGGTGTTGTACTCCAGCTCGGTGGTGGGTTCGGGGTTCGCCGCCCGCAGGCGTTCGAAGATCTCGCGGCGCTTGGCGGCATTCATGGGGCGGGGCTTCCGACGGTTTCAGGGGTTGCAAACGAAACCGGCCCCGCGAACGGGGCCGGACGATGCGCGGGATTGCGGCGCGATCGTGCTCAGACGTGGCGGTATACGCCCACTTCCGGCGCCGGCTCGCGCGGCTTTTCTTCCGCTTCCTTCTCGAGGTCGGCCAGCAGCTTCGAGTGCTTTTCCTCGAGATCGTGCATCGCCTTCTCGTCCATCTTGGGGAAGATGATGTCACGGATGAACGAGCCCAGCTCGGCCAGGCACTCCGCCCAGTACTTGTCGTTCAGATGGAACGAATGCTCGGCGTGGGTACCCATCGGGTAGCTGTTGAACCGGGTGATCATCGTGACGGACAGGTCGCTGTCCTTCTCGACGAAATCCTTGGCGAAGTCGTACCACCACTTGTAGTACTTCTCCTGCAGCTCCTCACCAAAGCCGTGATTCTCGAAGAATGCGGCGATGGTGCCGCGCGGGGCCTGGCCGTAGCGCGTACCGCGCTTGCCGGCGAACGGGAAATGTCCAGCCATGCCTGCTCTCCTGGGACGATTGGAATTTTTGTAGCGGGGGCAGTGTACCCGCTGGGCGCCGGGAATCAAGGCCGGGGCCGCGTTACACTGCGCCCCAGGGAAACACTGATCAATGTACACGCTCGCGTTGGCACCCCGGGTTCCGCGAGACAAGGCGCGGTGCGCAGCCGGTAGTGGTTCTACCGGCAAGTGCCGCAACGCAGGATCGGGGAACCCGGGGTGCCAACCCCCACAATTTATTGAATGCAGGGGCTCGGCCGCCCGTTGTTGATCAAAAACGGGCGCGCGCACGGCGTTGCGGCTCCCTTGTGCAGAATGACTGCACGGCGGTCGCCGCTCCTTGTTCGCACGCAAAAGCGACTCGAGCGCGAGCGTGTACATTGATCAGTGTTTCCCTGGGAGCCTGCAAGGAGTCCGCACAATGGCCGAACCCGACCCGGTCCGTCCACAGGACGGCGAGACGGAGCCCGAACCCGCCGAATATACCCCGCTGCCGCGCAGCTTCCTGATCGGATCGCTGATCGCGCTGGCCCTGTTCATCTGGGGCGTGAGCCTGCTGTGGCCGCACATGGAGGACTGGCTGGGCGAGCTTTCGATCCTGCAGATCGGGCTGCTGGCCAGCTTCGTGGCCGGGCTGTTCACCGCGGTCGGGGCCATCCCCATCTTCTTCCTGCGCCGCCTCAAGCAGTCGGTGGAGGACGCGATGATGGGCTTCGGCGCCGGGGTCATGCTCTCGGCGACCGCCTTCGAGCTCGCGCTGCCGGCGGTGGAGCAGGCTGAGGCCCAGCATGGCAGCGTGGCCATGGCCATCGTGGTCCTGGCCGGCGGCATCGGCCTGGGCGGCGCGTTCCTGCTGCTGCTGCACAAGCTCGTGCCCCACGAGCACTTCGTGATCGGCCCGCAGAGCGGCGCCGACCCGTCCAAGATCCGCCGGGTGTGGCTGTTCATCTTCGCCATCGCCCTGCACAACCTGCCCGAAGGCCTCGCCGTGGGCGTGGGATTCGGCGGCGACGATGTCAGCGACGGCATCGCGCTGGCCGTGGCCATCGGCCTGCAGAACATGCCCGAGGGGCTGGTGGTGGCCATCGCCCTGCTGTCGCTTGGCTACAGCCGCGCCATGGCCTTTGGTGTGACCCTGCTCACCGGTCTGGTACAGCCGGTCGGCGGCCTGATCGGCGCCGGTGCCATCACCCTGATGGAGTTCCTGCTGCCCTGGGGCCTGGCCTTCGCCGCCGGTGCCATGCTGTTCGTCATCAGCCACGAGATCATCCCCGAGTCCCACCGCAAGGGCCACGAGGCCCAGGCCACCACCGGGGTGCTGGTCGGGTTCGTCACCCTGCTGGCCATCGACCTGGCGTTGTAGGATCGTTCAGAGGAGGGTTCGCCATGCGTCTGAGTCCCGAACAGCAACACGCCATCCACCGGGCCGTGGGCGAGACCTTCGGTCCGGAGACCACGGTGTGGCTGTTCGGCTCCCGGACCGATGACTCGGCCCGGGGCGGCGACATCGACCTGCTGATCGATACCCCGATGCGCGATGTCGATTCCATCGTACAGGCGGAAATCGCCCTGCGCGCACGCCTGGAGGCGGAACTGGGCGAGCAGAAGATCGACCTGCTGGTCGACTATCCGGGCCGGCGTTGGCATCCCTCCATCTTTCAGGTCGCCCGCGAGGAGGGCATCCCGTTATGAATTCGCACAGCACAGCTCATAACCCGATCGGCCAGAGGGCTGGCCTCCTACCGGGGGGCAGCCCGCCCGGTAGGAGGCCAGCCCTCTGGCCGATCCGGCGCACGGGTAGCCCGGACGTGAAATCGGCCGGAGGGCCGGCCTCCCACCGGGCAGGGTCTGGCCGCAGGAGGCCAGCCCTCTGGCCGATCGGGCCGACCGGGCCAATGTGTTGTATCACGGCCACACCCGCCCGGGCGAGGGCGGTGTCGGGTCCCTCTGTTGCAGGTTTGCAACGGCCGCGCACCGGTTTCTGCGCACCGGAAACCCGTGTTTCCGGGCCCGCGGCGCTCGAACCCAGGGCCGTGACGCGGTTTCGTGCAATCGCGTATTCGGAATTTCTAACAAGCCAGTTTTTCAATGGCTTGCGATCGCTCCGGCGTTTTCGGTGGGGCTGGCTCGGGAGATTGCGTGAAGACCGAAGCGTATAAGCGTGATCGAATACGGGTTTTTTTCCGCCACAAGGGTTGAAATACGACACCGTGGCGTATATAAAACACAGGACATCGCGGGGCCGACGGGCTCCGGATGCATTGACAGTAAGAATTCACTCCTGGGAGAAAGCATCATGCAGAAGAAGATTCTCGCCATGGCCGTTGCCGGCGCCTTCGCCGCCGCTCCGGCCCTCGCCTCCGCCGACGATTCCGTCAGCCTGTTCGGTCAGTTCAAGTACGAAGTCGGCTTCATCGATGACGGCAGCGACCGCAATTTCGTGCATTCCTCGCGGGGTACTCGGCTGGGCGTGGACGTGCAGAACGATCTCGGGGGCGGGCTGACGGCCACCGCTCGTTTCCAGGGTAATTTCAACCAGGTTAACGGCGTCCAGGGTAACCAAGACTGGGGTACCAGCGAGAACGCCTGGGTCGGCCTGACCGGCGATTTCGGTCGTCTGCGCGTCGGTCGCGCCGATTCCGCGGTAAAGGAGGCGAGCAAGGGCTTCCGCAACTTTACCGATACCCTGGCGGACGGCGGGATCTCCCGGCCTTACGGCTGGAACCGTGCCGAGGGCATCCACTACAACAGCCCCTCCTTTGGTGGGACCACCATCGGGGTGACCGTGGAGCCGAACGGTGCTGAAACCGACGCCTACTACGCCCTGAATGTGCAGTATGATCAAGGTCCGATTCGGGTGACTGCCGCGATCGAAGATTCTGCGGACACCGGTGTTTACGCGGCTGCTAATGGTGGCCCGGGGGTTATTGGCGCGGATGAAACCAACTACCAGGTGGGTGGTCTGTTTGACTTCGGCCCGGGGAACGTCGGTCTGCTGTACCAGGCTCGTAACGACGGGGACGACGATGTGTTCACCGTTCCGTTCAACTTCGGCGTCACCTCCAACGTCAATATCCGCGCTGCCGTTCAGCACGTGGATCCGGACGTGGGTGACGACTGGACGAACATCGCCGTGGGTGCGCAGTACAATTTCAATAACCGTACGGAAGCCTGGGTCAACCTGTGGGAAGACGACAGCTTTGATGCGAGCGGTGTCCAGGGCGCCGTGGGCCTGCGTCACAGCTTCTAAGCGCGATCGCGCATGAAGTGATAACAACGGGTGTAAGCCCGTTTTGCGGGGCCCTCCGGGGCCCCGTTTTTTATGGGGCCGCGCATTCGCTGTGCGGCCCTTTTTCGTGGGTGCATGCGGTTGGGTGGCGCGTCCGGCGCGGCTACGATGGCCGCCGTCGCGGTGCAGCATTCATCCCGACCGGTCAGAACGAACGAAACAATCCGAGGAGGCAACATGAAGATCGAAGTGGAACATCGGCCGGAGCGCGACCGGCTGGACGCACTGGGCGTGTTCGACTGGCCGGTGTGGGAGAAGGAGGCGTCCCGCTTCCCGTGGCATTACGACGAGACGGAGACCTGTTACATCCTCGAGGGGCAGGTGACGGTGACGCCGGAGGATGGCGAGCCGGTGACGGTCGGCGAGGGCGATCTGGTGACCTTCCCGGCAGGCATGGGCTGCACCTGGGAGATCCACCGGGACATCCGCAAGCACTACCGCTTCGGGTAGTCGGCTATCGCTTCGGGTAGTCGGCACGTAGGAGGCCAGCCCCCTGGCCGATCCGGCACGCTGTCGGGGTGTGAAAAAGAGAAAAGACCGAACAACATCCCTGTTGATCGGCCCTTTCGGTTGGAACTTCCCTGTTCCTGATTGGGGATATTATCGGCGCCCCCGGCTGAAACAATATCGATTATGTGTTTTTGTGATGAAAACCACAAAAAATGGATTGGAATCAGTCTAAATCTTCGGCAGAATCAGAGAGATTGAGTCGGAAAGTGCCGAATAAACAGGTCTTTATGAAGGTTCGTCGGGCCTCTGGTGGGAGTTGTGGGAGTTGTGGGAGTACGGGGTGGGCGGGGAAGAACCCCGGGTGAGGGAAGCCGATTGTTCGCGTGCGAGCACGCTCCCACCAGGCCCCGGGCCCACCAGGCCCCGGGGTCTCCGGGTCGAGTGAAGTGCGGGTGGGGGCGTCAGTCGGCCCAGAGTCCGCCGAGGGGGATGGTGACGGCATCGAAGGGGGCGACGGACACGGGGTCGTCGTTTTCGAACGCATTGAGCAGGAGCCAGTGGCCTTCGTGGTTGGCATAGGCCTCCAGGGTGCGGAGCACGGGGTCGACGAGCCAGACGTGGCCGACACCGTGGGCGGCGTACACGGGCAGTTTTTCCACCCGGTCAACCCGGGCGGTGGATTCGGAGAGGACTTCGCAGACCCAGTCGGGGGCCAGCTCGAACCAGGCGGTCTCGGGCAGGCCGGGCATCCGTTCGCGGCGCCAGCCGGCCAGGTCGGGGACCAGCACATGGCGGCCCAGGTGCACTTCGGGTTCGTCGAAGATCCACCAGCCGCCAGGGCCGCCATGCCCCTTGTCGTATGGTCCTCCGAGCTCTACGCCCAGCAGGGAGCTGGCGCGGGCATGACGCGGCGCTGGTCGGGGGGTGGTGACAAGCTGCCCATGAATGAGCTCCGCCACCAGGTGGTCCTCGACCTGGAGGAGGTCTTCGTAGGTTGCGTCTCGGGTAGCCGGGTCCGGCATGGGTGTCTGCCTCCTGTTTCCGGGTGACGCCGCGCTTGTTGTTCCATCGTACGGGTTGCGATGCGGGGCGGGAAGACGGGGGCTTCGCGTGCGAGCACGCTCCCACAAGGGGTGGGCTGTCAAGGAGTGGGCGGGCACCGGTGCTGTGGGAGCGGCCCTGGCCGCGAAGAGGGCGGGGCGGGGTGGTTCAACGGGCGAGCCACTGGGCGTCGAGCCGGGTGGCTTAGTCGCTCCGCCAGGAGCGCGCCCCGGTCCCACCGGCGACGCAGTGCGCCTCGCTGTCCCCGAGGACGGACCAGTCAGCGACCAGCGCCCCTGCCCTGTTCGCCTTCGCTTTCGCCGACGCGGTCAAGCACCGTACGTATGACGTCGGCCGCGATGCGAAACTCCGATTGGTGAAGCCGTTCGAAAACCGCGCGCGCGGACGGGATCAGACCCTGGCGGCGCGCCATCCCGATCACGGCGGCGGTCCCCGCCACACGAATACCGGCCTCAAGGGCAAGGGCGCGGCCCATCCGTTCATCCATGAGCACCAGGGCGGGTTCATCGTGGCCGAGGGCCATCCGGATACAGGCTGCTTCGCCTTCATCCAGTTCGGGTAACGGTGTCGACGAGCGCGGCCCTTCCCGGAGGCACAGCCAGCCGGCGTCCAGCGCGGCGGCGATGGCGGATTCTCCGGGCCTTCCCTGGCCGGGCAGCACCTCGCGGGCGACTTCCTCCGGAATCCCGACCGTCCCGAACAGACGGGGCAACCATTCCAGCCCATCGACGAACGAAAGCCCGATCAAAGGGCTGGCGTCGCTCAGGACGAGGCGAGCCATTCGTCGAGGGTATCCATGTCGTGGTCCGCTTCCGTGCCATTCAGGTCCACGACGGGAATCCCGAGCCGGGAAAGATGGCGCGCGAAGTCGGCCGTGGCGAACTCGGCGAGACGTGCCGCACGCGCCAGGGAGAGGTGCCCGTCACGGAACAGGGCGGTGGCCAGGGCCACCTTGACACCCGGCGCGTCGAGTTCCCCCGCATCGTTCAATCCCAGGATGAGGGCATCGGGACGGTCCCGGTTCATGACCACCACCGGCGTTTCGTGGGACTTGCGCAGGGCGCCGGTGGGATTGTTCTTGAGGCCGCTAACGTTCACGACTTCCATGGGAATCCTCCATGGGAATGGTAGTCAGGATCAATACTAGTCCTGTCCATGCTTCCCGGCAATCCGCTCAGCTTCTCGCTGTGGTAGCCCTCGATGGCGAGGTTGCGCACCCGGGAGCTGGCGCGGAAATGACGCGGCGCTGGTCGGGGTGGTTCAGCGGGCGAGCCACTGGGCGTCGAGCCGGGTGGCGAAAGTCTCCTCGACCCGGCGCAGGTAGTACATCATGTCCACCGGCAGGTTGATGCCGTCGTGCATCTGCAGCGGGTAGAGGTCGGCGGCGATCACGCAGTCGGCGATGGACGGGTGGCCGAGATAGAAACCATTGGCGGCCAGGTGGCGGGCCAGTTCCGGCAGGCGGCTCAGCCGGGCCAGCTGCTGGTAGCCGTCGTAGCGGTCGTTGGCGAGTTCCTCCACGCTCATGCCGAAGCGGTGTTCCACGTTCGCCTTGAAGTCGGCGAGGGCATCGGCGTCCTCGCCGATGCCGTGGTAGCCGGGGGCGAGCGGGGCGTACAGGCGTTCGAGCACGACGTCCACGCGGGCACGCCAGTCGAGCAGGGCCTGCCAGGCATCTTCGGCGATGATCCCCGCGGACAGCGGTTCGCCGCTCGGGAACAGCTCGTCGATCGCGCGCAGGGCCGCCGTGGTGTCGGTATGCAGGGCGCTGTCGTCGGTGGCGAGCACCGGGGACTGCCGCGCGATGCCCAGCTCGAAGAAGGTCTCGTCGTCGAACCAGTCCACCGCGCGGGTCTCGAGCGCCGCGCCCTTGTACCCGCAGGCCAGGCGGATGCGGTCGGCCTTGGGGTCGTGGGCGAAGTGGTAGAGCGTCGCCATCAGGCGGAGCCCCGGTTTGTTCCGCCCCGGGTCTGTCCGCGTTTCGCGTTGGCGAGGATGAAGTCCCACTGGTCCTCGGTCAGCGGCATCACCGACAGCCGGTTGCCGCGGCGCACCAGCGGGCAGTCGGCCAGTTCGGGCTGCTGCTTGAGCCAGTCGAGGGTGAGGATGTCGTCGAATTTCTCCTCGAAGGCGACGTCCACCCGCAGCCAGCGCGGGTTGTCGGGATCGCTCTTCGGGTCGTAGTGCTTGTCCTCGGGATCGAACGCGCAGGAGTCCGGGTAGGCCTCGTTCTCGATGCGCATGATGCCGACGATGCCCGGCGGTTTGGCATTGGAGTGGTAGAAGAAGGCGAGATCGCCCTTCTTCATCTCGTCGCGCATCATGTTGCGCACCTGGTAGTTGCGGATCCCGTCCCAGGGCTCCACGCCCACGCGTTCGAGATCGTCGATGCCGAACTCGTCGGGTTCGGATTTCATCAGCCAGTAGCCCATGTCGTCGCGTTCCTTGAATCAGTCGTTGTCAGGTGTCTGCAGGGTAGCAGTGGCCTGTCCGTGCCGGGGGAATACATGCCAGCCGGTCTCGGTGACCACGGCATCCAGTGGCACGTCCCAGGGCTGCACCGGCAGGGCCTCGACCTGCTGCAGGCCATGGGCCACGCCGATCAGGCGCGGGCGGTGGATGCCGAAGCGCCGCCGGGCGAAGTAGCGGTCGTAGTAGCCGGCGCCCATGCCCATGCGGTTGCCGTGGCGGTCGAAGGCGACCAGCGGCATCAGCACCACCTGCATCTCGCGGCGCCAGACGCGCGGCGCGCCGGGACAGGGCTCGGCGATGCCGAAGCCGTTGTGGCACAGGCGGTCTTCGGGATGCCATTCGTGGAAATGCATGCGGCCGTCGCGGCGGGTGTCCATCACCGGCAGGGCGATGCGGGTGCCGCGGCTGGCCAGGGCGCAGGTCAGCGCGGTCAGGTCGACTTCGCCGCGCAGGCCGCGATAGGCCCCGACGCAGCGCGGCTGCCAGCGTTCCAGCCATTTCAGCAGGTGACCGCTGATCGCGCGGTTGTGCTCGGCCAGCCGGGCATCGGACAGGGCCGCACGGCGACGGCGCAGCTCGCGCCGGAGCCGGCGGGCGTCCTCGCGGGCGAGGGCGTCGATATCGGGGGCGTGCGCGGTGGTGGGCATGGCCGTGGGGGTCATGGGGATCGGCAGGGAAAAAAGAGAGGACGCGCCCCGCAGGCGCCGTCGTGGCCTTCGACCTTGAACCAGCGGTTCAGGTGGGAGAAGTCTCCGGATCTTTAGGCTTTCCGCTCGGGGGCGGACCTGCACAGCGAAACGGAAGAACTCGGTCCCTGGGTGTTGCATTAAGGCTCAAGGGTACCACCCGGCCACGTTCGAACGCCGCAGCGACGCGTCCGGGATCATTATGGACCAGATGCGGGGGGAATGCTCAAGCGCCGTGCAAAAGTTTCGGGCAGGCGGGCAAACTCCGGTCGGGTCGCCGCTCAGGACTGCGGCGGCCTGCCGGTCTCCGGATTGGGCCGGGTGTCGCTCTCGCGTCCGAGGTTCTGCTCGATGCGTTCGGCCAGCGCATGCAGGCGTTCGGGGGCGTCGGCCCCGCCCTTTTTCATCCGTTCCAGCTCTTCCTGGCACTCGAGCTTTTCGTGGGCGAGGTTGAGCGCGACCATCACCGCGATGCGCTCGGCCCCGACCACGCGCCCGCCGTCGCGCAGTTCGCGCATGCGCTCGTCGATCAGGGACGCGGAGGCGAACAGGTCGGCGCGCTCCTCGGGCGGGCAGGCGACGTGGTACTCCTTGCCCATGATGGTGATGCGGACCGGTTCGGAAGACTGGCTCATTCGGACTGCTCCATCGCCCGCAGGCGGGCGATCATGGTCTCGACCCGGTGGCGGGCCTGCTCGTTGCGTTCGCGGTAGGTCGCACGTTCGGTACGCAGCTGGCGCACCTGTTCGTGCAGCGCCCGGTTTTCCTCACGCAGTTCGGCGTTGTCGTCCAGCAGTCGCAGGATCGCGGCCTCGAGACGGTCGAGGGCGTCGGGCGCGTGGCTGCCGGAAGAAGCGCTGTCGGACATGGCGGGGCGGGCCTCGGGCTTGAAAAACGGGAGCGAAGTCCCTGAATCCCGGAGTCTAGGAGGGGGTCGACGGAACCGTCAACCGAAACACCGGCGGGTTGTGTTGCGACCCGCGCAGGGGGTGGCCAGAATATGACCCATGACACAGCCTCCCGAACCCGCACCCGACGCCACGATCATCGAAGGCACGGCCCACAACGGCAAGCCGTGTCGGGTGGTGGACAACACCGGCACGATCCCGCGCGGCGAACTGGAACAGCTGCTGGAGGACCTGGTCCGCGACAAGCGCTTCGGCCTGACGGCGCTGTCCGCGACCGGTTCCAGCGAGATCCGCCTGGGCGAGCCGCAGTTCACCCATCTGCAGATGGGCGATGATCTTTACCGCTTTCTGCTGTTTCCCTACGAAGCCCGCCTGGAGGCCTTCTGATGGCGCAGTCCTGGGAAGAACGCCTGGCCCACGGCCTGCGCACCATGGGGTTCGCGCAGACGCCGGCCTCGGCCCATGGCCTGATCACCGGCTGCCTGGTGGCGGACCCCGAGGCCGGCAATGACCTGCTGATCAAGTCGCTGGGCGAGGCGCTGCCGCTGACCGAGAACCCCGCCGAGGCATTCGACCGGCTGGTGGACGAGCTGCGCCGGCACCTGCTGGCGCAGCTGTACGACATCGAGCTCGGTTTTGCCCCGCTGGTGCCGGAGGATGCGGAGATCGAGACCCGCGCCCAGGCGCTGTCGGAATGGGCCGACGGCTTCATCAGCGGGCTGGGACAGACACCGCGGCTGGGCGGGCTCAAGCCGTCGGCCGAGTCGGCGGAGATCCTGCGGGATCTGGCCGAGATCGCGCGCATGGACCCCGAACCGGAGGACAGCGAGGCCTCGGAGACGGACTTCGAGGAGCTGTCCGAATACGTGCGCGTGGGCGTGCTGCTGATCGCCGACGAGCTGGCCCCCGAGAACCCGACCCGGATCCCGATGCAATGAGCCGCGCGCCGCAGATCCCCGCCGGTGAGCTGGCCCGTCGCCGCCAGCGCCTGATGCGCGCGGCCGGGCGCGATGCCCTGATCGTGATCCCGGGCGCGGTGGAGACCACCCGCAACCGCGACGTCGAGTACCCGTTCCGGCAGAACTCCGATTTCCTCTATCTGACCGATTTCGAGGAACCGGACGCCATCGCGGTGCTGGCCCCGGGGCGCGAGGCCGGCGAATACATCCTGTTCTGCCGCGATCGGGACCCGAAGATGGAGACCTGGACCGGGCGCCGCGCGGGGCCCGACGGGGCGATGGAGCACTTCGGGGCCGACTGCGCCTTCCCGGTGGACGACATCGACGAGATCCTGCCCGGACTGATGGAGAACCGCCGCGAGCTGTGCGCGCCGTTCGGCCGCGACGAAGGCTTCGACCGGCGGCTGTTCGGCTGGCTGCAGCAGGTGCGCCGGCGCGCGGCGCGCAGCGGGGTGCGGGTGCCGCACGAGTTCGCCGCGCTGGAACACCACCTGCACGAGCAGCGCCTGTTCAAGAAGGCCCCGGAACTGAAGATGATGCGCCATGCCGCGGCGATCTCGGTGGGGGCGCACCGGCGCGCGATGCAGGCCTGCCGCCCGGGCATGACCGAATACCAGGTGGCCGCCGAGATCACCCACGAGTTCCATCGCCACGGCACCGAGGCGGCGTATCCGTCCATCGTCGGCGGCGGCGAGAACGGCTGCATCCTGCACTACATCGAGAACCGCGACGTGCTGCGCGACGGCGACCTGCTGCTGATCGACGCCGGTTGCGAGCACCGCGGCTATGCCTCGGACATCACCCGCACCTTCCCGGTGGGCGGGCGCTTCGGCGGGCGTCAGCGCGAGGTCTACGAGATCGTGCTGGATGCGCAGCGCGCCGCCATCGACGCGGTGCGGCCCGGACACCACTGGAACGATCCGCACGACGTCGCAGTGCGCGAGCTGACCCGCGGGCTGCGGGATCTGGGCGTGCTCGAGGGCGAGCTGGATGCGCTGATCGAGGACGAGGCGTATCGCCCGTTCTTCATGCACCGTACCGGTCACTGGCTCGGGCTGGATGTGCACGATGTGGGCGAGTACCGCGTGGGCGAGGCCTGGCGGCAGCTGGAGCCGGGGATGGTGATGACCGTCGAGCCCGGGCTGTATTTCGGCCCGTACTGCGAGGCCCCGGAGGACCTGCGCGGGATCGGCGTGCGTATCGAGGACGACGTGGCCGTGACCCGCGACGGGCACGAGGTGCTGACCGAGGCCTGCCCGAAGACCGTGGAGGCCATCGAGGCCTGCATGGCCGACGGCGCGGCCGGGCGTCGCTGAAACCGGGGCAGAGGGAGGCGCATGGAGGCCACCGTGAATCGCGGAACACAAACGCAAACCGAGACCGATATCGCCGTGGTCGGCGGCGGGCCGGTGGGCGGGCTGATGGCCTGTACCCTGGCGCGCGCCGGCTACACGGTAAGGCTGTTCGAACGCGGCCCGGCGCCGGATCCGGCCGTCCCGCGCGAGGACACCCGTGGCTATGCCCTGGCGGCCGGCTCGGTGACCCTGCTGGACGATCTCGGCTACTGGGCGGAGCTGGCGACCACGGCCGCGCCCATCCGGCGCATCGTGGTCAGCCGCCGCGGCGGGCTGGGCCGGGTGCGCATGGATGCCGCGCAGATGGGCCGCGAGGCCCTGGGTCAGGTGGTGCCGGCCGCGGCGCTGGATCCCCTGCTGGCGCGGGCCCGGGATGCGGCGGGGGTGGCCAGTCATCACGCCACCACGCTGGCGGGTGTGGAGGCCGCTGCGGACGGCGCGCGCCGCCTGCACCTGGAGGGTCCCGACGGGGCGTGGTCCTGCCGCGCGCGCCTGCTGATCGCCGCCGACGGCGTCGGCTCGCCGACCCGCGAGGCGCTGGGCATCCCGGTGCAGCGCCATCGCTACGATGCCGATGCCCTGGTGTTCGACGTGCGGCCCTCGCGTGCGCATGACGGCGAGGCTTTCGAACGCTTTACCGACGAGGGGCCGCTGGCGCTGCTGCCGCAGGCCGACGGGCGCATGAACGTGGTCTGGGTCGCCCCGCCGGAGGTCTGTGACGCCCGCCTGGAACTGGATGAATCGGCGCGCATGGCGGCGTTGCAGGAACGCTTCGGCTGGGCGCTGGGGCGGCTGCACCCCGCCGGGGGCGTGCTGCGTTTCCCGCTGCAGCGGATGCATGCGCCGCAGCCGTTCGCCGAGCGCGCGCTGCTGCTGGGCAACGCCGCCCACTCGGTGCATCCGGTGGCGGGGCAGGGGCTGAACCTGGCGCTGCGCGACGTGGCCGATCTGCTGGGCGTACTGCGCGAGGGCGCGCAGCCCGACGGGCGCCCCGCGTTCGTGGCCGATCCCGGCGGGCGGCACGTGCTGGAGGCCTGGGCGCGCCGGCGCGAGGGCGACATCCGCCGCATCGTCGGGGTGACCGATTTCCTCGCCCGCGGGATGCGCCATGTTGACGGGCTGCTGGGCCATGCCCTGGGACTGGGCATGATGACGGTCGACCGGGTGCCGCCGCTGCGCGATGCCTTCGCGCGCGGGGCGATGGGGCTGCGGCCGGTGCCGCGGCATACCCTGTCGCGACTGCCGGAGGCGCGGGCATGACGCGCGCCGGCGAGCCGCTGGACGTGCTGGTGGTCGGCGGTGGCGCCACCGGCCTGGCCACCGCCCTGTGCTGCGCCCGCGCGGGCATGCGGGTGGCGGTGCTGGAGCGCGGACCGGCACCGGCGTTCGATCCGGCGACCGCGCCGGTGACCCGGGTGGTCACGCTCAACGCCGCGGCCATGGGCCTGCTGGATCGTCTGGGCGTGCAGGAGGCCCTGGCGGCCAACCGCGCCCATGCCTTCTCCGGCATGCAGGTGTGGGATGCGCACGGCCCCGCGCATATCCGCTTCGACGCGGATGACCTGGGCGTGCCCGAACTCGGCTGGACGGTGGAGAACGCGGCGCTGGAGGCGGTGCTGTGGCAGGCCCTGCGCGAGCGCGGCGTGGCGCTGTGGCCGGAGACGGCGTGGCGCAGCGTGGACCTGCGGCCCGACCGCGTGGATGTCTACGCCGAGGGGCATGCGCCGCTGGCCTCGGCGCGCCTGGTGGTGGCGGCCGACGGGGCACGTTCGGCCCTGCGCGAACGTGCGGGGATCGCAGTGGACGAGCGCCCGTATCACGCGCGCGGCGTGGTGGCCACGGTGGAGACCGCGCAGGGGCACGGCGACACCGCCTGGCAGCGTTTCGACGACGAGCGCATCCTGGCCTTCCTGCCGTTGGGTGACGGGCGCTGCTCGATCGTCTGGTCGCTGCCGGAGATCGAGGCCGATGACGTGATGGCGATGGACGATGGCGCATTCATCGACGCGCTGTCGGCGGCGATCGATGGCGGTCCCGGCCCGGTGACCGGCACCTCGCCGCGCGCCAGCTTCCCGCTGGTGGCGCGGCATGCGCGGGACTACTTCTCCGGCCGCGTGGTGCTGGCCGGGGATGCGGCGCACACCATCCACCCGCTGGCAGGGCAGGGGCTCAATCTCGGTCTGGCCGACGTGGATGCCCTGCTGCGCCAGCTGGCCGGCCCCAACCGGCGCGATCCCGGTGATCCGCGCGGCCTGCGCGCCTACACCCGCGCGCGGCGCCCGGAGAACGCGATGATGCAGCGCGCGATGGACGGCTTCCGCCTGCTGTTCGGCACCCGCCGTGCCGGTCTGCCGGAGCTGCGCGGCGCCGGGGTGCGGCTGGTGAACGGGCTGGTCCCGGTCAAGCGCCAGCTCGCGCTGCGCGCGTTCGGGCTGGACGGCATCCGCCGCTGATCCATGGACCGGATTTCATATACCCGGCATGAACCGGGGCATTGGGTTCCGGCGCCGGATCGCCTATAATTGATTCCACGCCAGCGGGGCACGAAAGCTCCGCACATCGTCCTGGAAGAGTTCTGCCGCGCCGCGCCTCGGGTGCGCGCCGCAGACGCCGAAGGCGCAACATCCGCCCGGAATCGCTCAGGCTTCAGGACCGGGATGATGAAACGGCGAACTCTGGAGAGCGGCCGGCAGACGGCCCACCGAAGGGGGCGATCGCCCGGGTCCACAAGGACCGCGGGGCGCGCAAACTCTCAGGTTTCAGGACAGAGGGGCGGCCGGCAGTTAATCCTGCCGGCCGCCCTTTTTTTATGCGCGGATGACCGCGACGCCATCGACGCCGGAACAACTGCAGGACGAAAAGCATGACGCTGAAGAAAACCCCGCTCCATGCCGCCCACGAACGCGCCGGCGCCAAGCTGGTCGATTTCGCCGGCTGGGAGATGCCGCTGCATTACGGCTCGCAGATGGAAGAGCACAAGAAGGTGCGCGCCGGCGCCGGCATGTTCGATGTTTCGCACATGCGCGTGGTCGACATCCACGGCCCGCAGGCGCAGGCCTTCCTGCGCTATCTGCTGGCCAACGACGTGGCCAAACTGAAGACCGAAGGCCGCGCGCTGTACAGCTGCATGCTGAACGAGCGCGGCGGCGTGATCGACGACCTGATCATCTACTGGCTGGGCGGGGACACCTATCGCGCGGTGGTCAACGCGGGCACCGCCGAGGGCGACATCGCCCACATGCAGTCCGTGGCGCAGGACTTTGACGTCCGCGTGGAGCCGCGCCCGGAATTCGCCCTGATCGCGGTGCAGGGCCCCGAGGCGGTGGCGAAGACGCTGCCGCTGCTGCCGGAAGACCTGCGCGGCGCGGGCGAGCTCAAGCCGTTCTCCGCGCTGTGGAACGACCAGTGGTTCGTCGCGCGCACCGGCTACACCGGCGAAGACGGCTTCGAGGTGATGCTGCCGGCCGCGGAGGCCGAGGGCTTCTGGCAGGCGCTGCTGGATGCCGGGGTCGACCCCATCGGTCTGGGTGCGCGTGACACACTGCGCCTGGAGGCCGGGATGAATCTCTACGGCACCGACATGGATGCCGACACCAGTCCGCTGACCGCCAACCTCGGCTGGACCGTGGCGCTGAAGGATGCCGAGCGTGATTTCATCGGTCGTGCGGCCATCGAACGCGAGAAGGCCGCGGGCGTGCAGCAGCGCCTGGTGGGCGTGGTGCTGGAAGGCCGCGGCGTGCTGCGCGGCGGGACGCGTATCGTGACCGACGCCGGCGACGGCGAGGTGACCTCGGGCAGCTTCGCGCCCAGCCTGGGCGTGTCCGTCGGCTTCGCGCGGGTGCCGGCCGCCGCGGCCGATGCCGAGCGCCTGGAGGCGGAGATCCGCGGGAAGCACCTGCCGGTGCGGGTCGTGCGCCCGGTGTTCGTGCGCAACGGCGAGCCGCAGATCGAACTGCCTTCCGCCTGATACGGGACGTACAATGGCAACGCGCAGTGGCACACTGCGTACCCGGGTTTCAACGCTATAACGCTATAAGGATGACGTCATGAGCGAAGCACCGAAGGACCTGAAATACACCAGGAGCCATGAATGGGTTCGTACCGAAGACGACGGCACCGTGACCATCGGCATCACCGATCACGCGCAGGAGCTGCTGGGTGATCTGGTGTTCGTCGAGGCCCCCGAGGCCGGCAGCAGCCTGGAGGCCGGCGCGGCCTGTGCCACGGTCGAGTCGGTCAAGGCCGCCTCCGACATCTACGCCCCGATCACGGGCGAGGTGACCGAGACCAACGCGGAGCTGGAAGACAGCCCCGAGAAGGTCAACGAGTCGCCCTTCGAGGATGGCTGGCTGTTCCGCATGAAGCCGGCGGATGCCGGCGAGCTGGACGGCCTGATGGACGCGGACGCCTACGCCGCGCACGTCGAAGCCGAATCCTGAAGCCACCGGTGGCGGCCGTACCCCGGTGTCCGACTGGCACCGGGGCGCCGCCGAAGAACTTCGCGTCAGCGAAAGCGAGAAAGTCATGCCGTTTATCCCGCATACCGAAGAAGACATCCGTTCGATGCTCGAGTCCATCGGCGCCGATTCCGTGGAGGATCTGTTCGACGAGATCCCGGCCGGGCTGCGCGCGCCACCGCTGGAGGGCATCCCCGAGGGTCTCAACGAAATGGGGATCTCCCGCCTGATGCAGGAGCGGGCCGCCCGCGACGGCATGCCCTCGAATTTCATTGGCGCCGGGGCGTACGAGCACCACATCCCGGCGGCCGTGTGGCAGATCGCCACCCGCGGCGAGTACTACAGCGCCTACACGCCCTACCAGGCCGAGGCGTCGCAGGGCACGCTGCAGCTGATCTACGAGTACCAGACCATGATGGCCCGTCTGACCGGCATGGAGGCCTCCAACGCCTCGCTGTATGACGGTGCCTCCGCGCTGGCCGAGGCCGTGCTGATGGCAGTGCGCGTCAACCGCCGGTCGAAGAGCAAGCGGGTGCTGGTCCCGGGTGCGCTGAATCCGGTGTACCGCCGCGTGATCGACACCCTGATCGGCAATCAGGGCATCGAGCTGATCGAGGTCCCGTTCGACGAGACCACCGGGCAGACCCCGGTGGAGGCGCTGGCCGCGCACGCCGACGACGACATCACCGCGATGATCATCAGCCAGCCGAACTTCTTCGGCATCCTCGAGGATGTGGACGGCCTGACCGGCTGGGCCGAAGAGCGCGAGATCCCGGTCATCGGCGTGGTCAATCCGGTCTCGCTGGCGCTGCTGAAGCCGCCGGGCGAGTGGGGCAGCCAGGGCGCGGACATCGCCGTGGGCGAGGGCCAGCCGCTGGGCGCGCCGCTGTCCTCCGGAGGGCCGTATTTCGGGTTCATGACCACGCGCAAGAAGCACATCCGGCAGATGCCGGGGCGCATCGTCGGGCGCGCCGAGGACGCCGACGGCAAGCCGGGCTTCGTCCTGACGCTGCAGGCCCGCGAGCAGCACATCCGCCGCTCCAAGGCCACCTCCAACATCTGCACCAACCAGGGCCTGGTGGTGACGGCCGCGACCATCCACATGTCCATGCTGGGCGACGAAGGGCTGACCCGGGTGGCCGAGGCCTGCTACGCCAACACCCATGCCCTGGTGGAAAAGCTCGCCGCGAAGGGCATCAAGCCGCGCTTCACCGGCGAATACTTCCACGAGGTGGCGCTGGACTTCGGCGGCAATGCCGCCGGGCAGCTGCAGGCGATGGCCGACGCCGGCGTGCTCGCCGGGCACGACCTGGGGCGCGACTACCCGGCGCTGGATGGCTGCGTGCTGGCCTGCGTCACCGAGACCAAGAACGAGAACGATCTGGAGCAGTACGTGGCTGCCTGCGAGCAGGCCCGCGCGGCCTGAGCGGGGAGTCACTCCACGCGACGTGCCATACCCCAACCGCCGAGGAGGCTGACATGGCCGAGACCAAGCTAGAGGGCAACACGATCCACACCAACGGCGACCTGCCCCATGTGGGTTCGCCGGCTCCGGACTTCAACCTGACGGGCAAGGACCTCAATGATGTCTCGCTCGCCGATTTCGGCGACAAGCGCAAGATGATCTACATCGTGCCCAGTCTCGACACGCCGGTGTGTGCCGAGTCGACCAAGAAGATCAACCAGTTCGTCGAACAGCGCCCCGACGTGCATGCACTCATCGTCTCCGCCGATCTGCCCTTCGCGATGGACCGTTTCTGCTCCGTGGAGGGGCTGGAGCGCGTCACGGTGCTGTCGATGATGCGCGATCGCAATTTCGCCAAGGACTACGGCGTGCTGATCCAGGACGGACCGCTGGCCGGGATCACCGCCCGCGCGATGCTGGTGCTGGATGCCGACAATCTGGTGATGCATGCCCAGCTGGTCCCCGAGATCGGCGACGAACCCGACTACGACGCGGTCTTCGCCGCGCTGGACGACCGGGCGACGCTGAGCCCCACCCAGTAACGCGACAGGCCTCCGGCGCGCCCCGCGCGGTGCAGATCCGCCGGGGCGCGCCGTCTACCCGAATACCGAAGCGAGAAACCGCCATGAACACCACGGAAACCAAGCTGATCTTCGAACATTCCCACGCCGGTCGCTCCGCCGTGGCCCAGGCGCCGCAGGAACACGCGGCCACGGCCATCCCCGCGCACCTGCGGCGGAAGTCGGCGCCCGGCCTGCCGGCCGCCTCGGAGCTGGACGTGGTGCGTCACTACACGCGGCTGTCGCAGAAGAATTTCTCCATCGACACCGAGTTCTATCCGCTGGGCTCGTGCACGATGAAATACAACCCGCGCGCCTGTAACAGCCTGGCGATGCTGCCCGGGTTCCTGAACCGCCATCCGCTGGCCCCGGCCAGCCACAGCCAGGGCTTCCTGCAGACCATGTACGAGCTGCAGGAGATGCTGCGCGAGGTCACCGGCATGCAGGGCGTGTCGCTGGCGCCGATGGCGGGCGCGCAGGGCGAGTTCACCGGCGTGGCCATGATCCGCGCCTACCATGATGCCCGCGGCGACACCGAGCGTCGCGAGATCATCGTCCCCGACGCCGCGCACGGTACCAACCCGGCCACCGCGATCATGTGCGGCTACGAGGTGCGCGAGATCCCCACCGACGAGACCGGGGACGTGAACCTCGAGGCACTCAAGGAGGCCGTCGGTCCGCAGACCGCCGGTATCATGCTCACCAATCCGTCCACCGTGGGCGTGTTCGAGCGCCGCATCGAGGAGATCGCGAAGATCGTGCACGACGCCGGCGGCCTGCTGTATTACGACGGCGCCAACCTCAACGCCATCCTCGGCAAGGTGCGCCCGGGCGACATGGGCTTCGACGTGATCCACATGAACCTGCACAAGACCTTCTCCACGCCGCACGGCGGGGGCGGTCCGGGCTCCGGCGCGGTGGGCGTGGGCGAGCGGTTGCTGCCGTACATGCCGGTGCCGCATGTGGAAGAAGACGGGCAGGGCGGCTACCGCCTGGCCGACGAGGCCGACCGGCCCGAGACCATCGGCCGGCTGTCCGCGTTCATGGGCAACCCCGGCGTGCTGCTGCGTGCCTATGTGTACATGCGCATGCTGGGTCGCGAGGGCATGGTTCGGGTCGCCGAGTTCGCGACCCTCAACGCCAACTACCTCGCGAGCGAGCTCAGGGCCGCCGGATTTGATCTGGCCTATCCGGAACGCCGTGCAACCCACGAGTTCATCGTCACGCTGAAGAAGCAGGCGAAGGAGACCGGCCTGACCGCCGGAGACGTGGCCAAGCGGCTGCTGGATCACGGGTTCCATGCGCCCACCACCTACTTCCCGCTGCTGGTGCCGGAATGCCTGCTGGTGGAGCCGACCGAGACCGAGTCGAAGGAGACCCTGGACGCCTTCGTCGAGGCC
Source organism: Thioalkalivibrio sp. ALE11 (assembly GCF_000381205.1). Taxonomy (NCBI): domain Bacteria; kingdom Pseudomonadati; phylum Pseudomonadota; class Gammaproteobacteria; order Chromatiales; family Ectothiorhodospiraceae; genus Thioalkalivibrio; species Thioalkalivibrio sp. ALE11. Next base: position 442 of record NZ_KB906164.1, on the reverse strand, counting down.
ATGGCCTGCATCCTCGCCGAGTCGGCGGACGACATCGACACCATCAAGTCGTCGCCGCACAACCTGCCGAACCGCCGTTTCAACGAAGTGGCGGCGGCCAAGGCGCTCGACCTGGTGTACCAGGAACCGACCGGCGACGCCGCCGGCGCGCAACCGCGCAGCGGCACCCACGGCTGACGCGCCATCCGGGCGGGCCTTCTTCCGAGCCCGCCCACCTGCCCCTTTCGCCTGCAAGCAGGCTCCTGATATGGATTGACCTGTCAACGGCTGGCTGTAGTGTTCGATCGAGACCTCCTGTTTTCCATGCCTTCGAGGCAGGGCACGAGAAGCGGATTGCGACGGTGGATCACTCTGATATACGCGGGTTGGTTACCGACCGGACTTCACTTCGTCGCGGAGCTGCCCTTCTCTACGGGCGAGGGTCAGCCCTTCCGGGGAAGGG